>NZ_JBHSHY010000062.1:0-23268 GCF_042653205.1 Paenibacillus sp. GCM10023250 | reverse complement strand
ATCAAACTCTCCATAAAAGTGATCGGCCGAAGCCAATCAGTTTCAGGATGGCTTGTTAGCTCATCGCTGACTTACTTGTTAAAACCTTTTGACAGGTCGCTCATTGTTCAGTTTTCAAGGAACAAATATTTCTTACTCATTCGCCTATGTCTCAGCGGCGACTTGATTAATATATCATAGTTGTCCATGATCATGCAACCCTTTTTTTAAAACTTTTTAAATTAAATACAGTAGCGGCGCTCCGGGAAATAAAAAAGAACGCAAGGATAACCCTGCGTTCCGTTAGCTATTATGACTCGCCCGCGCGCTCCCGCATGAGCGGGAACAGCAGCACGTCACGGATCGACGGCGCGTCGGTCAGCAGCATGACCAGCCGGTCGATGCCGATGCCGAGACCACCGGTCGGCGGCATCCCGTACTCCAGGGCGCGGATGAAGTCTTCATCCATCTCGTGCGCTTCGTCGTTGCCTTGTTCTTTCTCCAGCAGCTGCGCTTCGAAACGCTGGCGCTGGTCGATCGGATCGTTCAGCTCCGTGAACGCATTGGCGTGCTCGCGCGCTACGATGAACAACTCGAACCGGTCGGTGAACCGAGGGTCCGCGTCGCTCTTCTTCGCCAGCGGCGAAATGGCGACCGGGTGCCCCGTGACGAACGTCGGCTGAATGAGCGTATGTTCCACGAACTCCTCGAAGAAGGCATTGAGAATATGGCCGAATGTCCAGTGCGGCTCTACTTTAACATTATGGGCTTTGGCATGCGCATGAGCTTCTTCGTCGGTCATCTGCTCGCTGAAATCGACGCCTTTCGCTTCCTTGACCAGATCCACCATGGAGACGCGGCGCCATGGCGGCGACAGGTCGACCTCCTGGCCCTGGTACATGATCTTGGTCGTGCCCAGTACTTCCTGCGCGATATGCGCGATCAGCGACTCCGTCAGCGCCATGATGTCCTTGTAGTCGGCATAGGCTTCGTACAGCTCGATCATCGTGAATTCCGGGTTATGGCGCGTCGAAATGCCTTCGTTTCGGTACACGCGGCCGATCTCGTATACTTTCTCCATGCCGCCGACGATGAGACGCTTCAAGTGCAGCTCGATCGCGATCCGCATGTACAGCTGCATGTCGAGCGCGTTATGGTGCGTGATGAACGGGCGAGCAGCCGCGCCGCCGGCGATCGCGTGCAGTGTCGGCGTCTCAACCTCCAGGTAGCCGAGCGAATCCAAGTACCGGCGCATCGACTGGATGATGCGGGAACGGGAAATAAACGTCTGCTGCACTTCGGGATTCGTAATGAGATCCACGTAGCGCTGGCGGTACCGGAGCTCGACGTCCTTCAGGCCGTGGAACTTGTCCGGCAGCGGAAGCAGCGATTTGGACAGCACTTCGATTTCTTTCGCTTTCACGGACGTCTCGCCCGTATTCGTCTTGAACACCGTACCGCGAACGCCGATGATGTCGCCGATGTCGAGCATGTCGAACGCTTGGTATTGTGTTTCTGTCACCGAGTCCTTGCGGACGTAGATTTGAATCTTGCCGCTCAAGTCCTGAATATGTGCGAAGCTGGCTTTGCCCATGGCGCGCTTCTGCATGATCCGTCCCGCGATCGCCACTTCGGCGCTTTGCGCCTCGAGCTCGTCCTTGCCCATATCATCGTAAGCCGCGAGAATCTGCCGGGCCTGGTGGGACCGCTCGAACTTCCCGCCGAACGGGTCGATTCCGAGGTTCCGCAGGTCGTCGAGCTTCTCTCTTCTGATTCGCAGCAGCTCGCTTAATTCTTGTTCATTCGTAACATTTCCTTGCTCCAACGCAATTCATCTCCTTCTCATTCCACCCGCCGGCCGGATGACCGCCGCGGGTTAGCGCCTAATCCTTACTGTACAGCAAAAATGGTCCTCTATGTTGAAAAAAGCTTCCACAAGGAAGCTTTTTCGAAAGGCATGCCTGTTTATTTCTTAATATCGACGATTTTATATTGAATGATGCCGGCGGGCACGCTGACTTCCACGATGGTTCCTTTGGTTTTGCCGAGAATCGCCTTGCCGACCGGACTTTCGTTCGAGATTTTATTGTGAAGCGGATCGGATTCCGCGGTGCCGACGATCGTGTATTCCATCGTATCGCCGAACTCCAGATCTTCCACCGTGACGATCGAGCCGATGCTCACCGTATCGATATCGATCTCGTCGTTATTGATAATGCGGGCGTTGCGCAGCATTTTCTCCAAGGTTATGATTCGGCCTTCGATAAAAGCCTGTTCGTTCTTCGCGTCTTCGTATTCCGAGTTCTCGCTGATGTCGCCGTACCCGATCGCCACTTTGATCCGTTCCGCCACTTCCCGGCGCTTGACGGATTTCAGGTTCTCAAGTTCGTCCTCAAGCTTGGTTAGACCGTCTTGTGTAAGAATAATCTCTTTATCGCTCATGGTACCATTTCTCCTGTCGTGTGGCATTATTCATACGGAGTATGAATTCACTGTTACTTACTATATTACGCTTCATGCCCGTGATGACACCGCGCGGAAATCAGTCGACATTCCTAAACCCTGGCGACGGTTTGTTATTGGAAGATTATATTTCAAGTTCAACTATATGTCAACGAAAGGCAAATCAAAATGTAATCGCTTAACTTGGCGAAACGCAAAGGATTCGCGAAGGATCCTTTGCACTCCGGTCAGTGGTAGGCGACCGCGTCCTGGTTCGATGCGACGGAAGCCACCGGGGCTTCGCTCTTCTCGCCCAAGGCTTCGACAAAACCGCCCAAAATCTGCACCATTTTATCGCGCGAGGTCTCTTCCATGATGACGTCCTTCACGCGCGCCGCTCCCGGAATGCCCTTCAGGTACCAGGCTAGGTGCTTGCGCATCTCGCGAACGGCGGTCGATTCGCCCTTCAGGCTCACGAGCCGGTCCATGTGGAGGATCGCGACGTCCATCTTCTCCCGCGGCGTCGGATCGCCGAGCAGCTCGCCCGTCGTCAGATAGTGCACAGTCCGGTACAGCATCCACGGGTTGCCGAGCGCGCCGCGGCCGATCATGACCCCGTCGCAGCCGGTGTGGTCGAGAATCTTCCGCGCGTCCTCGGGGGTGAAGACGTCGCCGTTGCCAATGACTGGAATGGAGACCGCCTGCTTAACATCCCTTATAATATCCCAATTGGCGGTACCGGTATACAATTGTTCCCTCGTGCGGCCATGGACGCTGACCGCTTGACCTCCCGCGCGCTCGACGGCTTGCGCGTTCTCGACCGCGTAGACGTGCTCGCTGTCCCAGCCGATGCGCATCTTGACGGTGACGGGCTTCTCCACGGCGTCGACGACGGCCGACACCATCTCGTAAATCTTGTTCGGATCGAGCAGCCAGCGGGCGCCCGCGTCGCATTTGGTCACTTTCGGCACCGGGCAGCCCATGTTGATGTCGATAATATCCGCGTTCGTCTGCTTATCGACGACTTTCGCCGCTTCCACCAGCGATTCCCGGTCGCCGCCGAAGATCTGCAGGCTGAGCGGCTTCTCGCGCTCGTCGACGAACAGCATTTCCATCGTGCGCTTGTTGCCGTGCAAAATCGCCTTGTCGCTGACCATTTCGGCGCAGACGAGGCCGGTGCCGAACTCTTTGGCGATCAGTCGAAAAGCCGGGTTGCACACACCTGCCATCGGCGCCAGCACGACGTTGTTTTTCATCTCGATGTTTCCGATTTTGAGCATGGACATCCAGTCTCCCTTCTGACTCGCAGAGATAATATAGTGTATTGCAAAACTCGTATTCGTGAAGCTTCGTGCTATTGCGATTCGGCGGTCAAGTCGGCGTAGCTGATGCCGAGCGCCTCCGAAATGCGTTCCAGCAGCTTGGGATCCGGCTTGCGCGTTCCCCGTTCCAACGAGCCGAGCACGGCGACCGAAACGTCCAGCTTCGCGGCCAGCTCCTGCTGCGTGTATCCTTTCAGTTTTCGGAATGCGCGGACGCGCCCTGCCAAGTGATCGTTTTCCATAGCGCGATTCCTTCCCTTCTGTCCTGTAAGGCCCGCTGCGCGACTTCGGCTGCCTCGCTGTATAGCGGATGCCCGCTCTCCAGCACATCGGCAAGCGGCACGAGCACGAAGGCCCGCTCCATCATCCGCGGATGGGGCAGCGTCAGCTCTTCATCGTCCAGCGCCGTCTCTTCGTACAGCAGCAAATCCAGATCGATCGTGCGCGGCCCCCAGCGGATGTCCCGCGTCCGCCCGAGCTGCTTCTCCATGCCGAGCATGGCGCGCAGCAGCTCGCGCGGCCCGAGCGTTGTGCCCAAAGCGGCGGCCATATTCAGAAATGCCGGCTGGTCCGTGTAGCCGACCGGTTCAGTCTCATATACGGCCGAGGCCCGAAGCACCTCGATGCCGGGATGCCCGCCAAGCAGGCTCAGCGCGTCGCGAAGCAGACGAACCCGGTCTCCGACATTGGAGCCGAGCGCGATATAAGCCGTATGAAGCGCATGACTCCGCGGGGTCAGCCGCTTGTCATCTCCCGGCGGGTTGTTGTCTTCCATGGTCATCCCGCTTTCTGCAAAGTTCCACCGTCACGCCGTCGAAATAAATCTCGAACGGCGGATGCGGCTTCGTTACCGCAACCGTCACTTCATTTACACTAGTATAAGCGTCGAGCACGGCCGATGCAATGTGACCGGCTAAAGCTTCGATCAGTTTGAACGGCGGCCCTTCGACGATCGTCTTCACGAACGCGTGGACCTCGGCGTAATTGACGGTCGCCTCCAAATCGTCGTTCTCCGCCGCCTCCGACAGGTCGAGCCGCAAGGTCAAATCGACGAAAAACTGCTGTCCCAGCTTGTTCTCCTCCGGGAACACGCCATGGTACCCGAAAAAGCGCATCCCCCGCAGCGTCATCGTATCCACTGCCATCCTCCCCTTTCCTTCCGATGGGTTCGCCATAAGCACGGCGGTCCGGCCGCCGGCTCCGCGCCGCTAACGCGGGTAAACGATCGCGTCGGTCATCGCCGCCGCCTCGCGGTTGGGGCGCACGTCGTGGACGCGGACGAGTTGGCAGCCCTGGGCGATGCCGAGCACCGTCGTGGCCGCCGTGCCGTAGCCGACTTCGTCAGACGCGAGCCCCAGCGTCTCGCGGATGAACTTCTTGCGGGACGTGCCGAGCAGCACGGGATACCCCTCCGCGGTCAGCCGGTGCAGCTCGTTCATGAGGGCCAGGTTGTCATCGTGCGTCTTGGCGAAGCCGATGCCGGGATCGAGCCAAATGGCCGCATCCGATACGCCGGCCGCCTTCGCGAGCGCGACGCTGCCGCGCAAGTCCGAGATGACGTCCGCCGTCAAATCGCGATAGTCCCGGTCGTGCCGATTGTGGCTGATGATGACCGGGCAGCGGTAAGCCGCCGCGACCTCCGCCATCCGCGTATCGCCCTTCAGCCCCCAAATATCGTTGATGATATGCGCGCCCGCCTCGAGCGCCTGCCTGGCCGTCTCGGCCTTATACGTATCGATGGACAGCGGCATCTCCGGCAGCGCTTCCCGGATGGCGCGAATGATCGGCACCACGCGCCGTAGCTCCTCCTCGAGCGGAACCGCCGCGAAGCCGGGCCGCGTTGACTCTCCGCCGATGTCGATGATGTCCGCGCCGTCCTGCGCCAGCTGCCGCGCGTGGGCGACCGCGGCTTCGACCGTCGTATAGCGCCCCCCGTCCGAGAACGAATCCGGCGTCGCGTTCAGGATGCCCATGATCAGCGTGCGTTTGCCGAGCTCCAGCCTCACGCCGTCCGCAAACGCGTACGTTCGCCGGAACGGCCAGTCCGGATGCAGCGAATAGAGTGTCTTCATTGCTTCGTATCCTCCCGATACAGCGCCAGCAGGCGGCTTGTGATCGTTCCCGCTTGTCCGCCGCTTATCGCGCGGGTCCGGCCTTCGCGGTCCCGCAGCGTCGTGACCGGCACCAGCTCCTGCACGGAATTGGTGACCCACGCCTCGTCGGCGCCGGCGAGCGCATCCCAGCCGTACAAGCCTTCCTCGACCGCGATCCCTGCGCGGGCGGCGAGTTCGATGACCCGCCGGCGCGTCACGCCGGGCAGAATGCCCGTCTCGATCGACGGGGTGTAGATCCGGCCCCCGCGCGCAAAGAACAGATTGCTCACGATGCCCTCGGCCAGCCGGCCCTCCCGCGTCAACATAAGTCCTTCCGCGCCGGGCGATGCGCCTATTGCCGTTAATTCCCGCTTGGCGACGATATTATTCATGTAATGCAAAGATTTTAGCCGGATCCCGCCTTCCGGCGTGTTGCGCGGCGTGGCCAGCAGCACGAGCTCGCGGCCATTCGTATAGATCTCCGGAGCAGCCGGAGGCAGCGGCTTGACGAGCAGCAGCGCATTCGGCGCTTCGTAGTCGCCGGCCGGCAGCCCGAGCACGCCTTCGCCGGCGCTCACCGTCAGCCTCACGTACGCCTCATCCAGCCCGTTGGCCGCCATGAGTTCCCGCAGCCAGCTCCGTATCTGCCCTGCTTCCGGCTCGTACCGAATGCCGATCGACCGGCAGCCTTCGGCCAGACGGGCCAAGTGCCGCTCAAGCAAATACGGCCGTCCCCCGTACGTCCGGAAGGTCTCGAACAAACCCATCCCATACAAAAAACCGTGATCGTAGACCGAGATCACGGCTTCCTCCTGGCGCTTGATACCGCCATTCCATCCGACGTTCATCGCGCCGCGCCCGCACGCATGCCGAGGAAATTGCGCAGCAGCGTCAGCCCGTGCTCGGTAATGATCGATTCCGGGTGAAACTGCACGCCTTCGATCGGGTACTCCTTGTGGCGAAGACCCATGATCTCGCCTTCTTCCGTCTCGGCGCTGATCTCGAGGCAGTCCGGCAGCGTCTCGCGCTTGACGATCAGCGAGTGGTACCGGGTCGCCGTGTACGGCGAAGGAATCCCTGCAAAGACGGTGCGGCCGTCATGGAAGATCGGCGACGTTTTGCCGTGCATCAGCTTCTCCGCGCGCACGACGTCGCCGCCGAACGCTTGTCCGATCGCCTGATGGCCGAGGCAGACGCCGAAAATCGGAATCTCGCCTTTGAACCGGTCGATGAGCGCGAGACTGATGCCAGCCTCGTTCGGGCTGCACGGTCCGGGCGAAATGAGAATATGGTCTGGCCTAAGCGCGGCGATCCCGTCCAAATCGATCTCGTCGTTGCGCTTCACGACGATGTCTTCGCCCAGCTCGCCCAAATATTGCACCAAGTTGTACGTAAACGAATCATAGTTATCGATGACCAATATCATGCGCGTTTCCCCCTTCGGATGCGGTCCGTCCGCCGCCGGCCGATGTGCCGACCGGCGCCGCCCGCCGCTCGCTGTATTGAATCGCCTTCCACAACGCCTTCGCCTTGTTCATGGACTCGAAATGCTCCCGTTCCGGCACGGAATCGATGACGATGCCGGCCCCGGCTTGTACATGGACGACTTCGTCCTTCACGACCATCGTACGGATAATAATATTAAATTCCATATCCCCGTTGTAGTCAATCCACCCCATCGAGCCCGTGTACGGCCCGCGCCGCGTCGGTTCCAGCTCCTCGATGATCTCCATCGTGCGGATCTTCGGCGCCCCGGTGATCGTGCCGCCAGGGAAGGTCGCGGCGATGACGTCGTACGCGTCCTTCCCTTCCGCAATCGTGCCTTCCACCTGGGAAACCAAATGCATGACGTGGCTGTAGTACTCGATGACCATCAGCTCCTCGACCTTGACGGAGCCGTAGGCGGAGATGCGGCCGAGGTCGTTGCGCTCCAGATCGACGAGCATGATGTGCTCGGCCCGTTCCTTCTCCGTCCCCAGCAGCTCCGCCGCCATCCGCCGGTCCTCTTCCGCGGTCCGTCCCCGGCGACGCGTCCCCGCGATCGGCCGGGTCGCCAGCTTTCCGTCCGTCAGCTCCACGAGCAGCTCCGGCGACGCGGAGACGAGCTGAAAGTCCGGCACGCCGACGTAGCCCATATACGGGGACGGATTGACGAGGCGCAGCCATTCGTACAGCTCGCGAGGGTCGCCTCGGAACGCCCGGTCCTGCCGCCGGGACAGGTTCACCTGGAATACGTCGCCAGCCGCGATATACGCCCGAATGCGCTCGACGGCCGCTTCATATGCTTCCTTCGCGAACGGCGACGCGATACCGTCCGCCGATTCCGCCTCGACCGCCGCGGCCTCGTCCGCCATGAAGCGCAGCCGCTCGTCCCGGAGCTTCTCCGCTTGGGCACCCGCCCGCCCTTCGGCGAACGACGCCCATCGCGCCATCATGCGATCCGCCCGGGCGCAAGCCTGCGCGTACAGCGCCTCCAGCTCCGCCGGCGCGGCCTCCGCCGGCAGTTCGGTATGAACCGCGGCGTACAGCCGCATCGCCGCATGATCGAGAATCCACAGCTCGTCCATCCGCATAAAGAGGTAGTCCGGCAGCCCGAGATCGTTCTCGGCGAGCTCTGGGAGCCGCTCGATGGTGCGGATGACGTCATAGCTCCAGAAGCCCGCGCAGCCGCCCGTCCACTTCGGCGCGCCCGGCACGCGCGGCGCCCGGCGCCCGCCCATCCAGCTGCGAACCGCTTCCAGCGGCTTCTGCTCGTATACAGTCCGCGCTCCGGTCGCGGCGTCTACCGCTTCGCCGCGGACCTCATTCCCTCGGATGACAGAGGCCGGTGCCAATCCCAAATACGTGTACCGGCCGGTCTTGCCGCTCTCCAGCACGAACGCGTGGGGCGCGCCCTCCTGCCAGGCAGCCTCCCAGGAAGCCGGCCGGCCGCCCTCCGCTCCTTCAAGGGGGCGCTGCGCCAGTAGCGGCAGCGATGTATAGCCCTGCGCCTGCCAGGTCAGCCAATCATTCAAGGCGGTCCGTTCCACGTCCAAAGCCCTCCGCTTCTTCGCCGTTCATCGTTTCAGGAGCCGTAGGCTCTCGGTTGGAAGCTAGTATACCGAAATTGCGCCGAAAAGGGAAGGGCGATGCACGGACCGCACCGTGGCATGCGGAGGTACAGAGCATGACGGTACAGCGCACCGAAAAAAGGAGCGCGGCGGACAGCGCTTAAATGCACGAAGCACCGCCGCGCTGACGCGCATCGTCTCGCAGCAGGACGGGCCGGGCCTCGCGAGACCGGATGCAAAAAGAGGACCCCTTCGCCAGGGTCCCCTCTCCGTATGGCCGGCCGCGCGGCCAGAATCAGTTCTCGAAGTTGAACAGCGGCGTGGACAGGTAACGCTCGCCGTTGGACGGAACGACCGCCACGACGCGCTTCCCTTTGCCGAGCTCCTTCGCTACTTTCAACGCCGCGAAGATCGCTGCGCCGGAGGAAATGCCGCACAGAATGCCTTCTTCCTTGGCCACGCGGCGCGCCGTCTCGAACGCCTCGTCGTTCTCGATCGTAATGACTTGGTCGTAGATTTCGCGGTTCAGAATCTCAGGGATGAAATTCGCGCCGATCCCCTGGATCTTGTGACCGCCCGGGCTGCCGCCGGACAGCAGCGGAGACGCCGCCGGTTCGACCGCCACGATTCTGATGCCCGGGAAACTCTTTTTCAGCACTTCGCCGGCACCGGAGATCGTGCCGCCCGTGCCGATGCCCGCCACGAACGCGTCCAGCTTGCCGTCCAGCGAGTCGATCGCTTCGACGATTTCGGGACCCGTCGTTTCGCGGTGGATCTTCACATTCGCTTGGTTCTTGAATTGCTGCGGAATAAAGTAGGACGGATTCTCGGCTTGCAGCTCTTCCGCGCGGCGGACGGCACCGTTCATGCCTTCGGCCCCAGGCGTCAGCACGAGCTCGGCGCCGTAAGCGCGAAGCAGGTTGCGGCGCTCGATGCTCATCGTTTCCGGCATGACGAGAATCGCCTTGTAGCCCTTCGCCGCGGCGACCATGGCCAGACCGATGCCGGTGTTGCCGCTCGTCGGCTCCACGATCGTGTCGCCCGGCTTGATGCGTCCCTCTTGCTCGGCCACTTCGATCATGCTGATGGCGATCCGGTCCTTCACGCTTGCGCCCGGATTCTGATACTCCAGCTTCACGTAAATTTCCGCGCTGTCTTCCGGCACCAGACGATTCAAACGGACAAGCGGCGTATCCCCGATCAGTTCCGTAACGCTCTGTACAATTTTAGCCATGTAAGTAGCTCCTCCTTATTCCGACTAATTCAGTAGGTATTACTTACATCTTAACAATCGGTGACAGCTCTTGTCAATAGCGAGTTTCGTCGAACTAGGCGCTTCGTCCCGGTGCCTAAGGCAGCACCGCCGCATGGTATTTGGCAAGCAACCCGTCCTCGATCGCCTGTTGGCCGTTCAGCTTGGACAGCGCGATTTCCTTGAGCGCTTGGTCGCGGATCTTCTGCGGATCCAACTGCGCGTCCGTCTCCTTCTCCGTGAGGCGGACGACGGCATACCCTTCCCGGACCTTGACCGGTCCCGTCGTATCCCCGACGTTCAGCTCCTTCGCCGCGGCAAGCATGGCCGGATCCGCGAGCGGGTCGTCCGCGTCGATATAACCCAGATCGCCGCCGTCCTGCGCCGTGACGGCGTCGATGGAATAGGTCTTGGCCATCAGCCCGAAATCCTCGTCGTCCTCGAGCCGCTGAAGCACGTCTTCGGCGTCTTTCTCGGTCTTCGACAAAATCCACGCGATCCGCAGCTGCGTATGCGGCGCGAACTCTTGCGGGTTGTCCGCGATATACGCCTCCACCTCGCCGTCGCCGACGTCCGCGGTCCGAACCGCGATCTTCTCCAGCAGCAGCCGGTATTTCGCGTCCTCCCGGATCTCGTCCGGGGACAGGCTGAGCTGCTCTTTCATCGCGTCGTAATACGATTCCGGACCGTCGTATCCCGCCATCATCCTAGCCAGCTCGTCGTCCACCTCGCCGTCCGCCACGCTTAGCCCATACGCTTTCGCCTCCAGGCGGATCGCCGCTTGGACCATGAGCGTGCGCAGCACGGCGTCGCCGTATTGCTCGCGCAACCGGCCGCTCAATTCCTTCTCCGTGATCTGCTCGCCGCCGACTCTAGCCACGACCGGGTCGGGCTCGATCGGCTGCGCGTCCTTCTGTCCCTGCGCGCCTCCGGGCGGCACCTGCGGCTCGGCCTTCGGCGGGAGCAGCACGCGATAGACGACGAGCAGCGCCATCACTATCAAACATAATGCTTGCAGCAGTACGATCAGCTGCAGCACCCGGTCCTTCTTCATGATCGCTCGGCCTCCGATTATTGCATCGGTTTCGGCTTCGCCTGTTCGAGCAGCATCTCCAGCTGCGGGCGGTCAAACACATACTTCTCGTTGCAGAAATGGCACTCGACTTCAGCTTGTCCGTTTTCTTCAATGATCTGTCTCAGTTCATGCTCGCCCAGACTGATCAGCGTGCGCTCCACCCGTTCTTTGGAGCATTGGCACTTGAATGCGATGTCCAGCTCGTCCATCAGCTGCACGTCTTCGCCCACGACCCAGCGCAGCAGCCCTTCCGGCGTCTCGCCTTGCTCCATCAGTGCGGAGATCGCCGGCATGCCAGCCAAGGCCGCCTCGAGCTTCGCGACTTCGTCCTCCGGCATTCCCGGCAGCACCTGCACGATGAAGCCTCCCGCGGAAATAACGCTGCCGTACTCGTCGACCAGCACGCTCAGCCCGACGACGGACGGCGTCTGCTCGGACGTCGCGAAATAATACGTGAAGTCCTCCGCGAGCTCGCCCGATACGATCGGCGTACTGCCGCGGTAAGGCTCCTTGAGCCCGAGATCCTTGATGATGTGCATGTAGCCGGTGCGTCCGACCGCGCCGGCCACGTCCAGCTTGCCGAGCGCGTTGCTCGGCAGCAGAACCTGCCCGTTGTCGACGTAGCCGCGGACTTCGCCGTTCGCGTTGGCATCCACGACGATTTGCCCGACGGGACCGTCACCTTTGACCTGAATCGTCAGCTTCTCGCTGCCTTTCAGCATCGCTCCCATCATGGCGCCGGCCGTCGCGGTCCGGCCGAGTGCCGCCGTCGCCGTCGGCAGCGTCTGATGCCGCCTGCGCAGCTCCTCGACGAGCTCTGTCGTCCGCACGGCAAACACGCGCAGCTGGCCGCTCCAAGCGGTGCCCCGCACGAGATAATCGTGCTTGTTGTTCGTTTCTTCTGCCATGGTGCGATGGCCTCCTTAGATGTTGCCTATATGTCGAATCCCTGCTGTCGGCGTAGCTGCGGACAATGGCCGGTATCGGTTCAATCCTGGTTCCGTTCGTAAATCATGCGCAGTCCTTCCAAGGTCAGGAGCGGATCGACTTCCTCGATCGTCTCCGACTCCGCCGCGATCAAATCGGCCAGCCCGCCCGTGGCGATTACGCGCGGACTAACGCCGAATTCCTTGCGGATCCGGTTCACGATGCCGTCGACTTGCCCGGCGTAGCCGAAAATAATGCCCGCCTGCATGGACGTAACGGGATTCCGCCCGATGACGCTCTTCGGCCGCATCAGCTCGATGCGCGGCAGCTTCGCGGCGCGCTGGTACAGCGCTTCCGTCGAAATGCCGATGCCCGGCACGATGGCGCCGCCTAAATAATTGTTGTCGGCGTCGATGTAGTCGAAGGTCGTCGCCGTGCCGAAATCCACGACGATGAGCGGCGTCCCGTACTTCTCGATGCCCGCCACGGAGTTGACGATCCGGTCCGCGCCGACCTCGCGCGGATTCTCGTACCGAATGTTTAGCCCCGTCTTAATGCCCGGGCCGACGACCAGCGGCGCCTTGCGCAGGTACTTCTGGCTCAGCTGCTCCAGCGTCCGCATCAATGGCGGCACGACGGAGGAGATGATGACGCCCTGGATCTGATCCAGCCGCACGTTCGCGATCTGAAACAAATTGTGGATCATGATGCCGTATTCGTCCACGGTCGCCGAGCGGTTCGTGCTGAGGCGCCAGTGATACAGCAGCTTCCGGCCTTCGTAGATGCCGAGCACGATGTTCGTGTTGCCTACGTCTACGACGACGATCATGCGGAAGCGCCTCCCTTCTTGCCGTGCAGGTCGAGGCTGATGTCGAGCGATTGGAACGAGTACGTGAGGCCGCCGACCGAGATGACGTCCACGCCGCATTCCGCGATCGCGCGCACCGTGTCCAGCCGGACGTTGCCCGACGCTTCGACGATGACGTGCGGCGCGCGCCCCTTAATGACGCGCACGGCTTCGCGCATGTCCTCCCGCGGCATGTTGTCGAGCATGATGATATCGGCGCCGCAAGCGAGCGCTTCTTCCACCTGCACGAGAGACTCCGTCTCCACCTCGATCTTCATCGTATGCGGGATCGCCGCGCGCGCGGCCTTCACCGCGCCCGTGATGCCGCCCGACCCCTTAATATGATTATCCTTGATCATGACCGCGTCGTACAAGCCGAAGCGGTGATTATGGCCGCCCCCGACCCGAACCGCGTATTTTTCCAGCATCCGGTGACCCGGCGTCGTCTTGCGCGTATCCACGAGCCGCGTCCGCAACCCCTCGAGCGCGTCCACGAACGCGCGTGTCTTCGTCGCGATGCCGGACAGGCGCTGCATCAGGTTCAGCGCCAACCGTTCGCCGGTCAGGATGCTGTGCGTGCTTCCCTCTACCTCCGCGATGACGTCGCCCTTCGCGACGGCGTCACCGTCCGCGGCGAGCGGGCGGAACTCGAGTGCCGGGTCCACGACCTCGAACACCAGCCGCGCGACCGGAATGCCGGCAAGCACGCCGGGTTCCTTCACGTGGATGATCGCCTTCGACCGGCTTCCCGCGGGAATTGTCGCCCAGCTCGTAATGTCGCCCGTGCCGATATCTTCGGCCAGCCATGCGCGGATCTGCGCGCGCACCGCGTCCAGGCTAAGGCCGCCGGCCGCTGCCAACGTTGCTTCAAACATATTCGACTCGCTCCTCCGTTAAGCCGTGCTCGCGATTGAGCACGACGTGCTTGCGCCATATCTCGTCGTCCCGGTTCGGGAAATCCTCGCGGCTGTGCGCGCCCCGGCTTTCTTCCCGTATCAGCGCGGCCTCCGTCGTCAGCAGCGCGCAGGTCAGCAGGTTCGCGAACTCGTAGTCTTCGCGCTTCGCGATGACGGAGCGGAAGATCGAGCTGAGCCGCCCCAGTTCCTCGAGCCCTTTGCGCAGCCCGTTCGCGTTGCGCTTCAAGCCGGCGTAGCGTACCATGATTTTTTGCAGCTTCAGCCGCTTCTCGACGACGGCCTGGATCGGGGCATCGGTCCGCGACAGCGAATGCATATGCGCGCGCAGCTCCCGGTCCATCGGTTCCAGCGCGTTGATGCGCTCGACGATGCGACGGCCGAAGACGATCGCTTCGGACAGCGAGTTGCTCGCGAGCCGGTTCGCGCCATGCACGCCCGTCGACGAGCATTCGCCGCAGGCGAATAGACGGGAGATGCTCGTTTCGCCGTTCAAATCGGTCGAAACGCCGCCCATCATATAATGCGCCGCCGGCGCCACCGGAATCCAGTCCGTGGTCAAATCGAGGCCGTAGGTTAGACAGTATTGGTAGATATTTGGAAAACGATGCTTGACCATCTCCGCGGATTCGTGCGTCACGTCCAGGTACACGAACGTCGACTTCGTCTCCTCCATCTCGCTGACGATCGCGCGGGCGACCACGTCGCGGGGCGCGAGCTCGAGCTGCTCGTGGTACTTCGCCATGAAGCGCTCGCCGCGAATGTTGCGCAGATAGGCGCCTTCGCCGCGGACGGCCTCCGAGATCAGAAACCGCGGCGCGCCCGGATAGCAGAGCGACGTCGGATGGAATTGCACGAACTCCATGTCCCGGATGTCGGCGCCCGCCCGGTACGCCATGGCGATGCCGTCGCCCGTCGCCACCTCCGGATTCGTCGTATACCGGTACAGTTGCCCGGTGCCGCCGGAGCACAGAACCGTCGCCTTCCCGCGCACGATCAGGCGCTGTCCGTCCGGCTTCTGTACGAGGACGCCCACGCACACGTTGTCGTCGGTCACGAGGTCAATGACAAAATGATCGTCCCACACTTCGATGCGGGGGTTGGCCACCGCTTTCTCCGAAAGTGCACGAACGATCTCATAGCCCGTGGCATCGCCGTTGGCATGCAGAATCCGGCGCTGACTGTGCGCGCCTTCTTTGGTCAAGGCGAACTCGCCGTTCTCGATATCAAACTTCGTGCCCATGCCCACCAAATCCTGCACGCCCTCGGTGCCTTCATGCACAAGCACGTCGACCGCTTCCTCGGAGCACAGTCCGGCTCCGGCGGCCAAGGTATCCTGAAGATGATACTCCGGCTTGTCGTCTTCCGAGATGACGGCGGCGATGCCGCCCTGCGCGTAGCGCGTGTTGCTGTCGAGCAGCGACTTCTTCGTGATCATGAGCACGTCGTTCCGCTCGCTCGCCTTGATGGCGGTAAAGAGGCCGGCAATGCCGGCCCCGATCACAATGACGTCTTTATGCAATACCGGCAGCTCCTCGAGCTGCTCGTCTACGAGATAACGTGGAATCATATCGATGCTTTCCCTTCTTTTTGGAAAGTGGGGAGCGGCGTTGCTACAGCGTTACTTCACTTGCAGCATGCGTTCGAGCGACAACCGCGCCTTGGCGGCAACGTCATCCGGCACGTAGATTTGCGGCTGCATCGTTTCCAGGCTCTTCACGAGCTTCTTCAGGTTGTTGACCTTCATGTTCGGGCATACCAGATACTTCGTCGCGAAGTGGAACGTCTTGTCCGGGCTGTCCAGACGAAGCTGGTAGCCGGTCCCGTCCTCCGTGCCGACGATGAATTCCTGGCAGTCGGATTCCTTGCAGTATTTAATGATGGCGGTCGTGCTGCCGACGAAATCGCCGAGCGCTACGACTTCCGGACGGCATTCGGGATGCACGACGAACTGCGCGTTCGGATGTTTCGCTTTCATCTCCTCGACGTCCTTCACGGTCAGCATGTCATGCGTATTGCAATAGCCTTCCCAGATGATCATCTTCTTGTCGGTCTTCTGCTGTACGTAATGGCCGAGGTTCTTGTCCGGCACCCAGATGATCTCGTCGGCGTCGACCGAATTGACCACGCGCACCGCGTTCGCCGACGTACAGCAAATGTCGGTCTCCGCTTTGATCTCGGCCGAGGAATTGATGTACGTCACGACCTTCGCGTTCGGATGCTGCGCCTTCAGCTTGCGCAGGCCGTCGACGTTGACCATGTCGGCCATCGGGCAGCCGGCGCGCTCGTCCGGAATGATGACCGTTTTGTTCGGCGCCAGAATTTTAGCGCTCTCCCCCATGAAGTGAACGCCGCAAAATACGATGACGTCGGCATCGGTTTCGGCCGCCTTCTGGGCAAGCAGGAACGAGTCGCCGCGGAAATCCGCGACCTCCTGAATTTCGTCGCGCTGGTAATAATGGGCAAGAATAATGGCATTTCGTTCTTTCTTCAGCTGCAGCAACCGTTCCCGCAATCCGCGATTTTGCTCTGCTTTGCGCTCGAGCGCTAATGCTTCCATGGCCTTTACTCCTCTTCTCCCTGACTTTGTGAACAGATGCACAAACCCTGCCAAAATAAACGGGCGTATCTGCCCTCATGCCTGTTTGTGCCGCTTTATAATCGAGAGCGCGAATCTGAACAAGATCGATGCCGCCGGCCCGTCCTTGCCAAACCCATGACTCACAGTCGGCAATATCAGTAATTAACATTTAATTTACACACGTTCCGGTATGCTGTCAACACACAAAAGCGGGCATATTCCCCAATTTCGAACGATTGGCGCGCCGGAACAGAACCCGCGTCCCTGAGGCTTGGTTCTGCTTGGAATTCGGCCAAGCGACGAGTGCCGCCCACAAAAAAACCACCCCTTGCAGACCATGTCTGCAAAGGGTGGTCGGATATCGATTGATATCGGGCTTATGGTTGCTGCGGGCCGCTTCCGTTCCCGTTGCCGTTGCCCTCGTCGTTGCCGCTGTCCGGATCGACCGGAGGCGTGACGATATCGCCGGCTTCTTTGGTTTGGATGCGCACTTTCACGCCGCCGATCGTATCGACGATCGGGTCGCCCTTCGGCTCCTCGGTCGTAACCGGGCCGCCGGTGTCACCCGCGATCGAACCGCTCTCGATCAGGCGTTTGATTTGCTCGAGCTCCAGGGTCTCTTCGCTCAGCAAGGTTTGCGCGATCAGATGCACTTCCTTGCTCTTCTCGGTGAGCAGCTCCTTCGCTCGGGCGTAGCACGCTTGGATGATCGCTTGCATCTCTTGGTCGATCTCGTAGGCGATCGCATCGGAGTAGTTCTGCTCGTGTCCGATGTCGCGGCCCAGGAACACCTGGCCTTGCGAGCTGCCGAACTGCATCGGGCCGAGCTTGTCGCTCATGCCGTATTCCATGATCATGGAACGGACGATGCCGGTCGCTTGCTTGAAGTCGCTGTAGGCGCCGGTGCCGATCTCGCCGATGAAAATCTCCTCGGCGACGCGGCCGCCGAGCAGGCCGGTCACTTTATCGAGCAATTCCTGTTTGGTCGTCAGCATGCGGTCGCCGTCTTTCGGAAGCATGATGACGTAGCCGCCTGCGCGTCCGCGCGGGATGATGGTGACTTTATGCACTTGGTCGGCGTGCTCCAGGAAGTACCCGACGATCGTGTGACCCGCTTCGTGGTAGGCGACGATCCGCTTCTCCCGGTCGCTGATGATCCGGCTGCGCTTCTCCGTGCCGACGATGACGCGGTCGATCGCTTCGTCGACCTCGATCATGCCGATGTCCTTCTTGTTGCGGCGTGCCGCGAGGAGCGCCGCTTCGTTCAGCAGGTTCTCCAGATCCGCGCCCGTAAAGCCGGTTGTGCGCTTGGCGATGACGTCGAGCTTGACGTCGCGGGTCAGCGGCTTGTTGCGCGCGTGGACTTTCAAGACCGCTTCGCGGCCTTTGACGTCCGGACGGTCGACCGTGATTTGACGGTCGAAGCGGCCTGGACGCAGCAAAGCCGGGTCGAGAATATCCGGACGGTTCGTCGCCGCGACGATGATGATGCCTTCGTTCGCGCCGAAGCCGTCCATTTCGACGAGGAGCTGGTTGAGCGTCTGCTCGCGCTCGTCGTGTCCGCCGCCGAGGCCGGCGCCGCGCTGACGGCCGACGGCGTCGATCTCGTCGATGAAGATGATGCACGGCGCGTTCTTCTTCGCGTTCTCGAACAGGTCGCGGACGCGGGATGCGCCGACGCCGACGAACATTTCCACGAAGTCGGAACCGGAGATGCTGAAGAACGGCACGCCCGCTTCGCCTGCGACAGCGCGAGCGAGGAGTGTTTTACCGGTACCCGGAGGTCCGACGAGGAGCACCCCTTTCGGGATGCGCGCGCCGACGGCCGCGAATTTGCGGGGATCCTTCAGGAACTCGACCACTTCGACGAGCTCCTGCTTCTCTTCGTCTGCGCCAGCCACGTCCTCGAACGTGACGCGTTTCTTCTCTTCGTTATATAGCCGGGCGCGGCTTTTGCCGAAGTTCATGACTTTGCCGCCGCCGCCCTGGGCTTGATTAATGAGGAAGAAGAACAGGATGAAGATAATCACGAACGGGATGATCGACGTCAGGAAGGTGAGCCAGATGCTTTGGCCTTCCATCGGCTTGCTCTTCATCTCGAACCCGTTCTTGACCTGCGCGTCGTACACTTCCTTCACGACGAATTCCTCGACGTTGGAGTGGGTGTAGAACTGGTTGGAGTCTACGCCCTCCGGCTTCTTCTTGTACTCCCCCGTGATCAAGTACGAATACCCGTCGAATTGGTACTGCAGTTCCGCAATGTTATTGTTTTGCAATTCCTGCCTGAACTGGTCGTAACGAATTTCCGTGCTGGAGTCGTTTTGGCTGCTGATAAATTGGAAGATCCCGACGGTCACCAAAAAAATAATCAAATAAAAGCCAGTGTTGCGGATGATCCGATTCATCCCCTACCTCCTCTCAAGACGCAAAAACTAAGTGGACCCTGCACGAGAAGCCCCCGGCGAGCGGGAGCCGTCTGACAAGGCGGATTGCATCCTTGTTGTGGTTCTGTTACTTCTCGTAAACCTCGGGCTTCAAGATGCCGATAAACGGCAGGTTGCGGTATTGCTCCGCGTAATCGAGCCCGTACCCGACGACGAACGCGTCCGGCAGCACGAAGCCTTTATAGTCCGCCTCCAGCTCCACCTTGCGGCCCGCCGGCTTGTCGAACAGCGTGACCAGCGTGATGGATTTGGCGTTGCGGCGCTCAAGCACGTCGATGAGGTAGCTGAGCGTCAGCCCGCTGTCGATGATGTCTTCGACAATGAGGACGTCGCGGCCCTGCACCGAAGCGTCAAGGTCCTTAATGATCCTGACGACCCCGCTCGTCTTGGTCGATTGACCGTAGCTGGACACCGCCATAAAGTCGATCTCGAGCGGAATGGTAATGGTTTTGACCAAATCCGCCATAAAAATAAACGCGCCCTTGAGCACGCAGATGACAAGGGGATTGCGTCCTTCGAACTCGCGGCTGATGGTTTCGCCAAGCTCCTGTACCTTCTGCTGAATTTGGTCTGCGTCGTAAAGCACTTCTTGAATGTCGTTCAGCAACACGGGCCCTCCTAATGTTTCTTGCCTATACTATGAATGGTTCCGCGCATCTTATTCGGACAATTCGTCAATCGGTAAAATCCGACGTAAATCGCGCTTTCATGCGCAGGACGCGCTTCGTCGCATCCGTGACCAACGCCGAAGCCGATCTGCGGATGCCCGGAATCCATAGCACCAGTCCATTGGCGTCCACGACGATCGGGAGCGCTTCGCGGCGCGAGGGAGCCACGCGATCGTCAACGAACATATCTTGTACTTTTTTGGTGCCGTTTAAACCAAGCACCGCCATACGGTCGCCGGGCCGCCGGTTCCGTACCGTGAGCGGGTAGCGGATCGCGTCCGCGTCGAACAGCGCCTCCAGCCGGTTTCCCGGTCGCTGCGCGCCCGCCGCAGCCGTCTCCTCGAACGACAAAATCGCTTCCGCTTCGGGCAGGCTGAGGGATGTCGTCCCTTCCGCCACTGCGTAAGCGTATCCGCCCGAAGCGACGGATTTCCGTCCCGGCTCCGAGGCGCGGATGAAGCGCAATTCGTCGTACTCGCGTACGAACCGGATGCCGCTGCCTGCATCGAAGCTCCACGTCGTGGCCGCGCTCCCGGAGGCTGCAAGCCGTATCGTTTCCACGCTTTCGAATGAAGAGGGTTCCGTATCCAAGCCAATATAACTCAATATTAGTTTAATCAATCTCCTTTGTAAAGCGACGTGCAAACCGAGCAGCGCTTTGCGATTCAATTGGCATCCTTCGCGGTGAGGCAGGACCAGGCGATCATATACCGCCTTCGTTTCCAGCGCCAGCCAATCATCCTCGGCCGAAGCCAGTTCCGCCAATCGTACCAGCGACTGCGGCAGCTGCGGGTTGTACGCCGACAAATACGGCAGGATATCGAGCCGGACGGCGTTGCGGAAATAATACCGCTGCCCGTTGCTGCTGTCGTGGCTGTACGGAATGGCCCACAAATCACAGTAGCGCAGGATGTCTGCCTTGTATTTACGCAAAAGCGGCCGAATAAGTTCCACGTTTTTTTCGAAACGCGAAACGGGAATGCCGGCGAGCCCCGAGAGCCCCGTTCCGCGTAAAATCCGCATGAGCACGGTCTCCGCCTGGTCGTCGGCATGGTGGGCGAGCGCGATGCGCGACGCCCCGTATGTATGGGCGACGCCGAGCAGGAATTCGTAACGCTTCCCGCGGGACGCCGCTTGTCCGTTCATGCCCGTTGCTTCAATATAAGCAGGCATGTCGATATAAGTAGATTCGCACGCAACGCCGAGCGAGGCGGCGAACCGGCGGACCGACTCCGCTTCCTGCGCGGACTCTTGGCCGCGAAAGCCGTGGTCGACGTGGGCGGCCACCAGCGTCAGCGACTCCGGCCCGGACAGGCGGTGCAGCGCGTGCAGCAGCGCCATGGAATCCGGTCCCCCGGAGACGGCGACGACCACCGTGTCGCCCGGCTTCCATAGCCCTTCCGCCTTGGCATATTCCGACAGTTCCTTCAGCCAATCCTCCACGCCGCGTCATCCTTCCTTGCCGATCTGCTAGATTCTCTTAAGCCCGATGAACGAAGCGCCTACAAGCCCGAACGCAGCAGCCAATACACCGTCGTGGCAAGCAGCGCCGCCGACAGCGCGAACAGGCCCTTCATCCAGCGCGGCGCCGGGGCCGCGGCGCCGCGGCGCGTCCGCCGGGGGCCGTGCATCCACTGCTGCCAGGCGGAGGCTGCCTCGCGGGCGTTGCGAAATTCGCCATAGAGCGCCTTGCGCAGCCAGCCGCTCATCGGCTTCAGGTGCGGGCTCGACGCCGCGAGCCGGGCGAGCTCCTCCTGCGTCCGGTTCTGCGGCAGCAGCCCCGCGGACAGCTGCGACAGCCGGCGCCCCTCGTGCAGCTGCACGCAAACGACGGCGAACGAGAACAGATCGTATCCCGCATCCGCTGTACGCGACCCGGCGTTCCAGTAGCCGCGGTCGTAAATCTCGGTAAATTGCCGAACGCCTTTGCCGAACGCCGTGGCGCCGCCGTAATCGACGAGCTCGGGCCGGCCGTAGTCCTCGACGATGACGTTCTCGAGCTTCAGGTCGCCGAACGCCCAGCCCGCCTCGTGCAGCTCGGCGAGCTTGCCGAGCAGATGATAGCCGATGACCGGGAGCCATTCCTTGCCCTGCCGCTCCAGATAGTCCCCAAGCGTCAAGCCTTTGATGTAGCGCATGACGTAGAACGGGTAGTCCTTCCCGTCGGCGGCCTGGAAATCGTCCACGTCGACGAGGAACGCGCCGGCCTTGGTTCCCTGCCTGCGCTTCTGCCCCGCGATCGCCTGCAGCACGTTCACCTCGGACTGCAGATCGACGGCGTCGGCACCGATCTTAAGCGCGTACAGCTGGCGGTGCCGCTCGACGAGAAACACTTTGCCGTTCGCGCCTTCGCCCAGCGGCCGCTCGACCCGGTACGTCCCCTGCTTCCATTTGCCCCGGATCGGCGTGCCGCGCGGGAGGCTCCATTCAAACGACGTAGTCACTCATCATCCCGTCCGTTTCATCATTCTTCCTATTACCATAATCGGCCTTCTGGTAAAAATCAATGACATGCAGGATCGCCGGTCCCGTCGGCGTCGTGCCGCGCATCTGCAGGCGCGGGAAAATCGCGTTCACCCCGCCGATGTCCGTCGTCCAATCCAAGTCCATCCGGCAGTCCTCGCCGTAGGCCGAGCCCGGGAAATGGAACACCGCCAGCTCGCTGCCGCCTTGCCGCGAACGCAGGCTGAGCGCCAAGTCGCGGATCGCTTCCTCGACCGCGTGCAGCTTCGGCTTCATGCTCGCGCTGGCGTCGATGAGCAGCGCCACCTGCAGCCGGCTCGTCTCGCTCAGCTCGTCGATGACGCGCACGACCTCGCCGCGCTTCTCCGGCGGCAGCTCCTCGATGGACGACGTGCCGAGCACCTGCTTGAGCTCGCGGTGCACGGCGTGCTGGATCGTCTGGACGACCGTTTTGCGCGTCAGCATCTGCACCGTCTGGGACAGCTGGCGCGTATGGGACAGCCGGCTGAGCCCGCCGCCGGCCCGGGCGATCTCCTCGATCTCCGTCGTGCCGAACTCGACGAGCTCGCCCTGGTCGACGATGCCGACGACGTTGACCGTGATGCCGACGGCATGCGCCTGCGCGGCCGCCACGACGGGACTGACGCCGACATTGGAGCATCCGTCCGTCACTAACAGAATCTGCTTCATTGTACATTCCCCCAAATGCTCGTGATTAAAACGCCGGTCCGATAGCGCCGGCTAGTACTCGTTCTATCAGCATTGCCAGAAATAGAAGAGACTAACCCCCGCGGCGCTCCGGCAAGCCCGAAGAAGCCTGCCGCTGGCCGGCAGGCTTCGCAACCTTTCTATTTAAATGAGGAAACGCATAGAGGGAACGGGCTATGAAGACGTGATTGAGGGCGCTGGACGGGGGCCCACCTCCTTTATCGCCCAAGCGGGATTACTGGTCCCGCAGGATGGCCGGCGCACGCGCCGGCAGCTGATCGGCAGGCGTTCGCTTCCGATGCCGGGCGACGAACATTCGCTGCTTGTGGCCCGGGCCGGAAGCGCGTTTGAATGGCCGCAGGCCCGCCGCCTGCTTGCGTGCGGCCCGCGCTTCCGGCGGCTTCGCTTCCCGTGCGGCCGCCGGCGGCCGCACGGCCGCGATCGGCACCGGCGGGCGCTCCCGCACGGCCGCCGCAGGCCCGCGCGCCTTCGCCGCCAGCGCG
>NZ_JBHSHY010000061.1:0-23994 GCF_042653205.1 Paenibacillus sp. GCM10023250 | reverse complement strand
GAAAGGGCTCAAGAGTATGCTTTCACGTTATTTGGAGCTTTGTTAACCCTTTGGAACCGCCGTATGCGGACCCGCATGTACGGTGGTGTGAGAGGACGGAGGCTAGCCGCCTCCTCCTACTCGATTGACCGGGACCGGACGGGGTTGCGGGGCGCGTGTCCCCCCGCGCCGGGCGTCCCGGCCGGCCGGTCATGAAGCCTTAAGCCGCTTTAACTTCCGTCTCTTCCGGCTTCGGCTGCTTCAGCTTCGGGATGAACAGCGCGACCGGCAGCGAGATGAGCGCGATGATCGACGCGATCAGGTAGACGTCGTCGACGCTCAGCGTGACGGACATGAGGGTGATGTGCTTCTGGTCCGTCGCGCCGGCTTGGACGAAGTCCTTCGCGTGGCTCGCCGTCCGCGAGGTCAGCAGCGACGTGAAGACGGCGATCGCGAACGAGCCGAGCACGTTGCGGACCCAGTTGGTCAGCGAGGACGCGTGGCCGCTGTACTGCTTCGGCACGGCTTCCATGCCCGCGTTGCTCGCCGGCATCATCGCGAACGAAATGCCGATGTTCCGGACGATCATGCACAGGATGATGTAGCGGTGCGAGATGTCGATGCTGAGCCAGCTGAGCGGCACCGTGCCGGCGACCATCAGGATGATGCCGATGGCGAGCGGCGCGCGCGGACCGGTCTTGGTGTACATTTTGCCGACGAACGGCATCATGATCGCCATCGCGAGCGACGCGGGCAGCAGGATCAAGCCGGTGTCGAGCGGCGTGACCGACTGGATGTTCTGCAGGAACACCGGTGTCAGGAACGTGCCGGAATACAGGCTGATCGTGATGATGCTCGTGATGAGCAGCGCGACGCTGTAGCGGCTGATCTTGAGCACTCGCAGATTGAGCAGCGGCGTGTCCGTCGCGAGCTCGCGCCAGATGAACAGGCCGAGGAACGCGAGGCCGACGATGAACAGCGAGAGCGTCTGCCAGGAATCCCAGCCCCACTCGCTGCCGTGCGACAGGGCGACGAGCAGCGAGGCGCTGCTGATGATGACCGTCACGAAGCCGATCAAGTCGAATTTCTTCGGCACGTTAAGCCGGTAGTACGGAATATAGATCGCGATGAGCAAGATGCCGACCGCCGCGATCGGCACGTTCAGCCAGAACAGCCAGTGCCACGAGACGTTGTCGAGCAGCCAGCCGCTGTACGTCGGGCCGATGGCCGGCGCGAGCATGGACGAGGCCGCCCAGAACGAGATCGCCATCGCGACCTTCTCGCGGGGAATGACCTGGTATACGATCGCCATCGTGATCGGCGAGATCATCCCGGTGAATGCACCCTGCAGGATGCGGAACGCGATCAGCGACTCGACGTTCCAGGCTAAGGCGCAGCAGATGCTGGCGACGGTGAAGCCGGACATGGCAAACAGGAAGAGCCGCTTGTAGCTGAACCGCTCGCCGAAATAGCCGGTGATCGGGGCGAACGTGCCCATGGCGAGCATGAAGCCGGTCAAGGTCCACTGCGTGGTGGCGAGGGTCGTGTGAAAGCGATCCGTGAGGACCGGAATCGCGATATTGATCGTGCTGACGTTGAGCACCGATACGAAGCTGCCGAAGAAGATGGCGATCATAATCGGCAGGATGCGGACGGGCTTGGTAGATGCGGGAACTTGCATGCGTGCGGGCCTCCTAGATTTGATATATGTCTCGAATGACATATATGTATATCCTAAGAAGGATAACGCCGCCGGGCGTTTCCGTCAAAGACGGCGCGGGGCGATGGCGGGCGCGGGCGGACGGTTGAAACGCATACAACGGGCTGGCAGGACGCTTTTTCTTCCGATTGCGCGCCTCCGGAGGCCTAGCCTGCCGGAAGGCCGCCCGCGCCGCGCCGCTTGCGGGGACAAGTGCCTTTGTTTCGCGCGGGGACGCGTATGGTATAATAGAAATAAAACCGCTTGAGAAGCAGAATCCGGGGAAACGATCGTGAACACACCAGTACGACCTACAACCTTATGGCGCGTGGACGCCGAAGCGCCGGACGGCGATTCGCTTCGCGCGGCGGCGGCCCGGCTGCGGGAAGGCGGTACCGTCGCCTTCCCGACGGAGACCGTGTACGGCCTCGGCGCCGACGCGCGGCGCACGGCGGCGGTGGAGCGGATCTTCGCGGCCAAGGGCCGCCCGTCCGACAATCCGCTCATCGTGCACGTCGCCGAGCGCGCCCAGCTCGCGGAGCTGACGCTGCCGCTTGCGGCGCCGGGAGCTGCGGCGCTCGCGGACCGGCTCGCGGCGCGGTTCTGGCCGGGGCCGCTCACGCTCGTCCTGCCGGTCAAACCGGGCGCGGTCTCGCCGCGTGTCACTGCCGGCCTCGACACCGTGGCCGTGCGCATGCCCGCGCATCCCGTCGCGCTCGCGCTTATCGCGGAGTCGGGCTGCCCGCTCGCCGCTCCGAGCGCGAACCGCTCGGGCCGCCCGAGCCCAACGCTGGCGTCGCATGTCCGGGATGACCTGGACGGCCGCATCGACGGCATCGTCGACGGCGGCCCGGCCGGCGTCGGCCTCGAGTCGACCGTCATCGAGGTGCTGGACGGCGAGACGGTGCGCATCCTGCGCCCGGGCGGCATTACCGCCGAGGCGCTGCGCGCGGCCGGCGCGGCCGTCGCCTACGACGCCGTCGCCGCGCCGGAAGCCGCGGCGGACGCGTCCGCCGGGCAGACGCCGCGCTCGCCCGGCATGAAGTACGCGCACTACGCGCCGCAGGGCGCGCTGCAGCTCGTGCAGGGCGCGCCGGACGCGGTGGCCGCCTGGATCGCGGCGTCCGTCCGCGAAGCCCGCGCCCGCGGCGAGCGCACGGGCGTGCTCGCCTTCGACGAGCACGCGGCCCGGTACGACGCGGACTGCGTGCTCGCCGTCGGCAGCCTGGCGCGGCTCGATACCGCCGCGCAGGGGCTGTACGCCGCGCTGCGCGCGTTCGACGCGCAGGGCGTCCAGCGCATCTGGGCGGAGACGTGCCCGGAGTCCGGCATCGGGCACGCGTATATGAACCGCTTGTCCAAAGCCGCCGGCCACGCGGTCGTGCGCGTCTGACGCGCCGGCCGGCGGCCTCCGCCGCCCGAATGTCCGCCTGACCGAAGCCCAGGACCGCCCGCTTATCCGCCGCTCCGTCATCTTTCCCGTCTTGTCCGCATATGCTTGGATGAGATAACGGGACAAGGAGTGGATGGCATGGTTGAGGCAGGCATGCAGGCCGGACAGCTGCTGACGCTGCTCATTATCGCGCTGGCGCTCGGCATGGACGCTTTTTCGCTGGGCGTTGGCATCGGGCTGAAAGGCATCCGGCTGCTGGATATCCTCAAGCTCAGCACGCTCATCGCGCTGTTTCACATCCTGATGCCGCTCATCGGCATTTTCGCGGGCAAGTACGTCGGCACGCTGCTCGGCAGCGTGGCGTCTTTGGCCGGCGGCGGGCTGCTGCTGCTGCTCGGCGGCCATATGGTCTACAGTTCGCTCCGGGGCGACGCGGTGCCGTCGATCGATCACCGCAGCTCGTGGGGCATGCTGCTGTTCGCGCTCAGCGTCAGCATCGATTCGTTCTCGGTCGGGCTGTCGCTCGGCATGTTCGCCGTCGATATGCTGCTGGCGGTGCTGCTGTTCGGCATCGCGGGGGGCTGCCTGTCCGTGGCCGGCCTGCTGCTCGGCCGCCGGGTCAGCTCGAGTCTCGGCGGGTACGGAGAAGCGATCGGCGGGGTGATTTTATTGACGTTCGGGCTGCTGATTCTATTCTGACGGCGGCGGCCCGGCCGACCATCTAGAGGAGGTTCTCGCATGAAACGGATCTTATTCGTCTGCACCGGCAATACGTGCCGTTCGCCGATGGCGGAGGCGCTGCTGCGGGACATGGCGCAGAAGCGCGGCCTGCCGCTGGAGGTGCGTTCCGCGGGCGTGTCCACCGTCGACGGGCTGCCCGTCTCCGGCCATGCGCAATCGGTCCTGCGCCGCCGGGACATCCGCCATAACAACGGCTCCACCGCGCTCGAAAGCGGCTCCGTGACATGGGCCGACCTGATATTGACGATGACGGGGAGCCATAAGCGCCACCTGCTGCAGCGGTTCCCGAACGCCGTGGAGAAGACGTACACCCTGCTGGAGTACGTCTTCCGCGACGAGGAAGGGATGCAGCGCATTGCAGAGCTGGAGAGCCTATATACCGATTTCCAGATGAAGCAGGCGCTCGGCGGGCAGCTGACGGACGCGGAACGCGCCAGGCTGCTCGAGCTGGAAGCCGCCATCCCGAGCTTCGATATCGCTGATCCTTTCGGCGGGCCGCTGCACGTCTACGAGGCTAGCGCGGCGGAGATCGAGGCGGCGCTGCGCAAGCTGCTCGACCGGCTGCAGCAGCCGCGCAAATAACCGTTCGCCGCGCGTTCGCGGGCGGTGGTTGCGGATTGATTTTACCGGCCCGATCCGGTATGATAGAGCTAATTAAAGACGGTTTCCGATGTAACTGGCGACGAAAGTGGGTCCAACCACGGTGGAGCATCGGAAGTTACGGCCGGTCGCCTGGGCAAAGAGCAGCGTGCGTGAGCACGCTTGCTCTTTTTTCGTCTTTTCCGGCGAAATCAGGTATACTAAAACCATTGCGAATCGACATTTTCCGCCATCGTGCGGTCACATTGGGAGGTATATGCGGCATGAAAATCGCCATCGGCGCGGACCACGGCGGCTATCGGCTGAAGGAAGTCGTGGCGCCGTTCATTCAATCGCTCGGCCATGAGCTGATCGACGTCGGCTGCGACTGCGAGCAGTCCGTCGACTACCCGGATTACGCGCTGCCGGCCTGCGAGCTCGTCGCGCAGGGGAAGGCTGACCGCGGCATCCTCATCTGCGGCACCGGCATCGGCATGTCCATCGCCGCGAACAAGGTGGCGGGCATCCGCTGCGCGCTCGTGCACGACCTGTTCTCGGCGCAGGCGACGCGGGACCACAACGACACGAACGTGCTGGCTCTGGGCGAGCGCGTGGTCGGCCCCGGCGTCGCGCAGGAGATCATCCGCGTCTGGCTGGAGACGCCGTTCTCGAACGGCGAGCGCCACGTCGGCCGGCTGAACAAAGTGAAGCAGATCGAAGCGAAATACGCCGCGCAGCCCGCGCGCGCGGAATAAGGAGCGGATCGGCGTGAGCGATACGGCAGCGGGCTGGAATCCGGCCCGGTTGAGCAAGGACGTCGAGACGGTCGTCCGCGAGCTGGCCGCCGCGGCGCGGCTGGGCCGGGGGCAGCTGCTCGTGGTCGGCACGTCCACGAGCGAGGTGATGGGCCAGCGGATCGGCACGTCGGGGACGCTGGAGACGGCGAAGGCGATCTACGACGGCGTCGAGGCGGTGCGGCGGGAGCTGGAATTTTACCCCGTGTTCCAGTGCTGCGAGCACTTGAACCGGGCGCTCGTGATGGAGCGCGAGGCGGCGGAGCGGTACGGGCTCGAGCTCGTCTCGGCCGTCCCGGTGCGCCAGGCGGGCGGCTCCATGGCGGCGTACGCGTTCGGCGCGCTGCGGGACGCGGTGCTGACGGAGACGGTGCAGGCGCATGCCGGCCTCGACATCGGCGACACGTTCATCGGCATGCATCTGAAGCGCGTGGCCGTGCCGGTGCGGCCGTCGATCCGCTCCATCGGGGCGGCGCATGTGACGATGGCGTTCACCCGGCCGAAGCTGATCGGCGGCGAGCGGGCGGTGTATACCCGCGAAGCGGCGGACGGCGCGGCGGGGAGCTGCGATTAAATTTTTGGCTGCATAGGGCTTCGCCCATAAACGAAGCTTGTACTTATCACAATTTCAGGAGGAAACCTACATGGAAAACCTACGCAAGCAAGATCCCGAAATCGTTAAAGCGCTCGGCCTCGAGCTGCAGCGCCAGCGCGACAACATCGAACTGATAGCGTCCGAGAACATCGTTTCCGAAGCGGTGCTCGAAGCGATGGGCACGGTGCTGACGAACAAGTACGCGGAAGGCTACCCGGGCAAGCGCTACTACGGCGGCTGCGAGCACGTCGACATCGCCGAGGATATCGCCCGCAACCGCGCGAAGGAGCTGTTCGGCGCGGAGCACGCGAACGTGCAGCCGCACTCCGGCGCGCAGGCGAACATGGCCGTCTACCTGGCCGCGCTGCAGCCCGGCGACACGGTGCTCGGCATGAACCTGGCGCACGGCGGCCATCTAACGCACGGCAGCCCGGTTAACGCATCCGGCATCCTGTACAACTTCGTCGCGTACGGCGTCGACGAGAACACGTTCACGATCAACTACGACGAAGTGCGCAAGCTCGCGTTCAAACACCGTCCGCGCATGATCGTGGCGGGCGCCTCCGCGTACCCGCGCATCATCGATTTCGAAACGCTCGGCAAAATCGCCGAGGACGTCGGCGCGCTGCTCTTCGTAGACATGGCGCACATCGCGGGCCTCGTCGCGGCCGGCCTGCACCCGAGCCCGGTGCCGCACGCGCACTTCGTGACGACGACGACGCACAAAACGCTCCGCGGACCGCGCGGCGGCATGATCCTGTGCCGCAAGGCGTGGGCGCAGGCGATCGACAAAGCGGTGTTCCCGGGCTCCCAAGGCGGCCCGCTGATGCACATCATCGCGGCCAAAGCCGTCGCGTTCGGCGAAGCGCTGCAGCCTTCGTTCAAGGCATACGGCAAGAACGTCGTCGATAACGCCAAGGCGCTCTCCGAAGCGCTGATCGCCCAAGGCATCAACATCGTCTCCGGCGGCACGGACAACCACCTCATGCTGATCGACCTGCGCAACCTGAACATCACGGGCAAAGACGCGGAGCATGTCCTGGATTCCGTCCAAATCACGGTCAACAAAAACGCGATTCCGTTCGACCCGACGAGCCCGTTCGTCACGAGCGGCATCCGCATCGGCACGCCGGCGGCGACCTCCCGCGGCATGGGCGTGGACGCGATGAAGACGATCGCCGAGATCATCGCGGCGACGCTCAAGAACCCGAAGGACGAAGCCGTGCTCGAGAAAGCGCGCGGCATGGTGCGCGACCTCGTGGCGCAATATCCGCTGTACCCGGGCATGTCTTACTAAGACCCGGCTATCCTAATCACGCCATTCGAAGCCGCCTGTCGCTGCACCCGCAGCGGCAGGCGGCTTTTTTGCCGCGCGCGATTCGCCGCTTTCATCCGCCATCGATAAGGCTACGACATCCATTGCGGACGCCGGCAGGCATGAGGCGCGCGCGCGTCGAAATTCATAACGGACCGGATCGTCCGCCCGGGCGGACGGCAGGGGAGGCGCCGTCCCAGCGGACGGACGCCTATAACGAATGGAGGGGAATTCGAACATGAAACTGGGAATCATCGCCGACCCGAAGGCGGAAAGCTTCGACTACGCCGCGGGACTCGGCCTGGAGTTCGTGGAATTTTGCATTAACGTCGGCGTGCCGGCGGAGTCGTTCGCGGTCAAGGTGCCCGAGCTGAAAGCGGCAAGCGCGCGCACCGGCGTCGCCGTCGGTTCGATCGGCCGCTGGGGCGCGGACCGGATCGCGAAGGACGGCAGCATCGTCGAGGAGGAGCTGCAGGCGTCGTACGCGCTGATCGACGCGTGCCAAGAGCTGGGCAGCCCGGTGTTCGTCTGCGGCGCCAATTACGTCGAGGAGCTGTCGTATTACGAGAACGTCCGCGCTTCGATCGCCTACTTCGAGAAGCTGCTGGATTACGGCCGCGAGCGCGGCGTGCGCATCGCCACGTACAACTGCCACTGGAACAGCTTCATCGTCGACGAGACGGCGTGGAAGCTCATCCACGGCCACTTGCCGGAGCTCGGCATCAAGTACGACCCGTCGCACGCCCGCTACGCGGGACAGGATTATTTGAAGGAAATGGCGGACTGGGGCCACCGCTTCCTCCACGTGCACGTGAAGGGCTCCGTCATCGTGAACGGCAAGCGCTTCGATGATCCGCCGGCCGGCCTCGACCAGACCGACTGGAGCACGTTCATGGCGATCCTGTACGGCGTCGGCTACCAGGGCGGCCTCAGCATCGAGCCGCACTCCCATACGTGGACGGGCGAGCTCGGCGGCAAAGGCGTTCAATTTACGGTGGATTACGTCAACCGGCTGCTGCTGCGCGGTTAAACGTGCAAAGCGGAAGTCCGGCGGACGGTCCGCTGCATGCGGCATGAGCAACCCCTTCGGCAGGCGGCCCGGCGCCGCCCGCCGAAGGGGTTTTTCGCATGTTCGCGCACGGCGCCGTTCGGCCTGCCGCCCGGCGGCAAACAGGTTAATTTTTCCTTAAAAAATCCCTTCGGCCCCCGGGCGGCATGCTATGATGGATGTAAATATTCCCGATAAGGCGGTGCGTTCCGAATGTCTTTCTTTATCTTCGTCATACTCGTGGCGGCCATCGTCATTTTCTCGCGGATGGCGAAGCCATCGCGCGGCTCGCGAGCCGTCCGCGGCGGGAGCCGGAATCCGGCGCAGCGCCGGCCGGCCCCGCCGCTGCGGACGCCGCCGGCGTGCCTCGGCGTGCCGGAGGGGCATCCGGCGCGGTCCGCGGCGATGCGGCTCGAAGCCGCGCTGCCGGCGGGCTTCGAGGCGCGCGTGAAGGACCGCGTGCTCCGCGGCGCGCCGAATCTGCGTGAGGGTGAGTGGCAGTGGCGCTGGTTCGAGCTGAAGCGGTACTTCCTGCTGTGCGGCGTCCTGCGCGGCGTGCCGATGTACAGTTCGGCGGTCGACGACGTATGGCACGAGATGCTCATGTTCACGCGCGAATACGAGGACTTCTGCAAGTCGTTCTGCGGGCAGCTCATCCATCACGCGCCGCATGCGGCGGATGCCAAGCCGGACCCCGGCGAGCGGGCGTGGTTCGACTGGGCGTACGGCGAGCTGTTCCTCCCGGCCGCCGGCAGCGAGGCGCTGTGGGGGCCGTTCTACCGGACGCCGATGCCGCAGGGCCTCATGCGGGAGCTGGAGACGCGGAGCGCGGAAGAGCTGCGCCAGGCGCGCTTCAACGTCCGTTCCGCCGAACGGTTCGCGGATTTGGACGACATCGTCTCGCATCTGATCGGGCGAGGGAAGGAGCTCGCTTCGCGGCGCGACGAGCCGGTTCGGTCGCGGGACGACGACTGGTCGGCGAACGCGTTGTCGACTGGCTTGCTGTCCGCCGGCTTCTTCTATTACTCCTGGGGACCGTCAGAGACGTTCGATTCGCATATGGATCAGCTCCGCACGGACGACGCATGGAGGCGGGACGACGATGCGGCCTACGGCAGCACTTATGCGTGCAGCGGCGATAGCGGCGACAACGGCGGCGGAGACGGCGGCTCGTCTTGTTCCGGGGGCAGCGACGGCGGCGGGTCGTCCTGCTCCGGCGGCGGCTCCTCTTGCGGCGGGGGATCGTCCTGCGGCGGCGGGGGCAGCTGACGCCGTCCCCGCGGCGCTTGGCGCCGTTTCCTCCCGAATCGGAGGCGGGTCCTCCAATGGCGGGAATCCGGCAGTTTCGGGCATACTTTGTCGTAGGATTTCGGCCGGGGTAAAGTCCGTGTGCACAAAGAGGCGCCGGATGCTATAATACTCAGTTGAAGAAGATCTCCAGGAGGATTGAACATGGGCACGCTAACGATTTGCGACCATCCGCTCATTCAGCATAAGCTGACGTATATTCGCGACAAAGATACCAAGACGAAAGATTTCCGCGAGCTCGTCGACGAGATCGCCACGATGATGGCCTACGAGATTACGCGCGACCTGCCGCTCGAAACGGTCAACGTCCGGACGCCGATCGTCGAAGCGCCGAGCAAGGTGATTTCCGGCCGCATGCTGGGCCTCATCCCGATTCTGCGCGCCGGCCTCGGCATGGTGGAAGGGATGCTGAAGCTGATTCCGGCCGCGAAGGTGGGCCATATCGGGCTGTTCCGCAACCCCGAGACGCTGCAGCCCGTCGAGTATTACGTGAACCTGCCCGCGGACGCCACGGAGCGGCTGCTGATCGTCGTCGACCCGATGCTGGCGACGGGCGGCTCCGCCAACGCCGCGATCGCCTCGCTCAAATCGCGCGGTTGCACCCAGATCAAGCTGATGTGCCTCATCGCGGCGCCGGAGGGCGTGAAGGCCGTCCAGGACGCGCACCCCGACGTTGACATTTACCTGGCTTCGCTGGACAGCCACCTCAACGATCACGGCTATATCGTGCCGGGCCTCGGCGACGCGGGCGACCGCATGTTCGGAACCAAATAATTAGGAGTGACTTTCCTTGTCCAAATTAAAGGTAATGACCATTTTCGGCACGCGCCCGGAAGCAGTGAAGATGGCTCCCCTCGTGCTGGAGCTGCAGAAGCACCCGGAAGAGATCGAATCGCTCGTCTGCGTGACGGCGCAGCACCGCCAGATGCTCGACCAGGTGCTTGAGTTCTTCAAGATCCGGCCCGATTACGACCTCAACGTCATGAAGGACCGCCAAACCCTTACGGAAATGACCGTCCGCGTGCTGGAAGGGCTGGAGCCGGTGCTCCGCGAAGCGAAGCCGGACATCGTGCTCGTCCACGGAGACACCCAGACGGCCTTCCTCGCGAGCTACGCCGCGTTCGTGCAGCAGATCCAGATCGGCCACGTGGAAGCTGGCCTTCGCACCTGGAACAAAATGTCCCCGTATCCCGAAGAAATGAACCGCCAGCTGGCGGGCGTGCTGTCCGACGCGCATTTCGCCCCGACCGGCAAAGCGGCGGACAACCTGCGCAAGGAGAACAAGCCGGAATCCGCCATCTACGTGACGGGCAACACGGCGACGGACGTGTTCCAGTACACGGTCGACGACTCGTTCAAGCATCCGGTTCTCGATTGGGCGGCGGGCAAGCGGATGGTGCTCATGACGGCGCATCGCCGCGAGGCGCTCGGCGAGCCGCACCGCAACATTTTCCGCGCGGTTAAGCGCATCGCCGACGAATTCGAAGACGTCGCGTTCGTCTACGCGGTGCACCCGAATCCGGCTGTTCGCAAGCCGGCGAACGAGATTCTGGGCGGCCACCCGCGCATCAAGCTGATCGAACCGCTCGACGTGTTCGAATTCCACAATTTCTACCCGCACACGTACATGATCATGACCGATTCCGGCGGACTTCAGGAAGAAGCGCCGTCCTTCGGCGTGCCGACGCTTGTGCTGCGCGATACGACGGAGCGGCCGGAAGGGATCGAAGCGGGCACGCTGGAGCTCGTCGGTACCGACGAGGACGTCGTCTTCGACCGGGCGCGCGCCCTGTTGTCGGACCCGCAGCTCTACGAACGGATGAGCAAAGCGGCTAATCCTTACGGCGACGGACAAGCTTCCGTGCGGATCGTGCAGGCGATCTTGCATCATTTTGGCAGACGTGTCGAATGGCCCGTTCCGTTCACACAACGTTCATAGTTTACGCTGGTAGGCAGGCATGCCCGCCAACGTTACAGCATACAGTGCTACTGTACGGTTTGCGAATCCGAAAACCCCAGGTAAATCAAGGGTTTTCGGCGCACCGTTCACAAACTGTTTGAATTTATATCAATTGACAAACGGGAACCCGCTTGGCTAAAATAAATAAGAGTTTTGGAGTGATTCATGTTGAATCGATCCGATAACGACAACAATCGCAACGCAGGAAACGGCAATTTCGGCGACCATCCGTGGAAAGCCATGGGCTTGATCGGATCCGTCGGCGGCACGATCGGTGCCTGCCTCGGATTGGGGTATTGGATCGGGTCGAAGATTAACGCCGAATACGGCGACATCGTCGGCATGGCTGCGGGTTTTGTCGTGGCCGTCTTCATGACGGTGCTTCTGATTCGAACGTTTACAGGGGGCAAAGCAAAATAATGGATGACCTGTCCGGCCACCTTCGAACGGTAATGCGCATAACGTTCTTTTTTTTGTCCCTGTGTTTCATCGGCTGGGCCGTGTTCCCGGATCATAAACCGATCTTCGGCGGACTGATTCTCGGAGCCGCGGCTAGTCTTGTAAACGCCTTCCATCTTTCGTGGAAAGTACGGCGCGTCGGCGCAAGCGCCGCGGCCGGCATCAAGCGCAGGGGCAACCTCGGTTTCCTCACGCGCGCATGCATCGCGCTGCTCGCGGCCGTGATGGCGACGGAGTACTTTTCGTTCAACCTCTACGCGACAGTTGCCGGATTATTTGTGGCTCAATTGGCAACACTTCTATTGGGATTTGCTGCCAAGGGCAAACCGGCGGTACGGCACTCTACCGATGAAAGGGGTGAAAACAACTAAATGGATCATATTTTTCCTGAAGTGAAATTGGGCGGGATCAGCTTCGACCTCGCGGCCATTTTCATGATTGTTGTCTCCAGCATTATCGTATTCGTTCTCGCAAGATTGGCGGTACGAGGCGCATCGGTCACCAACCCGACCAAAATGCAGAACTTTCTGGAATGGGTCATCGAGTTCGTAACGAACATCATTGGCACGACGATGGACTTCAAGAAGGGCAAACCTTACTTAACGCTCGGCATCGCGATGATCATGTATCTGTTCGTAGCCAACCTGCTGGGTCTGCCGTTCGGGATCATCACGAAGGTGGACGTTCATCACGGCGCGCAATTTCTGGGCATGGATCTGGTCTTGCCGACGGACTTGGAAGCGGATGAAACCGAGGTGCACATCGCCTGGTGGAAATCGCCGACGGCCGACGTCGCCGTTGCGGGCGCGCTCATGGCGATCGTCATCGTGCTCACGCACGTGGAGGGTCTCCGTCGTAACCGCAAACATTACCTCAAGCACTACTTCGAGCCTTACATTCCATTCTTCCCGCTTAACGTGATCAAGGAGATTGCGAAGCCGTTGTCGCTTTCGCTCCGTCTCTACGGCAACATTTTCGCGGGCGAAGTCATGATCGGCGTGATCATGGGCATGGGCTGGTTCGGGATTCCGGCTTTGATCGTCTGGCAGGGCTTTAGTATCTTCGTAGGCGCGATCCAATCGTTCGTCTTCGTCATGCTGACGATGGTCTACATGTCGCAGGCGATCGTGCATGAAGAGCATTAACGCAGTAACAACCCTGCATCGCGCAGGAAACAATAAAACTATGTCCACAATTTAAGGAGGATTTCTCTAATGGGAGCTTTAGCATTAGTTGCAGCAGCAATTGTATTCGGTCTTGGCGCGCTCGGCGCGGGTATTGGTAACGGTTTGATCGTAGGTCGCACGGTTGAGGGCATCTCCCGTCAGCCGGAACTCCGCGGTACGCTTCAAACGACGATGTTCATCGGCGTCGCGCTCGTCGAGGCCCTGCCGGTTATCTCGCTCGTACTCGCGTTCATCTTCCTCGGGCAAGCTTAAGAGATTCGCACAATTGGGCGGGGAGTGCCATTGCCTCCGCGCCTTCCTTTTGCCCGCTTCCGCTCCGGGAGCCGGCTAACTTTCGGAAAGGAGTGACCTAACGCGTGCATATCGAATGGTCCAATTTTTTCATTCAGCTGATTGCCTTCGGCATTCTTTATTGGCTGCTTAGCCGTTATGCTTTCGGTCCGCTCTTCTCCATCATGGAACAGCGCAAGCAGTTCGTGAAGGAACAGCTCGAGAACGCGGAAAACAGCCGCAAGCTGGCGGAACAACAATACGAAGAACAAAAATCCACGCTTCAGCAAGCGCGCAAAGACGCGTACGATATCATCGAGCAAGCGAAGCAAACGAGCTCGAAGCAAGCGGAAGAAATCGTTCACGCCGCCAAGTCCGAGGCGACTCGCCTGAAGGACGAAGCCGTCAAAGATATCGAAAGCGAAAAGAACAAAGCGATCGCGGCCCTGCGCGGCCAAGTCAGCGGCATGTCCGTCATGATCGCGTCCAAAATCATCGAGAAGCAAATCGACGACAAGTCGCAGGAGCAGCTCGTGAACCAATACCTGAATGAGGTTGGAAGCAAATGAGCCGCGAAAATGCCGTAGCTAAACGCTACGCTAAAGCGCTGTTCGAACTGGCCCAAGAGAATAACGCGGTCGCCGATGTCGAGAAGCAGCTGAAAATCGTCGTCGACGCGCTGACGGAAGATGCGCAAATCCGCAAATTCCTGGCGCTGCCGAACGTCGAGGTCGGCCAAAAAATCGCCATCATCAAAGGCGCCCTGTCCGACAAGGTGTCGGTTATGGTTCTGAACACGGTAGAGCTTCTGATCGTCCGCGGCCGCCAAGGCGCGATCGGCGAAGTGTACGAAGCTTATACGAAAGTAGCTGGAGAGGCGCTCGGTCAAGCTCACGCTACGATATATACGGCGAAATCGCTGACGAACGAGGAATTGTCCAAAGTCTCGGCGCAATTCGGCGAATTGGTCGGCAAACGCATTATCGCGAAGCAAATCGTCGAACCGGCTCTGCTCGGCGGCGTGCAAGTGCGCATCGGCGACCGTCTGTACGACGGCAGCCTGTCCGGCAAGCTCGCTCGGCTCGAAAAAGCGTTGAAATCTCAAGCACTGTAGATAGGGGTGAACGGCATTGAGTATCAGACCTGATGAAATCAGCACGCTGATTAAACAACAGATCGAACAATTTAAATCCGAAATTCAAGTCGTTGACGTCGGTACGGTCATCCAAGTCGGTGACGGTATCGCGCGCGTTCACGGCCTGGAGAACGCCATGGCCGGCGAACTGCTCGAATTCTCGAACGGCGTGATGGGCATGGCCCTCAACCTCGAGGAGAGCAACGTCGGCGTCGTTATCATGGGACCGTACACGGGCATCCGCGAAGGCGACCAAGTGAAAAGAACGGGCCGCATCATGGAAGTTCCTGTCGGCGAAGCGCTGCTGGGCCGCGTCGTCAACGCGCTGGGTCAGCCGGTCGACGGCAATGGCCCGATCGCGACGACGGCTACGCGTCCGATCGAATCTCCGGCTCCGGGCGTTATGGCCCGTAAATCCGTATTCGAGCCGATGCAAACCGGCATTAAAGCGATCGACGCGATGATCCCGATCGGCCGCGGCCAACGGGAGCTCATCATCGGCGACCGCCAAACGGGTAAAACGCAAATCGCGATCGACACGATCGTTAACCAAAAAGGCAATGGCGTAATCTGCATCTACGTTGCCATCGGCCAGAAGCAATCCACGGTTCGTACGGTCGTCGAGTCCCTGCGTCAGCAAGGCGCGCTGGAGTACACGATCGTCGTTACGGCGAGCGCTTCCGAGCCGTCCCCGCTCCTCTACATCGCGCCTTACACGGGCTGCTCGATGGGCGAGTACTTCATGTACAACGGCAAACACGTTCTCGTTATCTATGATGACCTTTCCAAACAAGCGGCGGCATACCGTGAGCTTTCCTTGCTGCTCCGCCGTCCTCCGGGCCGGGAAGCTTACCCGGGCGACGTCTTCTACCTGCACTCCCGTCTGCTGGAGCGCGCGGCGAAGCTGAACGACGAGCTTGGCGGCGGTTCCCTGACCGCGCTGCCGTTCATCGAGACGCAAGCCGGCGACATCTCGGCCTATATCCCGACGAACGTCATCTCGATCACGGACGGACAGATCTTCCTCGAGTCCGACCTGTTCTATTCCGGTCAACGTCCGGCGGTTAACGTCGGTAACTCCGTATCCCGGGTAGGTTCCTCGGCGCAAATCAAAGCCATGAAAAAGGTAGCGGGCACGCTCAAGACCGACCTTGCCCAATACCGCGAGCTGGCTGCGTTCGCGGCGTTTGGTTCCGACCTCGATAAAGTCACCCAATCCCGTCTGAACCGCGGCGAGCGCACGCTCGAGATCCTGAAGCAAGGCGTTAACCAGCCGCTGCCGGTCGAGCGTCAAGTCGTATCGCTGTACACGGTAACGCGCGGCCATACGGACGATATCCCGGTACAGGACGTACGCCGCTTCGAGCAAGGCCTGCTGGCGTACGTGGACGCGAACAAGCCGGAGATCTACGCATCCATCCGCGACACGAAAGACCTGACTTCCGATAACGAAAAAGTGCTGGTTGAAGCGATCAAATCGTTTAAAAACAGCTTCGCGGCATCGGTATAAACCATAGTTTCGCCTTTCGGACCGCATGCGGCGAGCTGCGTGCGGTTCGAAAGCTAGCGCGGTATAGAATCGGCCGCGGAAGGGCCGCCGGCCCTTGCCGGAACGAGCCGGTAACAAGGTGGTGACAACGAATGGCTAAAGGCATGCGCGAAATCAAGCGCTCGATCAAGAGCACGCAGAACACGAAGCAGATTACGAAGGCTATGGAAATGGTCGCGTCCGCGAAGCTTAAGCGGGCTCAGGACGCAGCCGTGGCTTCCCGTCCGTACACCGACAAAATCCGCGAAGTGGTCGCGAGCATCGCGTCGGGCGGCGGCACGATCAAGCATCCGATGCTGCAAAGCCGCGAGATCAAGCGGACGGCCTATTTGGTCGTCACGTCGGATCGCGGTCTGGCGGGCGGTTACAATGCGAACGTGCTGCGTAAAGTATGGCTGACGATCCAGGAGAAGCATAAGTCTCCTGCGGAATACGACGTGTTCGTCATCGGGCGCAAAGGCCGCGACTACTTCAAGCGCCGGAACATCAACCTGGCGGAGGAAGTAACGGGCCTTTCCGATTCGCCGAAATTCGCCGATATCAAGACGTTGGCGGCAGCTGCCGTCAAAGGCTTCGAATCGGGGAAGTACGACGAGTTGAATCTGGTGTACAACCAGTTCCACAACGCGATCTCCCAAGTGCCTGTGATCAAGCAGCTGCTTCCGCTGGATCAGTCGGAGTTCTCGGGCGCGAAAGCGAGCTACGAATACGAGCCGTCGCCGGAGAAAGTCCTCGACGTGCTGCTGCCGAAATACGCGGAGACGGTCATCTACAGCGCGGTATTGGAAGGCAAAGCAAGCGAGTTCGGCGCGCGGATGACGGCAATGGGCAACGCGACGAAGAACGCGACGAAGATGATCGCCGCCCTGACGCTGAACTACAACCGTGCGCGTCAAGCGGCAATCACGCAGGAAATCGCAGAAATCGTCGGCGGCGCGAACGCACAACAATAAGAACGGCCATATAGATTTTTGCTTCCGGAGCCAGCTTTCCTCCGGAAAGCTTCAAGATTATGCTTCCGGAGCTAGCTTTCCTCCGGAAAGCTTAAGCGTATGCTTCCGGAGGAAGTTTTCCTCCGGAAAGCTTTAAGATTATGCTTCCGGAGCTAGCTTTCCTCCGGAAAGCTTATAGGAGGTACAAGAATGAGCAAGGGGCATGTAGTCCAGGTTACGGGTCCTGTTGTCGACATCGCGTTCGAGAACGGTCATCTGCCTGAGATTCTGAATGCGATCAAAATCGAGAAAAAAGCTCAAAACCCGGGCGAAGTCAACATCAACCTGACGGTTGAAGTCGCGACGCACCTCGGCGACAACTTGGTTCGCTGCGTTGCCATGTCGTCCACGGACGGCCTCGTCAGAGGCACGGAAGCCGTCGACACGGGCAACCCGATCACGGTACCGGTCGGTCCGGCTACGCTGGGCCGCGTGTTCAACGTACTCGGCGATCCGATCGACAACAACGGCGATGTCGACCGTTCGGTCGCGAACCCGATCCACCGTCAAGCTCCTCCGTTCGAAGAGCTGTCGACGCAGCAAGAAATTCTCGAAACGGGCATCAAGGTTATCGACCTGATGGCTCCTTACTCCAAGGGCGGTAAAATCGGTCTCTTCGGCGGCGCGGGCGTAGGCAAAACCGTAACGATGCAAGAGCTGATCCATAACATCGCGCAAGAGCACGGCGGTATCTCCGTATTCGCCGGCGTCGGCGAGCGTACTCGCGAAGGTAACGACCTTTACCACGAGATGAGCGATTCCGGCGTTATCGCGAAAACCGCGATGGTATTCGGCCAAATGAACGAGCCTCCTGGCGCGCGTCTTCGCGTGGCGTTGACGGGTCTGACGATGGCCGAGTATTTCCGTGACGTAGAAGGAAGAGACGTTCTGCTGTTCGTCGATAACATCTTCCGGTTTACGCAAGCCGGTTCCGAAGTATCCGCATTGCTCGGCCGCATGCCGTCCGCGGTAGGTTACCAGCCAACGCTGGCAACGGAAATGGGTCAACTGCAAGAGCGTATCACTTCGACGAAGAAAGGTTCGGTTACTTCCATCCAAGCGATTTACGTTCCTGCCGATGACTACACCGACCCGGCTCCGGCAACGGCTTTCGCCCACTTGGACGCAACGACTAACCTTGAGCGTAACATCGCGGCAATGGGTATCTTCCCGGCCGTTGACCCGCTCGCTTCGTCTTCCCGTATCCTGACGCCTGAGATCCTTGGCGAAGAGCACTACCAAGTCGCGCAGAGCGTAAAGAAATTGCTGCAACGCTACAAAGAACTTCTGGATATCATCGCGATCCTCGGCATGGACGAGTTGTCCGAAGAAGACAAACTCATCGTTATCCGCGCTCGTCGTATCCAATTGTTCCTGTCGCAGCCGCTTCACGTTGCCGAAGCGTTCAATGGTATGCCAGGCTTGTACGTGCCGGTTAAAGAAACGGTACGCAGCTTCAAGGAAATTCTCGAAGGCAAGCACGACACCCTTCCGGAACCGGCATTCCACAACGTCGGAACAATCGAAGATGCTGTCGCGAAGGCGCAAAAACTCGCGCAAGAGGTTTAATTCGCCGAAGCTTACGAAGTTGCGTCTTACCGCGTAGGGCGCTTGGGAGGGTAAGATCATGAGCTCCTTTTTACTGGAAATCGTAACGCCTGAGCGTAAGGTATACGCTGAGGATGTCAATATGGTGATTGTCAAAGGTTCCGAGGGCGAGATGGGCATTCTGCCGAATCACATCCCGATGGTTACCCCTTTGAAAATCGCGCCGGTCACGATCAAGCAGAAGAATGCCGAAGAGAAAGTCGCCGTAAACGGCGGGTTCCTCGAAATCCGCAAGGATAAGGTCGTCATTCTGGCTGAAAGCGCCGAGCTGCCGGGCGATATCGACCTCGCTCGCGCGGAAGCGGCGAAGCAGCGCGCGGAACAGCGTATAAGCGGCCGCAAGGACGAATACGATCAAGTGCGCGCCGAGCTTGCGCTGCAGCGCGCCTTGAACCGGATCGCCGTCAAGCAAGGCTAGTCTCACGCAACCCAAGAGCCGGTTCCGGCAGATGTCTCATCTGCCGGAACCGGCTCTTTTTGCGTGCGGAAAAGGTTTGACGGCGGCGCCGCCTCCCTCTATACTAAATGATAACGGTTCTCATTTGTGAAGAGACTCATAGAACGACAAACAAAGAACGAGGAACAACGCACGACGAACAAAGAGCAAAGAGCAAAGAACGAATGACGAAGAACGATGAAACGGCAGGCTGGACGATGCGAAAAATCGCGGTTACGCTGGGCGGGCTGATCTTGGCCGCCTTCTTTGTTTGGTTCACGCTGCGCTGGTTCCGCGGGGACCAGCTTGGCGAAGCGGCGATGCGGCTGCTTCGCTCGCCGGGGCTGCTCATCCTGATGACGGCGGGCTACGCGGGGTCGTTTGGACTGAAGGCGCTGGCGTGGCGGCTGTACGCCGGGCGAAATAAGCTCGACCCGCTGCGGCATTACGTGCATCCGCTGTTCGTGAGCTTGCTGATCAACCATGTCCTTCCCGTTAAGGCGGGGGATCTGGCGCGGACGGGACTTCTCGTGCGCGGAACCTCGGCGCGGTGGGACGACTCCTTGCACGGCGTGGCCGCGATGCGCATGCTCGATCTGGCTTCGCTGCTGCTTATCGGGGCAGTCGGCGCGCTCGCGCTGGGGCTCGAGGCATCGCCGTGGTTCATGCTCGCGGCCGGCATCGGCGCGCTGGGGGCTGTGGCCGGATGGCTCGGCCTCGAGCGTTGGCGGCGGCGGACCCTGCGCGAGACGGACGGGCAAGAAGCTGCCGGAAGGCAAGAAGAGTCAGGATCGCGCGTGCAACATATTGCCAGGCTGATCATGCGGCATTACGAACATCTGCGCGCGACGCTGACCTCGAGGCGCGGCGCGGGCGCGGCGAGCATGACGCTGGCCAGCTGGCTGCTGGAGGGCACGGTCGTCTACGGCGTGGCGCTGGCGTTGGAGCTGCCGGTCAATCCTCTGGAAGCGGTGTGGGTCACCGGTATGACGATCGCCGGACAAGCCTTTCACGTTACGCCGGGCGGCATCGGCACGTACGAGACGACGCTCACGGCATCGCTCGGCGTACTGGGCGTCGCGGGCAGCGCAGCGTATACGGCGGCGCTGCTGTCGCACGGGTATAAGTTCGCGTTTGCATATATCGCGGGGGGACTATCGATGGCCATGACCGCCGTTACGTGGACGGACATGCGCGGCTGGCTGCGGCTGCGCGGAAGAGAGGGGCGACACGAATGAAGAAGGCGTCGGGATTCGAGATCGTAGCGGCGCGCTGCTGGAATTTATTGAACGAAGGGAAGCCGTTCACGCCGATTTTCACGGTCGCGGTGTTCGCGCTTTATCATCTCGGAAGCTGGGGAGATGCGAGCTTTTGGACGCGGTTCGGGCTCGGGCTGCTGGCGGCGCTGCCGCTGTTCGCGCTTTATTTCGCATATGATTTTCCGCTGTTTCTGCGCAATTATTTGTGGCTGCCCCTCGTGGCAGCGTTGGTGCTGTGGCGGGACGCGCCGCTGCATCTCGGGCTCTACGCGCTCGGAATCGGACTGTTCCTGTTCTTCACGATTTACTTCTGGGGCACGTTCTATTACCATCTGCGGATCGGGACGTCCTGGTGGAATTTCAAGCGGTTCTGGAAATTGGTGCTGAAGAACAGCGATTCCACGAGCGGCAATGCCCAGGAACAGCTGCCGAAGGTGCTGCTGCTCCTGTTCGTCGTCGATACGGCGGGGGCTAAATGGGCGGATAAGGCGGCGGCAGTGACCGACTTCGGCTGGGGAGCGTACGCGTGCTTCCTTGCTGCGATCGCTGTCTACGCATGGGTGCTGCACCGCAATTTGTTCGACTGGAAGCCGAAGGAGATGCCCGGGCGCACGGCGCCGGTCGAGCGGCCGCGTCGTCAGGCGGACGGCAAAGTGTTCGTGCTCGTCATTGACGGCATGCGGAAGGACCGGTTTGAGGAGGCGAACGCGCCGTTCTTGAAGAAGTGGCGGGCAGAGGGCACGGAGTACACCCAGATGGAGACGGTGTATCCGGCGCGGACGGTCGTCTGCTTCTCCTCGATGTTCACGGGTACGTACCCCCGGGAGCACGGCATTACGTCCAATATGGTCTGGAAGCTGGGCATCAAGGTGGAATCGATCTTTGACAGCCTGCGGAAGGTCGGCAAGCGCGGCCGGCTGCTCGGCATCGCGCATTTGATCGATTCCATGGGCGACGATGTGGAGAGCGTCACGGCCGTCATGCATAACGACAAGGCGGATCGCAACATTATGGAGCGGGCGAAGCTGATCATGGAGGAGCAGAATCCCGATCTCCTGGTCGTGCAATTCATCGCGACGGATCAGACGGGGCACAGCATGGGCGCCCTGTATCCGGAGTATCGGCAAAAGATCGAGGAAGCGGACGTGCTCATCGCCGAGTTCGCCGAATGGTTGGAGGCGCGCGGGGATGCCGACGGCGCGACGTTCATCGTATGCGCGGACCACGGGCAGGCCGACGGCATCGGCGGGCACGGGCATTTGGACGAAGGCGAGCGGTACGTGCCGTTCTTCCTGTACGGGCCGGACGTCAAGCGGGGCGTCAAGGTGGATGTCAAGCAGTCGCTCGTCTCGGTCGCCCCGACGCTCAGTTACTTGCTCGGCGCGCCGCTGCCGAGCCACAGCCGCGGACCGGTGTTGACGGACGCGTTCGTGACCGCCGATGCGAAGAAGAGAGGAACGGTATGAAGCAGAACGGCATGACAACGAATCGCAGGAAGAAGCTGGTCGTCTTCCTGCCCGCGCATAACGAGGAAGGGAATATCGGGCACGTCATCGCGCGTATTCCCCGGGAAATCGGCAGGAATTGGACGGTCGAGGTACTGGTCGTCGACGACGGCTCGACGGATGGAACGGTCGAAGAAGCCCGGCGGGCGGGCGCCGACCACGTGACGTCGTTCGCGGCCAATCGCGGCCTCGGCGCGGCGGTGCGCGAAGGGCTTGAGGGCTGCCTGCGGCTGGGCGCCGACGTCGGGCTGATGATCGATGCGGACAACGAGTATCCGGCGGCGGAGATTCCGAACGTGATCGCCCCGATCCTCGAAGGACGGGCGGATTACACGATGGGCTCGCGGTTCAAAGGAACGATCCGCGGGATGAAGCTGCACCGGCGCCTCGGCAACGTTTGCTTCACGCTGCTGCAGGCGATCCTGCTGCGCCGGGTCATTTGGGACGGGCAGTCGGGGATGCGAGGCTTCTCGCGTGAGGCGATGGCCTGCGCCGAGATCATTCACGACTACAACTACGCGCAAGTGTTGACGCTCAACCTCGTCCGCCAAGGCTTCGTCATGGAGGAGGTGCCGATTACGTACCAGGTGCGGGTTCACGGGCAATCGTTCATTAAATTCCGGAAGTACCTCGGCCGCGTGCTGCCGGCGATCTGGCGGGAAATGCGGCGGCCCGCGGCGAAGCGCGAACGGCGGCCGGACGCGGAAGCAGCGGCAGGCACCCAGGCTGCGGGGCCGGCGATACGGCGCGCGGTCTCGGCGGCACCGGCGGAGCAGGAGCGACGGTTCGGATAAAACGGTCCGGGCCGGCTGGAGCTGCGATTGGTGGCTCGTTCCATCGGAACAAATGGGCCAAGCGGGCAGGTTTTGGCGGAACGGCTTGGCGCCGAGCCGGATACAAGCGGTGGCCGGCGGGCAAGTTCTGCGCCTAAACTGGCGAGATGAACGGGCGACTTCAGAATCGGCATGGAGCGGAGGGAAGGACATGGCGGAGCAGGCGGGCGGGAGAGCGGCAGCGGCGGCCGAACAGCTTGGGCGGGCGGCGGCAGCGGAAGGCGGCCGCCTGCCGGGCATGCCGCGTTGCGAGGACGGCGGAACGGAATTGTCCGGTCGCGGCATGACCGTGCTCGACGGAGGGACGGAACCGGCCGGCCGCGGCATGAGTTTGCTCGACGGCGGGATGGAACCGTCCGGCCACGGCATGACCATGCTCGGCGGCGGGATGGATGCCCGAGCGCACGAAGCTTCGGCGATCTCGCGCTGGGCGGCTCCCGTCGCCCTCTTGCTGTGCGTCCTTGCTTGGGCGGCATACAGCTGGCAGCATCGCAGTCCGTTCGCCGCGAGCTGGGATGAGGTCGACTTCGCGCTGGCGCTCGACCGGTTCGACTTGCTGGCGATGCAGCCGCATTTTCCGGGGTATCCGTACTTCGTGCTGGGCGCCACGGCGATGCGCCGGTTCGTGCCGGATCCCGTTCAATCCTACGAGGCGCTTAACATCCTGATGGGCGCGCTGTCGGTTATTCCGCTCTGGCGGCTCGCCCGCCGCAGGCTGTCGCCCGCCTGGTCGCTGCTGGCCGCGCTGCTCGCGCTTACCGCACCGTATCTCTGGCTGCAGAGCGTGCGCCCGATGTCGGAAGCGGCCGGCATCGCCGTGCTCTGGTGGTACCTATGGAGCTGGCAGCGGGCGATGGAGCGCAGGACCTGGGGGCGGACGGCCGCGGCGCTGTTCCTATTCGGCGTGCTGATGGGCGTGCGCCTGTCCTTCGCGCCGTTCGGGCTCGGCGTCGTCTGGCTGCTGGCCTTGAGCGCGGCCGATTGGCGGCGGGCGGGGCAGCGGCGCTGGCCGCGCGCGCTGCTGTTCGCCGCGCTCGCGGCTGTATTCCAGCTGCTGTGGCTGGCCGGGCTTGCGCTGAGCGAGGGCGGCGCCGCCGGCTTCGCGAAGCTGGCGCTCGCCTTCACGGCCGGCCACTTCGGCGACTGGGGCGGCGGCGTCGCCTCCGCCGCCGAGCGGCTGCCGCTCGCGGCGCGCCTGCTGCGCTTCGCGGGCGACAACGTGCTCTGGACCGGGATGTTCGCCCGGTCTGGCACCGTGTTCGCCGCGGCGGCGGCGTTGCTGCTCGCCGCCGTGCTCGCCGCGGGCGCGCGGCCCCGCCCGCCCCAGGGCGGCGCGAGCGCGGGCTCGCG
>NZ_JBHSHY010000060.1:0-24561 GCF_042653205.1 Paenibacillus sp. GCM10023250 | reverse complement strand
ACCGTTTGCTTTTTAAACTCTTCGTTGTACCGCTGCCGTTGTTCCCCCACGGTGGGACACCTCGCTTTCGTTAAGTACATTATCTTGCGCTCCTTAACGTTGTGTCCACTTTTTATTCTAGCTGCACACGATCCGCTATTTGCCAGATGCAGCCGCAATTTCGGGGCATATGCCGGCAATAACGGATCTCCTGGCCGCCAAACGCCAAACTCGCGATAATCGCACCATAGCGGCTCCTGTGTCCGCACGGCTTTGTCACCGCGCTTCGGGGCTGCGCACGTTCGCCGGCTTAATCGTCATTCAGCCGGATATCCATATGATGCAGCAGCGACAGCGCCTCCGGCAGCGAGAACAGCGCCTGCGAGAGCCGGTTCGCACTGGGATCGATCGCATAGTTGACGGCATCGGAGAAGTCCGCGCCGCGTAGATCCGTGTCGCCGAACAGGCTTTCGCTAAAGTCGGTGTCGCGCATGTCGGCCGCCGCCAGATTGGCTTCGCGGAAATCCACGTCCTTGGCCAGGCAGCCGGTGATGACGCATTGCGGCAGCTCGAGGCCGATGAACGTGCTATGGTTCAGCGTGCAGCCTTCGAATTTGAGCAGTCCGGGCACGGCAATCCGCGGCCAGTCCGCCTCGGTCCAATTGATGCCGACCAGCTTGGAGCCCGTGAACGACGCCTGCGAGAACGCCGTATCCGCGATGCGGATGCCGTTCAGGTCGCAACGGACGAAGCTGCAGCCCGTAAATTTGCAGTCCCGGAACGCCGTCCCGGCAAAATGGCAATCCGTGAACACGCAGTCATAGAACCGGACCCCATCTAGCTTCTCCTCTTCGAAACGGAGTCCCGTGAAGGATTCGTCGAAGTACTCGGATTCGTCGAACAAAGATTTCACGTCCTTCCGCTCGCGGGAATATAGAACGTCAGCAGGTCGTCGCGATAGTCGACGAACGTATCGGAAACGACGCTGTAGGCCTTGAGATGCATCGATGCATCTTGAAAGATAACGTTTCCTTCGGCGTCGTAGACAAGAACGCCATTCTGATCGGTCGAACAGAATACATGGTCGGCGTAGAACAGCTTTCCCCGGGCAATGGGATACGAAGCCGTAAGTTCGCCGGTGCGCGCGTCATAACTTCTGAACAGCCAGCACGCCGGAATCCCCGCAAGCTCTTCTTCGTCGAACAGATCCGCTTCAAACTGCCCCGTTATCCCGATTTCATGCTCATTCAACCAGCAGATCGAATCATTCCAATCATATTTCCCCCACCATAACGCGCGACGGCTCGGACCGTCTTCGGACTCCCAGACATTTTCCGTCAACCACCGATCCAGGTTCCAAGTCGCGATCGCTCCCATCGGATGCCATATCCAGCCGTTGTCGGCCACCCAGTTCCCATCCGGCGATACGACCAGCTGCCCGTGGAAATAATCCAAATCATGCTCCGCCCCGATATATTGATGATCGACAAATCCGCTTGGTTGAATAACGCGATCCGTTAGCAGCGCGCCATTCCGGGGATCCGTGATATCTAAGCGATTCCATTTCGTGCCATGGATCAATAGCGTTCGGTTCTGATGCACGATGAAGGCGGCATGGAAAATCTCACCGATACGGCTCCGATTCGGACGGGGCAAGCGCGATAATCGTTTCGTTCAGTTTCCATTCCGATCGGATATATTGGAAACCGTTTCCTTCGTTCGAGGTGGTGCTCATGTTCCCTCCTATCGCCATCATTGCCGTAATGCTACCTACTTCAACAGCCGTGCCGGTTATTCCTGTTTGCGACGCGAAACCCAGCCCGCCCCCGGCACTAGATCGACCGGTGCAGCGGCAAAAAGCCGCTCCCTTCGCGCATGCGCGCGAAAGAAACGGCTTTGCTAGAATCCCACTTCCGGTCGCCCCTGTTCCGTTCCGTCTCGCGGCCCGCGTGCCTGCGGGCCGCGTATACATCGCCGTCAATGCGGCGGCATTATTCCGCCCAGCGGCTGTGCAGCACGCAGTCGCAGAAGCTCGGCCGCTTGTAGCCCGGCAGCAGCAGCTCGCAGACGTCGGACTTGATGTTGCCGAACGTCGTCTCCGGCTTATGCTTGAAGCCTTCGAGGAACGCGTGCAGAATCTTCTGCTTGAACTGGTCGCGCGGGAATGCCGCGGTCACTTGCTCGCGAACGTCCGCCGTCAAGGCGTCGAAGTTCTCGCCCATGACGTCGTAACCGACGCCCGAGTAGATGAGGGCGACCTCGGGCTCTTTGTGCTGGGCGATGCCGATCGTCGTATGCAGCGCGATCGCGTCCCAGACGAGCCGGACGGATGCCTCCGGCACGCCGTGCGAGCGGAGAAAATCGCGCGCGGCGTTCGCGCCGTCCACCTCGAAGCGCAGATCCTGGCTGCTGTACCGCTTCGTCAAGCCCAAATCGTGGAACAGCGCGCTGATGTACAGAAGCTCCGAATCGAACGCAAGGCCGGCTTGCTTCCCCTGCAAGGCGCCGAACAGGTAGACGCGGTGGGAATGGTTCCAGAGCAGCTCGTCGCCGTGGTCGCGCAGCAGCTCGGCCGCCTGCGACGCCAGCCGGCTGTCCGGGATGACGATATCGGCAATGGTTTTTGGCATGATGAATGACCTCCATAGTCGGATGATTGCTTAACGCCTTCATTGTACGAAGCACCGAACCATCGGTCAATACTATCGTTTCTATGGATATCATAGATACGTTCAATCGTTCTCATGCCGGAGCCAGTCGATAATAATAGATATTCTGAATTGGTTTGGATATAATGATAGATACAATCAATGATTTTCGTATACGGAGGGGTTCATCCTTGGAAATCCGACAGCTGGAATATTTCAGCGCGATATGCGACGAGCTGCACTTCACGCGCGCGGCCGACAAGCTCGGCATCACGCAGCCTACGCTGAGCCATCAGATCAAAGCGCTTGAGGACGAAATCGGGACGCCGCTATTCGACCGGATCGGCAAACGGATCGCCCTGACGGAAGCGGGCGCCGTGCTGAGGACGCATGCCGCCGTCGTGTTCGGTGCCCTGCGCAGCGCGAAGGATCAGATCGGGGAGCTGCAGGAAGGCGAGCGCGGTACGCTGTCCGTCGGCACACTGCCCGGCGAGCTGAACCACCTGGCCGCCTCGCAGCTCGTCGCCTTCAACCGGCAGTTCCCGAACATCAAGATCAAAATCGACGCCGCCGAAGACGTCGCCGAGCGGGTCATGAACAACGAGCTGGACGCCGGGCTCACGCTCCTGCCGGTGAACGACGACCGGCTCTTGGCACTGCCTCTGTACGAGGAGCGGTTCTATATGGCCGTGGCCGCCGATCACCCGCTGGCGGACGCAGCGTCCGTGCCGTTCCGGGACGCGGAGCGTCTGCCCGTCATCTGGTTTCCTCAAGACCACAAGTGCCGGCAGCTGATCGAGGCGACCTGCAAGTCATGCGGCTTCGTCATGAATCCGATCATCGAGACGAACACGATCGAATCGATCTTCAGCCTCGTCGGATCCGGTGCCGGCGTCAGCATCCTCTCCAGATCGCTCATACAGCTGTACGGCAACGAGCGGATCCGGGCGATTCCGATCGTCGCCCCCGTCTTAAGCCGGCAAGTCGTCATCGTGCACAACCGCGAAAAATTTCTCGGCCGGCCGGTCAAGGCGTTCATCTCGCTGCTGCAGCGATTCGTCGAGGAGAAGCGCATTCCCGAGAAGCCGATCAGCTGAACGCCTCAAATCGCGCCACGTGCCGGTCTACGTCTCCCCAGTGATGTATGCCGCGTAGCGCCCATAGCCCTCTCGCTCCAGCTCATCCGCGGGAATGAACCGCAGAGCGGCGGCGTTCACGCGGTAATGCAGCTTGTCCGGGCCGGGGCCGTCGCGAAGCAGCTCGCCCAGGTACGCGTTCGACAGCCGCGCGCGCAGCACCGTCCGCGCCCGGCCGCCGCCGAGCTCCGCCACACGCCGGACGGCGCCCTCCTCGATCGGCTTGACGAAGCCCGGATGGCCGGTGCCGGACGCGAACTTGTCCGCCGAGCCGAACAGCGCGGCGCCGTTCAGGATGTCGACGTATAGGCCTGCACGGTCTTCGTCCCAATATGCGTTGTCGTACGGCGGTTCGTCTTCGCCCAGCTGCGTGACGCGGTACTGCCGGTCGGTCAGCAGCCCCTTCCACCGTTCCCTGTCGCGCTCGGTATGCCAATGCCGCTGCGCAAACGCCTCCCGTCCGGACGCCTCGACGTACTTGTTATTATGCCCCCGGTGCGTCTTGTAATAGTCCTGATGCTCGTCCTCCGCGGGATAGAACGGTCCCGCGTCCAGAATCGCCGTCACGATCGGGTTCTTGAAGCGCCCGCTCTTCTGCAGCGCCCGCTTCGACGCCTCGGCCAGCTTTCGCTGTCGTTCGTCATGCGCGAAGATCGCCGTCCGGTACGAATGGCCGCGGTCCAGGAACTGCCCGCCGGCGTCGGTCGGGTCGATCTGCTGCCAGAAGATCTCGAGCAGCCGTTCGTACGGAAACACCTCCGGCTGATATGTGATCCGTACCGCCTCGTAATGCCCGGTCGTTTCAGTGCCGACTTCCTTATAGGTCGGATTGTCCGTATGTCCGCCCGTGTAGCCCGAGACGATCGACACGATGCCCGCCAGCTCGTCGAACGGCTTCACCATGCACCAGAAGCACCCTCCGGCAAACGTAGCCTGCTCGGTACCGTACTCCCCGATTTTCATGCGATGCGTCCCCTTTCCCGCCGCGGCCGAGATCTGCACGCCTTGCGTCTCCCGCAGACCGGCTAATTCAAATAATGCAACAGCTCGAGCGGCGAAGCCAGTTTCGGATACGCGCTCTCGATATACGTATTGTACCAATGCGCATGGAACGCCCGCATCCCCGCGCGGTCGGCGCCCTCCAGCTCGCGCGAACCGCCGTCGCCGACGAAGACGCACGCTTCCGGCCTTACGTCCATCCGGAAGCATGCCAGCCGATAAATCGCTTCGTCCGGCTTGCTGCATCCCGCCTCGAACGAGAAGATCCGGTCGTCGAAATGCGGCGACAGCTCCGATCCATCCCAAGCGTCGACCTCTTCCCGTGTGCAGTTGCTGATCAGCCCGAGCTTGATGCCCCGCGCCCGCAGCCTCGTCAGCAGCTCGAGCACGTCCGCCCGTATCGGAGCGAACGGAATGCGCTTCTCTTCGAGACGCGATTCATGCAATAACCGGACCGCGCCCTCGTCGACCGCCAGCCCGCGGGCGGCGAGAATATCCCGAAGAACGTCCGGATAATCGCGGAACGTCCCATTCATGCGCCGCGCTTGGCGCGCGCCCCACTCCGCCTTGAACGTCTCGGCGCTAAGCCCGAGGAGCCCGTCGTAGTCGTACGCGCGCTTCGACCGTCTCCGGCCGTCCTCGAATTCGGTGATCAGCGTTTCGTACAAATCGAAGAACACCGCCTCCGGCCGCGACGGCACGCGCTCCTTTCGCCGATCGTCCGTCATGCCTGCCGTGCCTCCCGCCCGTAATGGCGCATCGTTGCCGCGCCGCATGCGTTCGCCATGCCGTATCGCCCCTCTCCCGGATGAGCTGCGGCTCTCGCCGCCGCTTGACTCCACTATAGCAATTCCGGCGGAACGCCGGCAAGAATCGGCAACTCTGCCGCATGGCAGCGGTCTCCATCTTCGTTCTCACGGCTTCGGTCTCCGGCTCCGGTTTCCGCTTGCGCCGCCCAACGCGTTCTATCCGCCGCCTTCGCCTTGCCGGCCAGGGGCTGATCCGGCGATCCGTCTTTTTTACATATCGGCATTGCGCGCGGGGGTACTCCCCAATCGTCCGGTTTGTGCTATAATGCAGAAGGTCTATCTACTTCTCATCGGAATATTGGAGGTCTCATGTCACACGCAAACCCTATCATGCGGCCAAACGCGGCGAACCGCAAAACTTGGCTGCTCGTCCTTCTATTCGTCGTCCTCACCGCGGCCGGCCTGGCCTACGTCAAATGGTGGCCGTACTATGGCAAAGCCTTGACGGCCGCCGACAAGCATTCCATCGGCGGTTCGATCCTGAAAGGCTCCGGCGCCGACCATCCGCTGTCCATCTGGCAGTCGTCGCTCGATTACGCGCAGGCGTATTTCAAAGCCATCTGGAAGGCGGCCGTGCTCGGCATGATCGTCGGCTCGATGGTTCAAGTGCTGCTTCCCGCGAACTGGCTCTTGAAGGTGCTCGGCCGCACTTCGATGCGCAGCACGCTCATCGGCGGCGTATCCTCGCTGCCGGGCATGATGTGCACGTGCTGCGCCGCTCCGATCGCCGCCGGTCTGCGCAAGCAGCAGGTATCGGCCGGCGCCAGCCTGGCGTTCTGGCTGGGCAATCCGCTTCTCAATCCGGCGACCTTGATCTTCATGACGTTCGTGCTATCGTGGAAATTCACCCTGCTCCGGCTGGCCTTCGGGCTGCTGATCACCTTCGGCGTCAGCTATGCCGCCAACCGGTTCGAAGCGCCGCGCGCCATGGCCGAGCGTCTCTCGAAGCAGCTGCCGGACGCCGAAGCCGCCCCGCGCCATGGCTCCTTGTGGGCCGCCTGGTTCAAGAGCTTGTTCAAAATGGCGGTCACGCTCGTGCCCGTGTACATCGTCGCCGTGCTCGCGCTCGGCGTGCTGCAAAGCTTCGACCTACCTGCTTGGCTGCACGGAGGCTTGGGCGCGATTCTGTTCTTCGCCATTGCGGGCACGCTGTTCGTCATCCCGACCGCGGCGGAGATTCCGATCATCCAGTCGTTCCTGTCGCTCGGCGTGAGCGCGGGGCCGGCCGCCGTCCTGCTCGTGACACTGCCGGCCGTGAGCCTGCCGTCCCTGCTGCTGGTGGCGGGCGCATTCCCGCGGAAGGTACTCGGCTTCGTCACGTCGTCCGTCGTCGTCCTCGGCATTCTCTGCGGGTTCATCGGCGAGCTGGTGCTGTAGACTGGCTGGTGCCGTAATCGTTATAAACATCAAAAGGTCCGCTTTCGGCGATTGCCGAAAGCGGACCTTATTGCGTTCGTTCAACGTTCGCCCGCAAGCGCCGGCTGCGCTCGCAGCTCGTCGAGGATTCGCTCCGTCTCGCGGTACGCCTCGTCGACGCTGCCGGCCCGAACGACGTACCGCGGCGCTTCTTCATACTGCTCCGCGGAATGCGCGTACCGCGGATCGTAATAATGGACGAGCAGCAGCTCGACCGCCTTATCATACGATTGCTTCTCCAGGCAGCCCTGGATTTCGTGCGCGATCGGCGTATGCAGCCGCGCCTTGATGCGCTTGAAGGCCGCGAGGCAAGCCTCCGGATTCTCCCATGGCTTATAGTCCTCGACGATGTTCAGCACCCGTTCGCGCAGCGGCAGCTCGATCAGAATCCCAATGCCCGTTTCCTTCTTGCGCATGACCAGTTCGGGCAGGACGACCTTGCCGACCCGCCGGCTCTCCGCCTCGACCGCGAAGTACGTTGCTCCGCGGGCGGCCCACAGCTCCTCGAGCAGCAGCGCGTCGAACATCTTCTGGTTGCTGGCCTGCAGGCCGATTTCGCCGAAGATCGAGCCTCGGTGGCCGGCCATGCCCTCCAGGTCGAGCACCGGGCGGCCCTGCGCCTTCAGACGGCGCAAAATCTCCGTCTTGCCGCTGCCCGTATTGCCGTGCAGCACGACGGCGTGCGGCGCGAATTCCATCGTCTCCAGCTCGCCGACGACGTACTGCCGGTATGCGCGGTAGCCGCCGTTCAAGCGATACGCGTGAATGCCCATCAGCGACAGCACGGTCGCGGTCGTCTTGCTGCGCATGCCGCCCCGCCAGCAGAACACCGCTTTTTTGCCGGGTACGCCGGCGATTTCGCGAATGAACGCCGGCAGCTTCGCCGACACGATTTCGAGTCCGCGCTGTTTCGCCGCATCGACGCTGACCTGCTTGTACAGGGTGCCGATCTCGGCGCGCTCCTCGTCGTCGAACAGCGGGATGTTCAGGCTGCCCGGGATGGTGGCCGAGCGGAATTCCGACGGCGACCGGACGTCGATCGTCGTGATGCCGCGTTCGTCCCTCAGCGCCCGCCATTGCTCGAGTGTTATATCTTGAAACATATCGTTAGCTCCTTGCCTATGTCCGCGTTATGGGATGAACGGCAGCCGGGCCGTCGTCGGTTACGTCCTCGACGTAAATGTGACCGCCGGCCGCCTCGATTATGCTTCGACGTAAATATGACCGCTCGCCGCCGACGTCACTTCGCCGATCAAGCCGGCTTCGACGCCTGCTTCCACGAGATCCGCGAGCAGCGCGTCCGCGTCGCCTTCCGCGACGGAAATCAGCAGCCCGCCGGAGGTCACCGCGTCGCACAGAATCCATTGATCGATCTGATCCATATTCACCGGGAACGTGACGCGGCCGCTGATGTGCGCGAAATTGTTCTTCGTGCCGCCGGGCACGAAGCCGAGCTCGGCCAGCTCCCGCGTCCGCGGCAGCACCGGCACGTCCCGCTTGCGGATCGTGATCGCGGCGCCGCTGCCCTTGGCCATCTCGAGGGCATGTCCGAGCAGGCCGAAGCCGGTTACGTCCGTGCAGGCGTGCACGTCGTAGCGGTCCATGATCTCGGCGGCCCGCTTGTTGAGCGTCGCCATGACCTGCGTCACGCGCGCCGTCTCTTCGGCCGAGAGCTGATCCTTCTTGATGGACGTCGTCATGATGCCGACGCCGATCGGCTTGGTCAGGATGAGCCGGTCGCCGGGCTTCGCTCCGGCGTTCGTCCGGATGCGGTCCGGATGGACGATGCCCGTCACGGCCATGCCGAACTTCGGCTCCTTATCGTCGATGGAATGGCCCCCGAGAATCGTTACGCCGGCCTCCTTCGCTTTATCCGCGGCACCCCGCATGATCTCGGCCAGGATGCTCTTGTCCAAGGTCGCGATCGGGAACGCCACGATGTTCAAGCCCGTCAGCGGCTTGCCGCCCATCGCGTAGATGTCGCTGATCGCGTTCGCCGCGGCGATCTGGCCGAACGCGTACGGATCGTCCACGATCGGCGTGAAAAAGTCCACCGTCTGCACGATCGCCGTATCGGCGCTCAGCCGGTAGACGCCCGCGTCGTCGCTCGTATCGAGCCCGACGAGCAGATCGGGATTCGGCTCCGCCGGCGGCAGATGGCGGATGACTTGCTCCAAGTCCGCCGGTCCGATTTTGCAGCCGCAGCCGCCTTTGCTCGACAGCGAAGTGAGTTTGATGCCTGTTTCGGATTTCATGATTGTCACGTTCCTCTCCCGTAAGTCCAATCGCCATTATTGCTTATCGTACCGCAATTCCCGGCATCGATCAAATCGGCACGGCTCACCGGGCGGCGCAAAACGCACGTTGCAAGCGGGCGCCGGTTCGTCATACAATACCAACTGTCATGCTGCGCATGCGCATCCTAATAGCTACCCCGGGAGAAGATTCGCGATGAATAAATCCGCTTTGCTTCAACTGCTGCTCGCCATGGCGATCTTCGGCTCGATCGGCTTCTTCTCGCGCCATGCCGGCCTGCCGGCGCTCGAGCTTGTCTTCGCGCGCTGCCTGTGCGCGATCGTCTTCCTCTTCGCCGCGTGGATGCTGTCCGGCAGCTTCAAGCGCGAGCGCTGGTCCGCGAAGGAAACGGCGCTGATCGCGGCGTGCGGCGTCACGAACGTGATGAATTGGATCTTCCTGTTCAAGTCGTTCGAGCTGATCTCCGTCACGATCGCCATCTCGCTCTATCACCTCGCGCCGGTGCTCGTGCTGCTGGCGGGAAGCTTCCTGTTCCGGGACCGGCTGAGGACTGGCGCGGTCATCGCGCTTGCGGGCTGCTTCGCCGGGACGCTGCTGCTGATAGGCGCGGACGGCTTCCGCGCGTCGGCGCCCGATTGTCGGGGCATGCTGTACGCCGTCGCCGCCGCATTCTTCTACGCCGCGACGATGCTGCTCGGCCGGACCGTCCGCCGGACGAGCGTCTACGCGACGACGCTCATCCAGATGCTCATCGGCGCGCTGGTGCTGCTGCCTTTCGTCCGTTTCACGTCCTACGCGGGTCTGGACGCCTCGCAATGGCGGTTCGCCGTCCTGACCGGCGTCATCCATACCGGTTTTGTCTACCTGCTGTTCTTCCGCAGCATCCGGCACCTGCCGTCCGCCGCCGTGTCGCTGCTCGTCTTCGTCGACCCGGCCGTCGCCATCCTGCTCGACGTCGGCGTGACGGGCTTCCGTCCCGATGCGCTGCAGACCGCGGGCATCCTCCTGCTGTTCGGCAGCTTGATCGGCGCGCTTGCCGGGCCGCTGCTGCGAAAAGAACGGCGCGGCGGCGCCGGGCTTCCGTTAGAAGGTGAACCGCCGTGATTCGGCGCGCCTCGATCTGCAAAAAAGCCTCGCTTCGAGGCTTTTTTTGGTTGGCGGCGCTGATCAAGCCGACATTTCTGCTCTTCCCACTGCCCGATACCCGCTTCATACTGTGCCATGCGTACTCAGCGTGTGCGCGCTCGCTCGACCGCGATCCGGCCCCGCCTTTCCGGCTCCGACGTTCTGCTCCCTTCCGGGTGCCTGGCTTTCCCGCGCAAGAATGCGCTTGCTGTTTTCGCGATTCGCGATTTACGTGTTCGTCAGATCTACATCGAAGTGAACAAGGTGCATCCAATTTGTCTATCGCGCGCAACATGTGTAATCCGTTCACGACTCATGTATAATACGGAGAAGAGAATCGGCTAAAGGGGGCGACGACGATGACGAACGAGACGCAAGACTATCCGGCGAGAACGAAGCTCCTGAAGAAATTGATCGACTACTTCACGAAGGAAGGCTTCCAGTCGCTGCGCATGGACGACATCGCGAAATGCATGGACGTCAGCCGGGCCACGATGTACAAGCACTTCTCCTCTAAGCAGGAGGTCATCGAGGGCGTCGCGCGGATCTTCATCGATTATATCGAGAAGCTCGAGGACCGGATCGAGGACGGCGATGAGCGGTCGTTCGGCACTTGGTTTCAACAGCTGTTCGAGCAATCCATCGCGCTCGTCGGCAAGATCTCCGACGTATTCCTGAAGGATCTGCAAACCGCTTATCCCGAGCTGTACGACGAACTGAAGCAGGTGCTGCACAAGCGCGAAGAGCAAACGCTGCGGTTCTACCGGGACGGCATGCAAAAAGGCATCTTCAACGCCATCAACGAGAAATTCGTCCTGCTTCAAGATAACGTGCTGCTCCGCGAAATCTTGAACGTGAAGTATTTGCTGTACAACCAGACGACCGTTCGCGAGGTGCTGCGCGACTATTACCAGTTCAAAAAGATTCAGTTGTTCAAGGCCGATAAGCTCGGCCTGCTCGACGACGCGTTAATCGAGCCCGTCATCGGCCACTTCGCCGGGAAGTTCAACCGGTCCTTGAATTAGCGGTAACGCGCCCGAGCTGCGGGACGATCGAACGGAGCGAGCTATGGCGGGCAGCAGGATGCGGTCGGATAGAAGCGGTCGTTAAGAAACGGTCGTTAAGAAGCAACCGTTAAGTAATGATCAGGCAGAATGGAGCAAACAGGAGGCAAGCCTCGGCGACGCGGCTTTTTTGCCGTGTCCGCGCATAAAGCCGATCAGAACCGAGACCTTCCCTCCGTGCCGGCCCGCAGTCATGCCAAAGCTCCCCCGTTCATATCATTCAACGTACGGCTTCACCTTGGGTGCGCCGAATCCGCGTCATCCCGCGCGAGCGAAGGAGCGAATATCCATGAACGAACGAATGGCACAGCTGGAGCGCCGGCTCATCGAGCAGCGGCACAAGGATTTGTTTCTGCAAACCGCGCATACGCTTGGCGCCATCAACGAGCTGGCGGAGCATCATCGCCTGCTGACCGCGATGCACGCCATCAACGGCTACCGGATCGTCGGCAGCGAAGAAGTGCTGTTCTACGATACGCTCTCGCAGGTGAAGGAGCAAATCGTGCAAATTCTGGAGAAGACGGTCTCCGATCTCGAGCACAAGGGCGACAAACATTACGAGAAGCATTTTACCGACGGCGTCGAATGAGGCGGCCGGCGGGGTTCTGACGGCCCATGCCGCCGGCGATGACGGCGCAGGCCTGGGGGCGCCTCGCGGCGGATGCGCACGGCGGCCTTGCAGAGCGGTCTTGGGGGTGCGGGCAATCGGCGCGGGTTTGGTGCGCCGGCTGCCTTTGACGCGAGCCGCGAGCCCACGATGTGTCTTGAGGCAGGTGGTTGCCTGATTCAAGTTCGTTTGGCGAAGATCATCGCGCACGGAACTGTCTTTTCTCTCGCCACAGCATGGTTTCCGGACTCAGGAGCCGCTATTAGTTCGTTTTTGGGATTATGGCCCTTTGAGCTTGACAGACGTTCCGTTAATGGCCGCCGTAGCCGGCTACGGATAGGAGATTCGGCTGAATAATCGCATCTGTGTCCGCGTAAGGCTTCAATTCAGGTCATATCCGGCAAATAGCGTCTCTCGTGTCCGCCAAACTTGCGGTTGACTACGAGTAGTCCAACATCATAACCACAAAGACAAAACGCCAAGAAATCGAGCCGATTTCTTGGCGTTTTGGCGTTCGGGCGCAGCTGTGAAGCGTTCGTCGTCGGTTCGCGGACCTTTTCCATGCCGGCGCACAAGCGAGTCACTGAAGGTGAAGCAATCATCACTTTCTTGTCTAGCATACTTTGACCGCCGTCCGCGCTTAGCCGAGTATCGCGCCGGCCTGCTCGACGATCTCCGCGACGATGTCCGCCGCCCGCTGCCCATCGGTCAGCATCCGCGTGCCCTGTCCGGCCCAGAGCGAGAGGTAATCGGCGTTGCCCTGCTTCGCGGCGGCGTTGCGAATGTCGCGCGTCGCGGTATTTTGCGTCGGGAACGGCAGCGGATCCAGGCCGCCCGCCTCCCACTCCCGCACGAACGCGTTGCGGATGCCGCGCGCGGGGCGGCCGGAGAACGCCTTCGTGATGACAGTGCTCTCCTCCGTGCTGCTGAGCAGCGCCTTCCGATAGGCGGCTTGCGCGCCGGATTCGGCGGCCGTCAGGAAGCGCGTGCCGAGCTGCGCGCCTTGGGCGCCGAGCGCCAGGGCGGCGACGAGCCCGCGCCCGTCCATGATTCCGCCCGCGGCGATGACGGGGATGCGCACGCGGTCCGCGATCTGCGGCACCAGCGCGAACGTGCCCACAGCCGCGCCCATCGGGTGCTCGTCCAGCTCGAACGTGCCGCGGTGGCCGCCCGCTTCGGCGCCCTGCGCGACGACAGCGTCGCAGCCCGCCTGCTCCGCGAGCACCGCCTCGCGCACGGTCGTCGCCATCGCGACGATCCGCATGCCGGCCGCCTTCGCCTGCGCCGCCAGCCGCTCCGGCAGCAAGCCGAACGCCGTGCTGATCACGGGCACGCGCTCCTCCAGCACGACTTGAAACTGCTCCTCGAACCTGTCCGGCGTCTTCACCGGCCCGGCAGCCGCCCGGTCGATGCCAAGCCGGCCGCGAAACGCGTCCAAGCGCTCCTGTACTGCCCCTACGCGCTCGTTCCGGTCCGCCAGTGAAACGGTGAATAAATTGACGCCGAACGGCGCGTCCGTCTTCGTGCGGATCGTCCGAATCGCCTCCCGCATCGCTTCCGGCTCCATATACGCCGCGCCCAAGAAACCGAGCCCGCCCGCTTCCGAGACGGCCGCGGCCAGCTCCGCGGTCCCCGGTCCGCCGGCCATCCCCGCCAAAAACAACGGGTACCGTATGCCGAACAGCCGGCAAACGTCATTCTCCAATCGAAGCCTCATGTACGTTCTCCTCCTTCCGCGCCAGAAGGCTCGCCGGATGCCCGGCTACTCCGTTTCGCGCGTCTCCTCCCGCAGAGGATGACCCGTTTTCGTATAGCGATCGAGACAGGCCCGGCAGATGCACGCCTTCCCTCGGGCTTCCGCCGGGATGAACGCGAATATCCCTTCCGGAAACGATTCGCCCGCGCACCAGCAAGACCGGCTCCCCGCGCACGCGTTGGCATGGCCGCAAATCGGGCATACCGCTTCGTCGATCGTCTCGTTAATCGAATCGTTGTTCGTCTCGTCGATCGTCCTGTTCATCGCCTCGTTAATCGCATCATTCATCCGGCCGCGCCCCTCTCCCGAGCATCGCGCTTCCAGCCGGAAGCGCCGTACCGCCATTATCGCCCGACAGGCAGGCGTATTTCAAGCGCGCGGCTATCCCGATCCGAGATAGCGGCCATACGGAAAACAGAACGGTCAGGCTTCGTCCGCGCAACGACGGATGCGTCAAAGACAGCCACGCCAATGACAGCCACGCCAAAAAAGAGTCCCGCCGGCGGGACTCCGATACACTGAACGCTGGAACGTCGTACTGGTCTTTCCGGTCCGCTCACCGCGCGGAACGCGCGGTTCATGGCCGCGATGCTCCGTCCGAGACGCCGCTAGGGAAGCAAGGCCTCGCGACGCGGCCGGCGAACGCTTTTCGCTCTCGCCGTTAACCGCAGCATCGCCGAACGGTCAGTCCGCCTCGGCCTCCGCTTCCGCGTATACGCCGAGCGCGGCCTTCACAGCCTCGCCCGGCCGGACGGCGGCCCCGTGCAGCGGCAGCACGGCTTCGAGCGCGGCCATCGTCAGCAGCACGTTCGGCTTGCGGCAGCTGTAGCCCATTGAGCCGATCCGCCAGATGCGCCCCTTGAGCGGGCCGAAGGAGCTGGCGATCTCGATGCCGAAATCGGCGAGCAGCTGTGCGCGCACCGCTTCCCCGTCCACGCCGGCGGGGATGCGCACGCACGTGACGACGGGCATCTTGCACGCGTCGTCCCCGTATCGCTCGAGCCCCATCGCCGCAAGGCCCGCGACGAGCGCCCGCTCGTGGAGCCGGTGCCGGGTGAAGCGCGCCTCCAGCCCTTCCTCCAGCGCGAGCCGCAGTCCCTCGCGAAGTCCGTACAGCATCGCCGTCGCCTCGGTATGATGATTGAGCCGCCGCGGGCTCCAATAATCCTGCAGCTGCGCGAGGTCCAAGTAATTGCTGCGTATGCACGACGCCGGTTCCGCGGCCTCGCAGCCTTCCGGGCGAAGGCCTTTCTCGATCCGCTTTCGGCGCAGCAAGCGCGCCTCGACGCGGTCGTTGTACGTGACCGGCGCCATGCCGGCCGGCACGGACAGGCATTTTTGCGTGCCGCCGACGACGGCGTCGAGCTTCCAGGCATCCGTCTCGACGGGCACGCCGCCGATCGTCGCGACCGCGTCGACGACGAGCAGGATGTCCCGCTCGCGGCAGGCATGCCCGATCGCCTCAAGCGGCTGCATCCGTCCGGTCGACGTCTCGCCGTGGACGATCGCGACCACGCCCGGCAGGTATTGGTCGATCGCCGCGATGACGTCCTCCGGCGCGAAGACGCCGCCCCACGCCGTCTCGATCGTGACGACCTCGGCGCCGCAGCGTTCGGCGATTTCGGCGAGCAAGTAGCCGAACCGGCCGAAGACCGGCACCAGCACGCGCTCGCCCGGCTCGATTAGGCCGGTCAGCACCGCCTCGAGCCCGGAACGGGATGTGCCGTCCACGGGATACGCCCACCGGTTGTCCGTCCGGAACAGCTCGCGCAGCATCTCCATCGTCTCGTTCATGATTGCGGTGAACGCCGGATCGAACTGGCCGAGCATCGGGTACGAGAGCGCCCTGGACACGCGCGGATCGACCTCGACCGGCCCCGGCGTCATGATGATCCGGAGCGGCGGGGACAAGTCCTTATAGCGTTTCATGCCGATTCCTCCCCATAGGCTAGCGTATGCAGCAGCCCGGCCAGCACGTCCGCGCCGCGCTCGACGTCCTCCGGCGCCGTGAACTCCAGCGGCGAATGGCTGATGCCGCCTCTGCTCGGGACGAATATCATCGCCGTCGGCACGAGCGGCGCGAACAACCCCGCGTCGTGGCCGGCCCCGCTGCCGATCGTCCGGTGCGAATACCCCTTGGCCGCGCAAATCCGCGCGATGCGCGCCTGCAGCGCCGCATCCATCGGCGAAGGCGGCTCCGCGAGCCAGCACGACAGCGACGCCGAGACGCCGTGCCGGTCGGCGGCCGCGCCGAACCCGAGGCGCGCCTGGTCGCAGAACGCGTCGATGGCCGCCTCGTCGCGATGTCGAACGTCGAGCGAAAAGACGGCCTTGCCGGGAATGACGTTCGGCATGTTCGGGTGGACGTCCAGCCGGCCGGCCGTGGCGACGAGCCCCCCGCCGGCTTCGAGCGCGGCCGGCCGCAGCCACGCGATCATCTCCGCGGCCGCGGCGAGCGCGTCCGACCGGATCGCCATCGGCGTCGTGCCGGCATGGCCGGCGCGTCCCTCGACGGTAACGTAAAACCGCCGCTGCCCGAAGATCGCGTCGACGACGCCGATCTCGACGCCCTCCCGCTCCAGCACTTCGCCCTGCTCGATATGAAGCTCCACAAAGAAGCCGATATCCGTTCGGCAGCTCCGGCCGTGCTGCTCGGGCTCGAGGCCGGCTGCCGCCATCGCCGCCCGAAGCGTTGTCCCGTTCCCGTCCCGGGCATCCAAGGCGCCGTCGAACGGCCGGTTCCCGGTCACGTTGCCGGAGCCCCAATACGCGAGCGGGAAGCGGCTGCCCTCTTCCTCGCAGAAGGAGACGACCTCCAGCGTCCGGCGCGGCTGGCCGCAGTCCGCCTTTAGGCGGGCCAGCGCCGCGATGCCGGCGGCGATGCCGAGCGCGCCGTCGTAGCCGCCGCCGCTGCGCACAGTGTCGACGTGCGAGCCGGTCAGCACCGCAGGCGCCGACGGGTCCGCGCCCGCCAGCCGGCCGAAGACGTTGCCGACCGTATCGGCCGACACTTCAAGCCCGGCTTCCCGCATCAGATCCGCGACGGCGAGCTGCGCCTCCCGCCAGGAGGCGTCGTACAGCAGCCGCGTCACGCCGCCGGCCGGATCCGCTCCGATGGCGGACAGCCGCTCCAGCAAGCGCGACGCCGTCCATTTCGCGTTTACGCCCGATTCGCCCATGCGTGCCCTCCTTCCGTTAACCGGTTCGCGTCGCCGCGCCCTGGGGGCGGAGCAGCCGGCCGCTCGCCTGCCGCTCCGTATCCAGCCCGCCTTGATCGGCGCGCCGGTCATAGACGACGCTGCCCCGAAGCAGCGTCGCCTCGACGCGGCAGCCGAACGCGAAGCCTTCGTACGCGCTGCGCGGATGAAGGTATTTCAGCTGATCCGCCGTCAACACGTACGGCGCCTGCAGGTCGACGATGGCGAGATCGGCATCGAGACCGACTTCGATCGCGCCTTTGCTCGCCGCGAGCCCAAGCCGTTCCGCCGGTGCCGCGGACAGCGCCCGGGACAATACCGGCAGCGGAATGCCGCGCTTCAGCCAGCCTTCGGTCACGACCGCTTCCAGCGTGCTCTGCGCTCCCATGATGCCGCCCCAGGCGGCGAACGCGTTCCCGTCCGCCGTCTCCTTCATCGCCGGCGGACATGGCGAATGGTCGGACGCGACGAAGTCGATCTGCCCGTCCGCCAGCAGCTCCCACAGCGCCTCGCGCTCCCGGCTTCCGCGAATCGGCGGCGCGCACTTCGCGTGAACGCCGATTCGCAAGGCGTCGTCCTCCGCGAAGACGAGATAGTGCGGGCACGTCTCCGCCGTCGCGTCGAGCCCCGCCCGCTTCGCTTCGGCGATGAGCCCAATCGCCTCCGGCGTGCTGATATGGACGAAATGCAGGCGGCAGCCCGTGCGCCACGCCATCTCAAGCGCCGCCTTCACCGCTTCCAGCTCCGCCTCCGGCGGCCGGGACGCCATGAAGTCCCGCATGCTCGCCTCGCCGGCCGCCTGCTTGGCGGCGGCAAGCCGCGAGACGATCGGCTCGCTCTCCGCGTGCAAGGCCAAGAGGCCGTTCAGCGCGGCGATCGCCCGCATGCCGGCGAACAATTCGCCGGCATCGACGTTCGCGAAGCAGCCGTCGCCGGTGTCGCCCGGCGAAGACATGAACGCCTTGAAGCCGACGACGCCGGCTTCGGCCAAGTCCGCGAGGTCGCCGAGATTGCCCGGCACGAGGCCGCCCCACAGCGCATAATCCACGCGGACGCCGCTCCGCCGGGCCGCGTCGAGCTTCAGCTCCAGTGCCGCCCGATTGACCGTCGGCGGCAGTCCGTTCAGCGGCATGTCGACGAACGTCGTGCAGCCGCCCGAAGCGAGCGCGGCCGAGCCCGTCGCGAAGCCTTCCCATTCGCCCAGACCTGGCTCATTCAGGTGGACATGAGCGTCGACGCCCCCGGCGAAAATGTGCTTGCCCGCGGCGGACAGTGTCCGCACGGCGCCACCCGCGGGCAAATCCGGCTCGACCGCCGAGATTTTCCCGTCCTTGACGGCGATATCGAGCGCCGCCGTTCGGTCGCGAAGGACGACCGTGCCGCCCTTCACCAGCAAATCCCATCGCTCCTCGGCCATCCGTCTGCCTCCTCGTCCGTGTTTCGCAGCCGGGAAGGCCCGGCCATGCTTGGCACGTCATCACTATGTCAGATTACATAACATCAATCTCTTGCCATTATCATAGCGGGATTCACCCGGAATGTCACTCGTCACCGCAGCCAAATTTTCGCGCCGATCGTTGGTCTCCGTTACGAAAATCACGACCGCTGTCCGCCCTGCTCAAACCCCTCCGCCGTGCCCTCTATCGGCGCCGGGCGGCATGAAGCCGAAAAACCTGAGCGCAACTGTCACCGATGGGCGGTTGCTTCAATACCATGTATAGACGTTTGACTATTTCCTACAATGGAGGTAATACCATGAATCGCGCGTTTTTCGGCGGCGGCTTCGGACGCCCGTTCTTCCGCCCGTTCCCCAGCCCGTTTTTCCCGGGCCGCTTCCTGTTCCCGACGTTCTTCTTCTCCCCGTTCTTCTTCCCGTTCTTCCGGGATGACCAAGCGGCCGATATGGTCTATGCTCAGCATCACGTGAAGCCGGGCGACACGATGGCTTCGATCTGCCACAAATACAACATGCCGCACGTCATGCTGGAAGAAGCGAACCCGCACCTCAATCCGAACCAGCTGAAGGCCGGCGAAACGGTCACCATTCCCCGCATTTCCAACATGCATTGCCATAAAACGTATGCCGAAGCGCCCGCTCAGCAAGGCATGACGACCAGCCATCATAACTGACTCTGGATCAATTGACCTTGGATCGCGGGACCGCGGACAACAAAGGGCAGCCGAAGCTTCGAGCTTCGGCTGCCCTTTTCGGCATCGGTATCATGCGCATCCAGCATTGAACAATCGCTAGATTGTGATTATAATCACAAGTAGACTATACCAACGAAATGAAGGGATTCACGTGCCATTTTTACGGTTCAAAGGCTTTCCGACGTCGTTTCTGAAGCAGCTCGCGCCGCCGCTCGTCGAAGAATTCGCCAAGCTCGTGCGCATTCCGAAGGAGATCGTGAAGATCGAGCAGCTGGACATCCAAATCATTACGAACACGCCCCGCTCCGTCGAGATCCTCATGTTCCAGCGCGCCCAGGAGCTGCACGACGCCATCGCGACCAAGATGCACCGGATGCTGGCCGATCTCGGCTATGAGAACGTTCATATTTTTTTCGTCATCCTCTCGCCTTCGCTCTATTATAAAGAAGGCAAACCGCTGTCCTATTACCAGGCCCGGACCATCTGATCCGGACCGGACGGCGCGTTCCCCCCGGCATCCGATGCCGGGGGTATTCGCGCGCTTGGGCTTCTATTCGTTTGGATCGCGGCAGTTGTCGGGCGTTCCATTACTTCCGCGCTTGAAGCAGATTATCAATAAACCTCTTTCAATTGTCACTTACTATACAGTATGATAGGAAATGTTCGATAACGCGCAAAAGGAATGAAATCGATGATGATGACGGAAGAAGACAAGAAACAGGACCGGCGCGTTCAGCGCAGCCGGGAAGCCTTGCGCAACGCCCTGCTCGCGCTTATGAAGCAAAAAAGCTTCGGCTCCATTTCCATCACGGAAATCGTCGAAACGGCCAATTACAACCGCGGCACGTTTTACGCGCATTACGAGAGCAAAGAAGCGCTGCTGGACGACATCATCGCCGAACTCATTCGCGAGCTGCTGCGGTCGTTCCGTGCGCCGTACGAAGGGGTCGACGTCTTTCGGGTCAGCGAGCTGTCCGCGAATTCGGTCATGATTTTCGATCATATCTACGAGAATGCTTCTTTGTACGCGGTGCTGCTGAAGAGCGAAGTGCTGCCGAAAGTGCGTGAAGCGATGCTGCTTGCCTTGAAAGGGATCCTCGTCGAGGAGCTGCAGCCGGTGGACGACGGACGCGGCATCAATCAGGAGCTGCTCGTCGTGTATTCCATCCATGCGCTGCTCGGGCTCGTCTTCTACTGGGTCGAGAACGACTTCAATTACTCGCCCGCCTACATGCAGGAACAGCTGGTGAAAATCATCCACACGGACCCCTCCTCGGCCCGGTCGACCGTCAACCGGCCGCACAAATAACAACATGGCTTCCCGGCAGGCGATTGCCTGCTGGGAAGCCTTGTCTGATCGTGACGCCTGGATTCGCTCCAAATTTCTCCCGAAGAGAACACGGACGCTCCTCTCGCTAGCGCCGGCTCCTCCGGAATCGCCTCTCACCTGGCCCCGGCATCAAGCCGCATCTCGTACAAATGCGCGCTGTAATCGCCGTCGAAGCGGCCGCGCAGCGTCAAGCCGTGCCGGACGTAAAACGCGTTCAGCGCCGGATTGTCCGCCATGCAGTCGAGCCGGAGCCACGACTTGCCCTGCTCCCGGATGTAATCGGCGGCCTGCTTCAGCAGCCGGCTCCCGATTCCATGCCCCCGATGCCTTCGCGACGCGACGAGCTTATGCACATACCCGGCATCTTCATGGTAGAGCTCCCCCCAGATGTCCTCGTCTGCCCAGTGAACCGAGAAGCAGCCGACCGGACGCCCCTCCGCCGTCGCGGCGAATACCGCATGCTCGCCGATAAAGCGTTCGATGAATGCCGGCGTGAACCAGCTTTCCTGCCATTGCTCGATGCCCTTCGCTTCGCGAATCCAGCCCGCCGCTTCCACGTACAGCTCGCGCAGCGCCTCCGCATCCGCCAAGCTTGCCCGACGAACGACGATCTCCATAGTGATCCAAACGCCCCTTCCTTCGCGCCGGCATCCGGCAGCCGGCCGATAATCACACGTAGTGTAGCGCCGAACGTCTGCGCCTGTCAATATTCTACACATGTCACCTTGTTTTTACTGGCGGCATAAGATTCTTGTCAAAAAAATGGATGGACCGATTCAATGGTGTGGCAACCAGATATTTGCAACATGATTTGGCTTGGTTGTAGTATTGATAGTGAAAATATTATTGGAGGATGGAAGAGTAGCATGAAGGAATCATTAATCGAAAAAGAGTTGTATGCTTTACCTTTCTATCAACAAGCCAAACCAAAGTGGTCATTTCACCTCTTATTTTTACTATCAATTTTCATGTTACTCGGTGCCGTCTTAATTCCTGGTGCTGGGCTGGAAAAAATAATTTTGAACGTAATATGGGTAATGGCTGCTATTTTTTTTGGATACGTGTGGCTCTCTGTGGCGTTCTTTAGAAAACCCTTTTTAAAAATGACTGAAGATTCGCTTGAGTACAGCAGAAAAGCTTTCAGATGGAACAGCATCCATAACGTTGAAGTCATTTCAGGACGCGCAGGCAGTAAACAACTTGTAATTCGGGGCAACGAGCAAGGAAAACGGTCATTTTGGAGAGAATTAGACCGGTTTATTCTGGAGAATTATTCGGTGGGCGATTATAAGTTTACTATTTTAGGCTCCATTTTTTCAAATATTGATCTTGAAAGACTAGCTTTGACAATTGTTGAACAAGTCAAAGTGAATAAAACTTAGTTGAACCTCACGAGATACGAAGGCAGCATGCCTCAGAACAATCGGCTGCCGTCGGCACGCATGGTTGCCGCGAAAATCGCGGCTTTTTTGCATTTATGGGATCAAGTTCTTGTCCGTCTACAAGGAAAATTCACGCAAATCATGAATATCTCTTATCGGTGGACGTCCAAATAAGCGAGCGTACTCTCGATTAAATTGTGAAGGACTCTCATACCCAATTCTGCTTGGCATTGTACAGAAACTCGGCCGTCTGTCCAACACCCGCTGTTCGGCACATCCGTATAGCTGTTCGCGACCGCGCCGCTGCCGACGATTATGCCCATGCTGCTCAGGCCCCACGTGCCCCAGTCGGCTTTTAGTATTGACTTTGGAATAAGTATCAGTAACAAAGGAGAAATTATTAGTAAACCCGATGAAAAAGTGCTATTTATCAAATTGAAAAAAATAACACCTCTATAATTTGGAACGTTGACTCCAAATCTCAAAGGCGATATTATGTTTTTGGAGATAAAACTCCAAATTAAAAAAATAATTTAAGGAGGGGCAATTACATTATGTCAAAAGTCTGGTTAGTAACAGGTAGTTCTAGAGGTTTAGGTCTTCAAATTGCAGAAGAGATTTTATCTAATGGTGATAAATTGGTCGCTACAGCTCGTAATACAGCTCAGCTTCAAGATCTTGTTCAACGTTATGGAGCTCAGGTTCACCCCGTAGCTTTAGATGTAACCAATCCTGAACAAGTGCAAGCTGCCATAAAATCTGCTATCGAGGTCTTTGGACGGATAGATGTTGTTGTCAACAACGCTGGATATGGAAATATTTCATCGATTGAAGAAACGTCTGATGAAGATTTTAAAGCTCAGATCGAGACAAACCTATGGGGGGTAATCCACGTTTCTAGAGCTGTGCTACCTCTAATGATTAAACAAGGGTCTGGGCATATAATTCAAATATCTTCAGTTGGTGGACGGACAGGCGCACCAGGTCTAGGGGCGTATCAAACTGCAAAATGGGGCGTTGAAGGATTTTCGGAAGTACTATCTAGGGAAGTCGCTCCATTGGGTATTAAAGTAATAATCGCAGAACCAGGTGGTTTCCGAACAGACTGGGCAGGTTCCTCTATGGCGCATATTGAACCGAGCGAACGATATAAATCCACAGTAGGTGCTATGCTTGAGCGAACTCGGGAGTCAAGTGGTAAGCAGCCAGGGGATCCTAAAAAAGCTGCTAAGGCTATTTATACCGTTGCTAATGTGGAGAATCCACCACTGCGCTTGTTATTAGGTAGTGATGCAGTGAAACTTGCTTTGATGGTAGATCAGGCAAAAATTGAAGAGACTAAAAAATGGGAAGAACTGAGCGTCTCTACCGACTTTTAATAAAGGAGATGCAAAAAATGAATGATTTGGCAGAGCATAAAACTGCATTAATAACTGGGGCAGGTACTGGCATCGGTGCTGCAACAGCGCTCGAATTAGCTAAACAAGGAATGAAATATTGCTCTCGTAGGAAGAAGAGCTGCACCTTTAGAAGAGGTCGCATCCAAAATTACAGAAATCGGTGGCAGAGCACTTGTTGTGAGTGGAGACGTATCCGATCCGGCGTCTGCTAAAAACATAGTCGACCAAACGATCAGTCATTTTGGTTCTTTAAATTATGCTGTTAACAATGCAGGAGTATCAGGTGAAAATCAAAAGTTAGCTGATATTCCGGTAGATACGTGGCATAACGTTATGAATATTAATCTCAACTCAGTATTTTACTGTATGAAAAAATAGCGAATTCCATACCATTAGGCAGGATGGGCAAACCAAGCGAAGTAGCTAAGATCATTGCGATGTTGCTTTCTGATGACGCCTCTTATATGACCGGAGCGCATGTCATTGTAGATGGAGGCTTTCTGATTTAATGTGTTCCTTCACCTTTAAGTTATCGGTGTAGTACAATTACACTTGTTGCTTAAAGGTTTTTTTATAGGCCTTAATGCTAATAAGAAAAGGAAGGATTCAAACCAGATGGGTAAAAGACAAGACATTATGGATGCGACTTTAGATCTGATACATGAAGAAGGATTACAATCTGTCACACTCGCAAAAGTGCTAAAGAAAGCAAAAGTCGGATGGGGAACGACATTCAACTATTTTGAAAGTAAGGAAGTATTAATCAACGAAGTTTATAAAGAATCCAGAATTCATATGGGTAATTACTTAATGCAAAATTATAATGAACATCTCACTGTTTATGAAAAATTCAAAATTCTGCAAACCAACCGAATAAATTATGGACTCGAGCATCCGAAGGAGTTTTTATTCATTGATTTATATTCTTATTCACCTTTAATTCCTGCTTCACTACGTGATTTTGATGCTGCTGGGTCAACAAATGCTGTACAATCCATGATTTTAGAAGGGCAAAAAACAGGATTAATAAAAAGTATAGATCCCCATCTCTGTCATCAATTGATTCACGGTATCATTCACTCAGTTGTAAGAGGCTATTTAATAAATAAGTATCCCTTCGATGATCTTCAAATTCAGCAAACAATTGAGGCATCTTGGAAAGCAATTCAGCAATAAAAAGAGTCTGTAAAATACTTTGTGTAAACTCCAAAACCTATTAAAATGGAATCAGTAGAAAGGTTGGGAGAACACATGGGACTTTGGACGAAACAGCAGCTGCGCGACTTCATTAAGGAGAATAATTTGG
>NZ_JBHSHY010000059.1:0-26959 GCF_042653205.1 Paenibacillus sp. GCM10023250 | reverse complement strand
CGTAAGCTTCCTTCAGATTCCGCCTCGCGGCGGACACCCTTGCTTTTGGCTAACGGTAGGCGTTCGCCAGCCCCCGTTCGGGACTTTCACCCTAGAGATGACGCCCATGCTGGGCGTACACGCAAAAAAGGCAGCCGTGATGGCTGCCTTCTTGGTCGTACGATCTATTCCGTCGTGTATGGCAACAGCGCCACTTGACGCGAACGCTTGATCGCGATCGTCAGCAGGCGTTGGTACTTCGCGCTTGTTCCTGTTACACGGCGAGGCAGGATTTTGCCGCGCTCGCTGATAAATTTACGGAGCAGATCCGTATCTTTATAGTCGATGTGTGTAATTTTGTTAGCGGTGAAGAAGCATACTTTACGGCGCTTGTTACGGCCTTTGCGGCCGCCGAATTTGCGTTCTGGACGCTCGTCGCCACCGTCTCTTTGCTTAAAGCTCATGTTCATCCGTCCTTTCGTTTAGAATGGCAAATCATCTTCCGATATATCGATCGGGCGCCCGTCATCCGAGAATGGATCACGGCCGTTGTTGTTCCGAGTGCCTCCCGTACGTCCGCTGCCTTGCGAACCGCCGCCGCCACCCTGACCTTGGCCTCCGCCGCCGTAGCCGCCTTGACCTCCGCCGTAGTTGCCGCCGCCGCTATAGCCGCCTTCCTCGCGCGGACCGTTATCGCGATTCGGGGATTCCAAGAAACGAACGTTGTCGGCAATAACTTCTGTCACGTAGACGCGTCTGCCTTCGTTGTTCTCGTAGTTCCGAACCTGAATGCGGCCTTCGACCGCAGCCAAACGTCCCTTGCGCAAGTAGTTGGCGCACGTCTCAGCCAGCTGCCGCCACGTGACGATCGGAATGAAATCCGCTTCACGTTCGCGTTCGCCGCCTTGTCCGCCGCTTGAGAACGGGCGATCCACCGCAAGCGTAAACTGCGTAACCGCAACGCCTGCCGGCGTATAACGCATTTCGGGATCCCTTGTTAGTCTGCCGATGAGAATAACGCGGTTCAACATCGTTTATCGCCTCCAATCAAAACATCGCTTGCGTTCGATCGATGAGACTAAGCTACATCTTTCGTGATCAGGACACGGATGACTTCATCCGTGATTTTCATGACGCGGTCAAGTTCGTTCACAACTTCAGGCGTTGCGGTGAAATTAACCAGCACGTAAATGCCGTCACGAATTTTGTTGATCTCGTACGCAAGACGGCGCTTTCCGATCACATCATGCTTCGTGATCTCTCCGCCGTTCGTGATGATTGCTTGGAATTTTTCAGTCAGCGCTTGAACCGCTTCCTGTTCCACATCCGGACGAATGATGTACATCACTTCGTATTTGCGCATTTGATTCACCTCCTCTTGGACTATGCGGCCCCCGTAAGGGAGCAAGGAGCGAGTTAGAAATATCTTTCTCGCATACCTGAATACTATATCAAATTTGGTACCCGTCTGACAAGTGCGGAATGATTGCATGTCCTCCCGCATTCTTCCGTTCATGGCCGGCCTTCGCTTGAAGCAAACTACGGTTCGGGGATTTCTTCTCCCTTTGTTAGTGAAGCCATCAGCTGGAGGTGCAGGGCAATGGGCGAATGGACGGAATTCCGGCCGGGCGATCACGCGCCGAACGACGGCACGTACATCGAGATCGGCGAGGCTTCGTTCCATATGGGCGTGAACGATCCGCAGAAGGTGCATCTGAAGAAGGGCGAGCGGTTTCCGATGACGTCCAACAAGGACCGCAAGTGGAAGCGGATGAATCATCGTTAACGAAATTCGAAAATCGGATGCATAAAGTCCCCGGCTGCGGAGCATCATAATTCATGACGGTGAACAAGTGAGAGGTGTGGTTCCATTGAACGTCAATGTGCTTGTGCCTCAAGGAGATTCTGTCCACTCAGCATAGAAGCGGAGGGTCGTGCCAAAGACACTTGTCTGTAACACAGCACCGTATACACGGTGAACCGAGGTTTCGACGAAAGCTTTGTGATGACTGTTATTTCTAAAAAAACGAATGCACCGTCGGGAAAAGGGCTCGCAAGAGCCCTTTTTTCCTGTTTGCATGGAGTTGAGCGCGCAGCGTGGCGTCCACGCTTCGAACGGGCGACTGGACCGACGGGAGGAATGGACTACCCAGGTTACTCCCCTTCGTTAAGCCGCTCTACCGCTTTCTCAGCCCATTGGCCTTACTCCGGTATCCCATTGTCTCGAACTCCGCCCGAGGCTGCAGGAAGCCCCTCAGAGCCGCTGTGACACGCCTAGCTGATTTCCTCCTTCAGCTCTTCTTGAGCCCTTTGGGCACCCTCTTCACGTGCCATAGCCGATGTCCCCATACAGCCCTGCATCGATCTGCGGAAGGTTCGATCATGCCTTATACGGCCGCCCCCTTCCACCACTGTTCCTCCGCTCATTCCTGACACTTCAGAGGTCGCATTTCGCGCTTGCCGGAATATCAAAAAAAGCGATCCGGATCGGATCGCTTCGTCATTGATTAAGCTAATGGCGGAGAGGGTGGGATTCGAACCCACGCACGCTGTGACACGCCTAGCTGATTTCGAGTCAGCCCCCTTGGGCCTCTTGGGTACCTCTCCATGTGTTTTGTCAGTCAGCAAGGATTATCTTAACACGCGGCTTGTCCATATGCAAGTGTTTTTTCACTCCGCCGACAAATTATTTTGTCCCTCGTCCTGCTGCCGTTCCGCCGCGGAACGGAGCACCTTTTTGAGGTTTTTTTCGAACTTCGCGCGCGGGATTAGCACGCTGTGCTTGCAGCCCGTACATTTGATGCGGATGTCCATCCCCATGCGGATGATTTCCATTTCGTTCGTGCCGCACGGATGCTGTTTCTTCATTTGTACGATATCGCCAAGCTCAAACTGCTTCCTCTCCATCTTCACCCGCTCCTCCTCTGTATCTATCGCCGTTTGCCGAAACTGGATTTTACATGATGACGGCTTCGTACTGGTCCGCCACCTGTTTGTAGATGCCTCGGATCTCCACCTTTTCCTGCTCGATCACGCCTTGGACCGCTACCAAATCCGCTTCCGAAAAATGAATAGATAGCGCGCAGCCGGCCGTAATCTGCTTCGGGGTTGGGCAGATGTCTATTTCAATATCGGCATATTCTAATAGCATCTCGGCCCGCAATGCCTGCTGGGTCGAGTCGAACGCGATCAGCATCCCGCTCGCCTCCTTACGGGGTCGTTATTGAACTTTTCTGCCCGCGGGCAAGTATAAAATAGTTGTCCCATCCATATACTAGTAACCAAGCGTGAGACCGGCAGTTCTATCAAATCGATAGCCGAACGCCGCTGCATTTCGCCGATTATTCATAGAGTTTTGCGGGAGGGGAATCTATGAAACTGCCAGGAATGAAAGAAACGCCGCTGAAAGTGCCCTACACGGAACCTAATATTACCGGTCTGCTCATCAATCGTATGACGTACCTCTTGGACGCCGTATCCCCCGATCGCCGCATCGTCGTCGTGTGCGTGGGCACCGACCGTTCCACGGGCGATTCGCTCGGCCCGCTCGTCGGCACCTCCCTCGGCAAGTACAGAAGCCCGTTCTTCGACCTGTACGGTACCCTGGAAGAGCCGGTTCACGCCATGAATCTGGACGACACGCTGATCGAGATCAACAAGCGCGTACGCAAGCCGTTCATCGTCGGCATCGATGCATGCCTCGGCCAAGCCGCGAGCGTCGGCTGCATTCAAGTCGGTACGGGCCCTGTTCGTCCCGGCGCGGGCGTCAATAAGGACCTTCCCCCGGTCGGCGACATCCATATCACCGGCATCGTCAACGTCGGCGGTTTCATGGAATATTTCGTGCTGCAGAACACCCGCCTGCATCTCGTCATGCGCATGGCGGACATCATCGCGCACAGCTTATTCTCATCCATCATGAAATGCACCCGTACCGCTACTTATCCTGCCGCAACGCCAGATTGATCGCTTCGAGCTCTTCGGGTGTCAACGTATAGGCGGACTGTCCTTCTTTGACCGGCTTCGCATACACGAACGTATTGTCTCGGCCATGGAGTCCGCTCAGGACCATGCCGTCCTTGTCGTCATTAACGAACGCGACCGAGAAGCTGAAGTCGCTGCCGCGTTCCGCGAACGCATTATATCGATGAATGCCGATATTGCCCCGTTTCTTCCGCACGGCTTCCATCAAGCGATCGACCGTCTGTTGCAAACTTCGCTGCTGCTCTTCCTGATCGTCCAGCTGCTGTTTCAAGTCAATGATGACCGATTCCAAATTCTCGACGCTCGACCCGCTCATGAACTGCGTATAGCTCTTCCGCAGCTTCTTCAGTTTGCTCCCCAGCGCGAAATTTCGGATAAGCAGCAGCAATACGATTACAATCAGTCCGGCAAGCATACCGGCCATCGCCCAGTCAAACGGCCGTTCAATCCATTGATCCATGTTTCGGTTCTCTCCCCATTCGGTGCTCTTTAGCTGTAATGTCGGCCGATTTCGTTCACGGCCTCAATGAAGGCCTCCACTTCTTCCGACGTCGTAAAGCACCCCACGCTCGCGCGTATCGCTCCCGTATCCAGCGTTCCAGCCGTCCCATGCGCCAGCGGCGTGCAATGAAAGCCCGTCCGCACGGCGATATCGTAATGCTGATCCAAAATAAACCCGATCTCCGACGGATCCGCCCCTTCCAGGACGAACGACACGATGCCCGTTCTCGGCTTGCCTAGCCCGGGACCGAGCAAGCGCACACCGCCGACGGTGAGCAGTCCCTCCATCATTTGATGCGTAAGCGCCGTTTCTTTAGTATGGATGTTTCGAACGGTCTCATGCAGTACGTGGTGCACCCCTGCCTGCAGACCGGCGATGCCGGCCGTGTTCTGGGTACCGGCTTCGTAGCGGTCCGGACGCACTGCCGGCTGTTCGATCGACTCCGATTGACTGCCCGTCCCTCCATGCATCAGCGGCTCCAGCTCGATCTCCGGATGAATGTACAACCCGCCCGTTCCCTGCGGCCCCAACAGCCCTTTATGCCCTGGAAATGCAAGCATGTCGATCCCCATGGCTTCAACGTCAATCTCAAGCAGACCGGCTGTCTGCGCCGCATCGACGAGCAGTTTCACACCATGCTTCCTGGTGATCGCCCCGATATCGCCTACCGGCAATATGGAACCGAGCAGATTCGAGCTGTGGTTGACGACCGCAAGGCGCGTGTTGGGACGGATAGCTCTCTCCACCTCTTTGGCATCCAGCTGTCCCTCCGCGCCCGGTTCTACATAGGACACTTCGATCATGCCGAGCTTCTTCAAATATTCAAGCGGCCTGCGGACGGAGTTATGTTCCACGGCGGTGGCGATGACGTGATCGCCCGGTTTCACGAATCCTTTGATCGCCGTATTGAGGGCCATCGTCGTATTCAGCGCGAACGCGATATCGTTCGGATTTTTCACCGCGAAGAGTTTGGCTAACGCCTTACGAGCATCGAACAGCACCCGGCTTGCGCGAACCGCCATGGCATGGCTTCCCCGGCCCGGGTTGGCGCTGTCCCGTTCCATCGCCTCCTTCACGGCTGCCATAACGGCAGGAGGCTTCGGCCATGATGTCGCGGCATGGTCCAAATACACATACGGCTTGTCCTTCTTTGGTCCCTCCACTTTTCCTGCTCCCTTCGCTCAATGCTAACAATAGCATACCAAATTGGCGGCCCTTCTTAAAACTCGCCAATCAAGTATGCTATCTATGGGTAAAGTATTGGTTTTACGTCAGTTGCTGAAGCAGCTCAAGCAGCCGTTCCAGATCTTGTTTGTTATAGTACATCAATTCGATGCGTCCCTTGTCCTTCGCCTGCTTGATGCGAACCGTCGTCTTGAATCGTTCGCGGAGCGACTCTTCCACCTCGTTAATGTAAGGATCCTTCTTCTTGTTGGATACCGTTTCTTTCGCTTTAGGCGGAATCGGCTGATCCAGATTCTTAATCGCTTCCTCCAGCTGCCGGACGCTCCATTCGTTGGCGATCGTCAGCTCGGCCAGTTCCTTCTTTCGGGCATCTTCCTTCAAGCCTGCGATCGCTCTCGCATGACCCATGGACAATGTTCCACGTGAAACATTTTCCTTAATCTGTTCCGGGAGCGTCAGCAATCTAAGGAAATTGGCGATATGCGATCTGGATTTCCCGACCTTCATCGATAATTCTTCCTGCGTCAGGTTGAATTTATCCATGAGTGCTTGATACGCCAGCGAAAGTTCAATCGCATTCAGATCCTCGCGCTGCAGGTTCTCGATTAACGCAATCTCCATCACCTGCATATCGGAGAAGTTCCGGACGACGGCCGGAATCGTCGTGTTGCCGCACAGCTGCGAAGCACGGAATCGCCGTTCGCCCGCAATGATCTCGTACCCCTTTAGCACCGAACGAACGATAATCGGCTGAATGACGCCATGCTGCTTGATGGATTCGGCCAATTCCTTGATCGCTTCGTCGTCGAACGACTTGCGGGGTTGATACGGATTCGGTCTCAGCTGCGCAAGCGATATTTCGATGACCTTATCTTCTTCGCTGACGGAAAGCGACGGAATAAGCGCATCAAGCCCTCTACCTAGCCGCTTGCTCATACATGATCACTTCCTTCGCGAGTTCGAGATATACCTCCGCCCCCTTGGAACGAGGATCGTACGTAATGATGGATTGCCCGTGCGAAGGCGCCTCGCTCAAACGTACATTGCGCGGAATGATGGTTTGATAGACCTTTTGTTGAAAATACTTCTTCACTTCTTCAATAACTTGAATGCCGAGATTAGTCCGTGCATCAAACATCGTCAATAACACCCCTTCGATTTGGAGGGACGTATTCAGATGCTTTTGCACGAGGCGTACGGTATTTAAAAGCTGGCTCAAGCCTTCCAGCGCGTAATATTCGCATTGAATTGGAATGATGACGGAATCCGAAGCCGTCAACGAATTGATGGTTAAAATGCCAAGCGAAGGCGGGCAGTCGATCAAAATATAATCGTACTGGTTCTTCACCAAGGCTAGCGACTTCTTGAGCCGCTGCTCGCGGGAAATCGTCGGCACGAGTTCAATTTCCGCCCCCGCCAATTGAATGGTCGCGGGAATGATGTTCAAGCCGTCGATATTGGTAGAACAGGTCGCATCATTCGGATGCACGTCGTTAATAAGCACATCGTAAATGCAATGCGCGACGTCTGCTTTATTAATCCCGATGCCGCTCGTCGTGTTCCCTTGCGGATCGATATCGACGAGCAGCACCTTCTTGCCCAGAGAAGCCAGACATGCGCCCAGATTCACGGACGTCGTCGTTTTTCCGACACCGCCCTTCTGGTTCGTTATTGCGATCGTTTTAGACAAACCGTTCACCTCTATGCTGAAAACTTATTGAAGCTGAATGAAACGTGTCTCTATTCTACCAATTTCGGGCTATGAGGTCATGTTGTAATTCCAATAGATAAAAACGACGATGCCGTCCCTGTTTCCGGACGGCCGTCGGCGATGCATATTATCGTTTTGGAATTTTAATGACGATTTCGTAATGGTCCTCGTAGTCCTGCTCCTTGGTTTTGATCTGCAAACCGGATCCCGAGACCATGTCGATGGATTGGCGAATGGTATTTAACGCAAGCCGAACATCCTTCGTGAATGATATTCGTTTTGCTTTTTTGGCAGCCGACTGAACCGCTTCCTTATAAAAGGCGACTCTAGCCTCCGTCTGTTTTACGTTAAGCTCTTTAGTAATAATATCGTCTAGCACTTTCAGTTGCAACTCTTCGGAATCGAGCGATAGCAGCGCCCTGGCATGCCGTTCCGTAATCTTGCGTTCGATCAGGGCACCTTTGACGGTATCGCCGAGACTGAGCAGCCGAATCTTATTCGCGATGGTCGATTGGCTTTTACCTAGCCGCTGTGCCAGACTCTCCTGCGTCAGATTATGTAATTCAATCAGTTTCTGATAAGCCACGGCTTCTTCAATGGAAGTTAGTCCTTCCCGCTGAAGGTTTTCGATCAACGCGATAGAGGCTGCTTGGGAATCGTTGAATTCTCGAATAATGGCCGGGATCGTGTCAAGTCCTAACTTCTTGACGGCGCGGTATCGGCGTTCGCCCGCGATGATTTCGTACCTGCCGTTGCGTACGCGCACGACAATCGGTTGAATGATACCGTGGGTGCGAATCGTTTGGCTCAGCTCGTCAATCCGGTCATCGTCGAATACGGTTCGCGGTTGATACGGACTCGTATCTACTTCAGCGACCGGAATTTGCTTCACTTCATCTTGATTTGTAGTCTTCTGATCGCCCAAGCCGAATAAACGTGAGAATTGTTCTTTCATAGTGTCAACATACCACCCGATTTCAAAATGCCGAGTTTGTCGTTTCTATATTATTCGTCGGCTGAAAGATGATTTCCTGCTTGACAGCACGATAAACTGAACAAATATCCGGTCGCGAATTTGTTCCACGTGAAACATTTTCCACTCTAGCTACAGAATCGGCTGCTTTAACGGCAAGCCCGCCTTTCGAGGGTATTTGGACGGCGTTTCCGCAAGCTTACGGATGATGATAATGTGACGGTCGGACTGTTCGAACGGCAGTCTTAAATGGCGGGTTGCCACAAGCTCGCTTTTCAGCTCGCGCAAGCTCCGTTTAGCCTCCTGCGTCTCTTCTTCCGGATCCGCGCCCTTCATCGCCGCGAATGTACCGCCTTTCATCGCGAAGGGCAGGCACAATTCATTGAGTCCGCTTAAGCGCGCAACCGCCCGCGCTGTCACCATGTCGTACGCGTCACGATGTTCCGGCATCCGGCCGATATCCTCCGCCCTTCCGTGGACGCAGCTCACGTTCTCGAGTCCGACCGTCTCGACGACATGGCGAAGAAACTGAATCCGTTTGTTCAGCGAATCGACAATTGTCACCTTCAAATGCGGGAAACAGATTTTAAGCGGCAAGCTGGGAAAGCCCGCCCCAGAGCCGATGTCCGCGATCGACGCGAATTCATCTATCCGCAAAAAGAAAGAAAGGGTTACGGAGTCGTAGAAATGCTTCTCATAAACCGCTTCCCTTTCCGTGATGCCCGTCAAATTCATTTTTTCGTTCCACTCGACGAGCAGTTCGAAGTAGGTCTGAAACTGCCGCAGCTGGAGCGGCGATAACGCCACTCCCCGCTCGCTTAGCAGCTCCGCAAACCAAGACTCGGTCGGATTCATGATTACCCCCGTGCAGCGATGACTTTATTGTAATGTTCCAAGTAGACGAGAAGGATGGAGATATCCGCAGGCGTCACCCCGCCGATCCTGGATGCTTGGCCAATGGAGAGCGGCCGAATCGTGGACAGATTCGCCTTCGCTTCCTTGGACAGGTTCGTTACGACATTGTAGTCGATATCGTCCGGAATCCGCTTCTTCTCCATCTTTGCCAGCCGCTCCACTTGAATCTGCTGTTTCTCGATATAGCCGGCGTATTTGACTTGAATCTCCACCTGCTCCTTCATGTCTTCCGTCAGCGGCTCCGGCGACGGCGACAGCCGTTCGACATGCTCATACATGAACTCCGGACGGCGCAGCAGCGAGAGCGCATCCGTCGCTTGCTGAATCAGCGCCGTGCCGATCTCTTCCAGCAGTTGCAGGACGTCCTCGTCCGGACGAACCTTCACCGTCTTTAGCCGTTCGATTTCCTGCTCCACCATGGCTTTCTTAGTCAAGAACTTCGCGTATCGCCCCTCCGAGATCAAGCCGATCTCGTAGCCGGTCGGGGTCAACCGCAGATCCGCGTTGTCATGGCGCAGCAGTAACCGATATTCGGCACGAGAGGTCAGCAGCCGGTAAGGCTCCGTCGTTCCCTTCGTGACCAGGTCGTCGATCATGACGCCGATATAGCCTTGCGAACGGTCGATAATGACTGACGGTTTCCCCAGCACTTTGCGCCCGGCATTGATACCCGCCATGATCCCCTGTCCGGCCGCTTCTTCGTAGCCGGACGTGCCGTTGATTTGTCCCGCCGTGAAGAGTCCCGGCACGGCCTTCGTCTCCAGCGTCGGCCACAGCTGCGTCGGCACGACCGCATCGTATTCGATCGCATAGCCGGTACGCATCATTTCAACATTTTCCAGACCTGGAATGGAACGGAGAATCTGCAGCTGCACGTCCTCCGGCATACTCGTAGACAGGCCTTGAACGTAATATTCGGACGTATTCTTGCCTTCCGGCTCCAGGAAGATCTGATGCTTCGGTTTATCCGCGAAGCGAACGATCTTATCCTCGATGGACGGGCAATACTTCGGTCCCGTCCCTTCGATCGCCCCCGAGAACATCGGCGCGCGGTGAAGATTGTCGCTGATGATCCGGTGCGTCTCTTCGGACGTATAGGTTAGCCAACACGGCAGCTGTTCGTTATCGGAGTACTCCGTCTCGTACGAGAAGAACTTCGGCTTCTCGTCTCCCGGCTGAATCTCCGTCTTCGAGAAATCGATCGTGTCCCCATGTACCCGCGGAGGCGTGCCGGTCTTGAACCGTACTAGGTGCAGCCCTAGATTGCGCAGGCTCTCCGATAATTTAATCGACGGCTGTTGATTATTCGGACCGCTCTCGTAGATGAGCTCGCCCATGATCACTTTGCCGCGCAGGTACGTACCCGTCGTCACGACGACTGCCTTCGCGCGATATTCCGCGCCGGTCTTTGTCACGATGCCGACGCAGGCGCCGTCCTCGATGATCAGATCCTCCGCCATCCCCTGCCGCAGCGTCAGATGCTCGGTCTCCTCGATCGTCTTTTTCATGAAATGCTGGTACAAAAATTTATCGGCTTGCGCCCGCAGCGCGTGAACGGCCGGACCCTTCCCCGTATTCAGCATCCTCATTTGGATGAACGTCTTGTCGATGTTCCGGCCCATCTCGCCGCCGAGCGCATCGATCTCCCGCACCACGTGGCCTTTCGCCGGCCCGCCGATCGACGGATTGCACGGCATGAACGCCACCATATCCAGATTAATCGTCAGCAGCAGCGTCTCCGCGCCCATCCGCGCGGACGCCAGCGCCGCTTCACAGCCCGCATGGCCCGCGCCGACGACGATGACATCGAAATTTCCAGCATGATAACCCATTTCTCTACCCCTCCTTGCCTTTCGGAACCAATTAATTATTTACCTAAACAGAACTGCGAGAAAATTTGGTCGATGAGCGACTCCGCTACCGAATCACCTATCATTTCGCCCAATTGCTCCCACGCCGTTCGGACGTCAATTTGCACAATATCAATCGGAATGCCGCTCTCCGTCGCCTCGATCGCGTCGACCAGCGATTGGCGCGCTTGATGGAGCAGCGCGATATGCCGGACATTACTGACATAGGTCAGATCCGCGGATTCCAGCTCGCCGCCGAAGAACATCCGCTTGATGACCCCTTCCAGTCCGTCGAGTCCCTGCTCGTTCAGCACGGACATCCGCACGATCGCATCCGCGGGAAACCGGGCCTCCACCTCCGATGCGTCGAGCTCCGCCGGCAGATCCGTCTTGTTCAGCAGCACCACGACCGGCCGGCCGCTCAGCTGCTCCATCAGCTCGAGGTCGCCGGGGTGCAGCGGTTCGCTCGCGTTCAGCACGAGCAGGATCAAGTCCGCTTCTTCGAGCGCCGTGCGCGACCGCTCGACGCCGATCCGCTCGACCACGTCGGCCGTCTCTCGAATCCCGGCCGTATCCAGCAGCCGCAGCGGAATGCCGCCGAGGGTCATATATTCTTCAATGACGTCCCGGGTCGTGCCCGGAATATCCGTGACGATCGCTTTGTTTTCCTGGATGAGCGCATTCAGCAGCGACGACTTCCCGACGTTCGGGCGTCCGACGATCGCCGTGACAATGCCTTCTCGTAATATCTTGCCTTCCGCGGCCGTTTTTAACAACCGGTCGATTTCCGCGCACGCCTCGCCGCAGCGTTCCCGGATATAGGCGCTGGTCATCGACTCCACGTCATGCTCCGGATAATCGATGTTCACCTCGATATGGGCCAGCAGTTCGATGAGTCCGTGCCGGAGCGCTTTGACCTTCTTCGACAGCGTCCCAGCCGATTGCTTCAGCGCCACGGAGAAAGCACGGTCCGACTTCGAACGGATCAAGTCGATGACGGCTTCCGCTTGCGTCAGATCGATCCGCCCGTTCAGGAACGCACGCTTCGTGAATTCGCCCGGCTCCGCCAGCCGAATCTCGCCGGAGCGCAGCAGCAGCTCCAGCACGCGCTTGACGGCTACCACGCCGCCGTGAGTACTCAGCTCAACGACGTCTTCCGCGGTAAACGACCGCGGCCCGCGCATGACCGTGAGCAGGATCTCCTCCACCGTTTCGCCGGAACGCGAATCCACGATATGGCCATAATGCACCGTATGCGAATCGGCCTCGGCAATATTCGACTTCGAGCGGAAAACCCGCGCGCACGCGTCGACGGCGTCCGGCCCGCTGACCCGAATAACGGCAATGCCGCCCTCTCCAACGGCTGTCGAAATGGCGGCAATCGTGTCTTGTATCATTATCATCGCAACGTCCCTCTTAACTTCGATCAAAATAAAAAACGAGCAATGACCGGTGAGAGCCATTGCTTGGAATAAGCGGTATACAACCTAACCATGTCTCAGCGTAATGACGACCCGCCTGTTCGGCTCTTCGCCCTTGCTGAACGTCTTAACCTTGCCGTGATTCTGAAGCTGCGAATGAATGATCTTCCGCTCGTGGGGCGCCATCGGCTCGAGCACGACTTCCTTCCGCGTCCGTATGACTTGCCCGGCCAAGCGATCCGACAAATCTTCGAGCGTCTTGCGCCGCCGCTCGCGAAAATCCTCCGCATCGAGCACGATCCGCAGATGGCTGTTGGAGTAACGGTTGGCCACGATATTGACCAGGTATTGCAAAGCATCGAGCGTCTGACCCCGGCGGCCGATCAGCATGCCGAGATCGCCGGCGCCGGACAGCGCCAGAACCAATCCTTCTTTCGAATCGTTACGGGCAATCGTAATGTCTAATCCCATCGTTCTTGCCACTTCAATAATGAATCGTTCCGTTTCGAGGATGGCATCTGTCGAAGCCGCAGGAGCAGCAGGCTTGTCCGCCGCGGGTACGGCCGGCGCGGTCTCGGGCTCCACCGTCACGGCGGTGTCCGGCAGCAGGGTAAGCTCCACCTTCGCGGCGCGGACGCCGATCAGGCCGAACAAGCCTCTGCTCGGCTTGTCCAGCACGGTGACGTGTACGCGCTCCGCGGATACTTGCAATTCCGTTAAACCATTTCGCACAGCATCTTCGATCGTTTTACCCGATGCTAGGATTTTCTTCATTTCGCGGGGACACTCTCCTTATCTTTCGGTGAGGTGCGGACATAAAGGAAATAATTTTGCACGATGGTATATGTGTTGCTAAAAATCCAGTAGAGCGGAAGCGCGGACGGGAACGAAATCGCCATCACGAAAATCAATACCGGGAAGATGAGCATGATGCTCTGCATCGCCGGCATCGTTTTTTGCTGTGAAGACATCATCTTGGATTGCACGAACGTCGTTATCGCCGCCAGGATCGGCAGCACGTACGTATGGTCCTTCTCGCCAAGCTGCAGCCAGAGGAATGTATGCTCACGAATGTTTTCATTCATATAGATCGAGTTGTAAAGCGCGATGAAGACCGGCATCTGCACGATCAGCGGCAAACAGCCGGCGAGCGGATTTACTTTATGCTGCTGAAACAGCTTCATCGTTTCTTCTTGCTGCTTCTGCGGGTTGTCCTTGTGTTTCTCTTTCAGCTTCGCGAGCTCGGGCTGCAGTGCCTGCATCGCTTTCGAACTGCGATACTGCTTGATCGTAAGCGGAAGGATCAGCGTCCGGACGATGACCACCATCAGCAGGATCGCGATGCCGTACTCGCCGTGGAACCACTTCGCGAACTCCTCCAGAGCCAGAGAGAAATAGTAGACGACGTTGCGCTGCCAGAAGTTGCCGTGCGAAAGGTCATCCATTGAAACCGGGTGAGTGGCCGACGAACAGCCGCTCAGGAAAAACATCACGGCAATAAGCGCGAATGCCGTAATCCATGTTCGTTTCGAAATACGGGACAACATGTAAATCTCCTCTCTGCATACCATAAGCGCAGCCCTCGTAGAAGGCGCAGGCGCCGCATAATCATTCAGCTAAACTATATCACATATCAGGGCACAAAGAAACAAGCCCGCTCCGGCGGTAAAGCGATTACAAGGCTCAGCGGTTCTGCTTTAACAGCCCTGCGCGCTTCAATACGTGGAGCATGCTTTTTTCGAGTTCCTTCATGCCAAGACCGACGGCCGGCTTCCGGACGATCACGATGAAATCGAGCTGCTCGACGATCCGTTCCCTCTGCTGGCGGACGATCTCCTTTACGAGTCTTCTCATCCGGTTCCGCACGACGGCGTTGCCGATCTTCTTGCTGGCCGATACGCCGAGCCGGAACGGCTCCGCTTTATGCTGCTTGGACCAGTACACGACGAACTGGCTGTTGGCGAACGATTTCCCGTTGCGGTATATCCGGCTGAAATCTTCGCGGTTACGCAATCGCAGCTTTCTTTGCACGTTGCATCCTCACCGAACCTTTATACCCATAGTATGACCCATATAAATGAAAAAAAGACCACGTAAAGTGGTCTTAAAGTTACGCGCTCAGTACTTTTCTTCCCTTTTTGCGACGGGCGCTCAGCACTTTGCGTCCATTTACGGAAGCCATACGCTTACGGAAACCATGAACTTTTTTACGCTTGCTTACATTCGGCTTAAATGTAGGTCTCATTGATCCTTGCACCTCCTATCCTTACTCAATCCTGGCTGCATGCTATGTTCCAATCGCCGTCTTCACGATTCGCGATCGTTCATTTCCCTCGTCGAGAATGCTGCAAGGGCCGATAAGAAAAATCGAACGATGAGCATTCTCCGTAAAAAACGCCTTTTTCAATTAAACCATGCGCATGGGCAAAAGTCAACCATCGTCCGGGTGCGGGAAGCGCGGACGCGGCTGCCAAATTCAAACTGTGGATAAACTAAGCGGCGGACAGCTTTCACGCCAAAATTAATAACATGTGGATGAATTTATCGCACTTTCCCGGATTATGTCGAACTGGTAACAAGATATTAACAATATCTAGTGTTGTCGATAAGTTTTGTACACAACCTATTGAATTTGTGGATAAAAAGGCCGGAATCGTTGAACATCAAGGGTTATTTTGCTATGATGAATATGTTTTCCGTGTGGATGACTCCAACTACCCCTCGATATTATTAACAGCCTGTGGATAACAATGTGAACAACATTCATCCCCATTTAATAACGATGGTTTGACATCCCTTAACAATGTGGATTCACGATAAATCGACATGCCCCCAAATTCGACATTTTCAGCTTGACTGCGCCCCTTGCGGCGATTTTGATAAGGAGTGACCCATTTGTGGATAGCCATACGCACGAAATGTGGCAACAGGTGCTGTCTATCATACAAACCAAGCTAAGCAAGCCCAGCTTCGACACTTGGTTCAAAGCGACGAAAGCTTCCTTCAGCGGAGATTCCGTCGTCGTCGTGACGGCGCCGACGACTTTCGCGGCCGAATGGCTCGAAAGCCGGTATACCAAGCTTGTGCGGACAACGCTGCAGGAATTCCTGGGGCGTCAATTCGACATTAAATTCGTCATCGAAGAGAACAAACCGCCCGAGCCGGCCGAAATCCAGCCCGTCGTGCAGCCGCAGGTCCAGGTCGGTCCCGAAGAAACGTTCTCGCATATGCTCAATCCTAAGTATATGTTCGATACGTTCGTCATCGGCGCCAACAACCGGTTTGCCCACGCGGCGTCGCTCGCCGTCGCCGAAGCGCCGGCCAAAGCGTACAACCCGCTTTTCCTGTACGGCGGCGTCGGCCTGGGCAAGACGCATCTCATGCACGCGATCGGGCATTATATTTTAGAGCATAATCCCAATACCCGGGTGCTTTACCTGTCTTCGGAGAAATTCACCAACGAATTCATCAACGCGATCCGGGACAACAAGGGCGAGAGCTTCCGCAACAAATACCGGAATATCGACGTGCTGCTGATCGACGATATTCAGTTTTTGGCGGGGAAAGAGCAGACGCAGGAGGAATTCTTCCATACCTTCAACGCGCTGCACGAGGAACGGAAGCAAATCGTCATCTCCAGCGACCGTCCGCCGAAGGAAATTCCGACGCTCGAGGAACGGCTGCGTTCCCGGTTCGAATGGGGACTCATCACGGACATCCAGCCGCCGGATTTGGAGACACGGATCGCGATTTTGCGCAAGAAGGCGAAAGCGGAGAATCTCGACATCCCGAACGAAGCGATGGTGTACATCGCGAGCCAAATCGACACGAACATTCGCGAGCTGGAGGGCGCGCTCATCCGCGTCGTGGCGTACTCGTCCCTGATTAACGAGGACATCTCGTCGCACCTGGCGGCGGAAGCGCTCAAGGACATCATTCCGACCAGCAGGCCGAAGATGATCACGATGCAGGACATTCAGCAGAAGGTCGGCGAGCTGTACGGGCTCAAGCTGGAGGAGTTCAAGGCGCGCAAACGCACGAAGGCCGTCGCGTTTCCGAGGCAAATCGCCATGTACCTCTCCCGCGAGCTAACCGATTATTCGCTTCCGAAAATCGGCGAGGCGTTCGGCGGACGAGACCATACGACCGTCATCCATGCCCATGAGAAGATCACGCAACAGTTAAAGGCCGATTCGGAACTGTTCAAAATCATTCAAACGCTGACGGAGAAAATCAAAAACCATACCTGAATTCGATATCGGAAGCAATGGACATAACAGGCTTCACAGTTATGCACGTCTTCAACATTTAACCGGCAAGCCTATGCACACGCTGTACACATGTGGATAGGCTTGCTTTGTCCGTGTTGTCGCCACTTATCCACATATTCAGCGCCCCTACTACGACTTCTACTACTTTTTTTAAAAGAACATCATCAAATAAAGGTGAAACGCCGCGTATTCCGCTGCCGCGAATCCCTTGCCCTTAGGAGTGACTTATTTATGAAATTGACGATCCGCAAAGATCAATTGAACGACGCCATTCAACAAGTATCGAAAGCTTCATCGTCGCGTCCTGCCATCCCGATTCTCGGCGGCATCAAAATCGACGTGAATCACCAAGGCGTTACCTTGACCGCCAGCGATACCGACATTTCCATCCAAAGCTTCATTCCCGTCGAAAACGGCGAGTTCGTGATCGCCAAAGTCGAAAAGCCCGGAAGCGTCGTCCTGCCAGCGAAGTTTTTCGTCGAAATCGTCAAAAAACTGCCGTCGGAGGAACTCGAACTCGAAGTCAAAGAACAATTTCAAACGATGATCCGCTCCGGCTCGACGGATATCCAGATGGTCGGCTTGGATCCGGAGGAATTCCCGATTTTGCCGACGATCGAGCAAAGCGAGACGCTCGCGGTGCCGGGCGATCTGCTGAAATCGATGATTCGCCAGACCGTATTCGCCGCGTCGACCAGCGAGCAGACGCCGATCTTGACAGGCACGCTCTGGAATTTGGCGGAAGGCCAGCTGAAGTTCGTCGCTACGGACCGCCACCGCCTGGCCAGCCGGACCGCATCCGTCGAAGCGCCGGAAGGCTATCGCTTCTCCAACGTCGTCATCTCCGGCAAGACGCTAAACGAGCTGTCCAAGCTCGTGCCGGACGATCATACACATGTGGATATCGTCGTTGCGGACAATCAAGTGCTGTTCAAAGTCGGCCACGTTCTGTTCTATTCCCGGATCCTGGATGGCACGTACCCGGACACTTCTAAAATTATTCCGCAGACTTTCAAAACAGAACTCGTCCTGCCGACAAAAAAATTGACCGACGCGATCGACCGGGCATACCTGATGTCGCGGGAAGAGAAGACGAACATCGTCCGCCTCGTCACCCAAGAGGACGGCACGATCGAAATTTCGTCGAGCTCCACGGAGCTCGGCCGCGTCACGGAGCAGCTCGAAGCGAAGGAAATGACCGGCGAGCCCCTGCGCGTCGCCTTCAACTCCAAATACATGCTCGATTCGCTGAAAGTCGTCGACAGCGAATATTTATTCATCGGTTTTAATGGCGCGATGAGCCCGATCATCATCAAGCCGACGGATCATCCGCACAGCCTGCATCTCATCCTGCCGTACCGGACGACGGGCTGATCAAGGAGGAACGATGATGAAAGAGATTGGCATTTCGACGGAATACATCGCGCTCGGCCAGTTTTTGAAGCTGTCGGAGTGCATCGACACGGGCGGGGCGGCGAAGTTCTTTTTGCAGGAGCACGAGGTCGTCATCAACGGGGAGCCGGACAACCGGCGCGGCCGAAAGCTGTATGCCGGCGATAAGATCGAGATCAAGGGATACGGCGCGTTTACGATCGTGAGACGGTAATGCGGCAGTCCGCTGCCGGCGCCGGCGATGACCGGGAGGCTTTACATTGCGATTAAAATCCATCCACCTGCAGCAGTACCGCAATTACGAGGACATTCAGCTGGCGACCGACGGCCAGGTTAATTTGTTCGTCGGGCGCAATGCGCAGGGCAAGACGAATTTGCTGGAAGCGATCCTCGTGCTCGCGCTGACCAAGTCCCACCGCACGAGCAAGGATAAGGAGCTGATCGGCTGGCAGGCCGGTGAGGCGCGCATACGGGGAGAGGTCGAGAAGCGTTACGGCACCGTAACGCTTGATCTTGCGTTGTCCCAGCAGGGGAAGAAAGCCAGGATCAACGGGCTGGAGCAGCGCAAGCTGAGCGATTTCGTCGGTTCGCTCAACGTCGTGATGTTCGCGCCGGAGGATCTCGAGATCGTGAAGGGGACGCCGGGCGTGCGCCGCCGGTTTCTCGACATGGAGATCGGCCAGGTTCAGCCCGGTTATTTGCATGCGCTGGGCCAGTACCATAAGGTTCTGCAGCAGCGCAACAACTACCTCAAATCCACCCAGCCCGGCAGCGCCAACGCGGCCATGATGGACGTGTGGAACATGCAGCTTGCCGAATACGGTGTTAAAATTGTGAAAAAAAGGCAAAACTTCATAGAGAAGCTTCAAAAGTGGGCGCAGACGATCCATGCCGGCATCACCGCCGGTTCCGAAGAGCTGACGATCACGTACCGGCCCTCCTTCGAAAGCGACGCCACGGAAGAAGAATCTATATTATTTGAGCAATTTATGATAAAGTTAACACAAGTCAAGGATCAGGAGCTTCGTCGCGGGATGACGCTCGTTGGTCCTCATCGTGATGACATCGCCTTCTTTATCAACGGCAAGGAAGCGTCGGTGTACGGCTCCCAGGGACAGCAGCGGACGACCGCGCTTTCGCTGAAATTAGCCGAAATCGAGTTGATTCACGAAGAAATCGGCGAATATCCCCTGCTGCTGCTCGACGACGTGCTGTCCGAACTCGACCAGCACCGGCAGACACAGTTGATCGAAACATTTCAAACCAAAGTCCAGACGTTCATTACGACGACGGGCCTCGAGAGCGTAGACATCGGCAAGCTGCACGATACCCGGATCTATCACGTTCAGGACGGGCGTGTGGCGCCGTAATTGTCACCAGACGAACGAAGCGGAGGGCGGGAGCATGTACATTCATTTAGGCGGGGAAAAAATCATTCGAGCCGCGGAGCTCGTGGCGATTTTCGATATCTCGATCGAGCAGTCCTCCAAGCTGTCCAAGCAATTCGTCGCGCAGGCCCGCAAGCGGAAGGACGTCGAAATCATAGGCGAGGAAGAAGCCAAATCCATCGTCGTTACGGAACATAAGATTTACTATTCGCCGATCTCATCCTCAACGCTGAAGAAACGATCGCACCATTTTGCGACTAGTTAGAGGGTTGTCAGGCAGTCACAATGCAAAGTGGCCAGTAGGTTGCAGGCCCGAGCAGCGAACGCAGTTCGCGACCAGGGTAGTCGAGAGGAGCAGTGAAACCTAGCATGTCGTCGAATCAACACACGTACGATGAAAGCCAGATTCAAGTCCTTGAAGGGCTCGAAGCCGTTCGGAAACGCCCGGGGATGTATATCGGTTCCACAAGCGGCAAAGGTCTTCACCATCTCGTATGGGAAGTCGTTGACAATAGTATTGACGAAGCGCTGGCGGGTTTCTGCACGCGCATCGAAGTCGTGATTCACGAAGATAACAGCATAACCGTTATCGACAACGGCCGCGGGATTCCCGTCGGGGAGAACGCGAAGCTGAAGAAATCGACGCTCGAGGTCGTCATGACCGTGCTCCACGCCGGCGGCAAGTTCGGCGGCGAAGGGTACAAGGTATCCGGCGGTCTGCACGGCGTCGGCATTTCGGTCGTGAACGCCTTGTCGGAATGGGTTCAGGTGACGGTCAAGCGGGAAGGCAAAATCCACCGGCAGGAATATCGCCGCGGCATACCGCAGTACGAGCTGCAAGTGATCGGTGAAACGGATACCACCGGCACGACGACGACGTTCAAGCCGGACGGCGAGGTTTTCACCGAGACGCTCGTGTACGAATACGAAATTCTCCAGTCGCGGATCCGCGAGCTGGCTTTCTTGAATAAAGGCATCGAAATCATGCTCTCCGACGAGCGTACCGGGGCATCTCACACGTACAAATACGACGGCGGCATCATCGAGTTCGTCAAGTATTTGAACCGCAGCCGCGAAGCGCTGCACGAAGAGCCGATCTATGTCGAAGGCGCGAAGGATAACATTCAGGTCGAAGTTGCGCTGCAGTACAACGACAGCTACACCGAGAACATTTATTCGTTCGCCAACAACATCAACACGCACGAGGGCGGTGCGCACGAATCCGGCTTCAAGAGCGCGCTCACGCGGATCATCAACGAATACGCGCGCAAAATGAACGCCATCAAAGACAGCGACTCCAACCTGTCGGGCGACGACGTGCGCGAAGGATTGACGGCCATCATTTCCGTCAAGATTCCGGAGCCGCAGTTCGAAGGCCAGACGAAGACTAAGCTCGGCAACAGCGAGGTGCGCGGCATCGTGGAATCGTTCTTCGCCGAGAAGTTCCAGGAGTTCCTGGACGAGAACCCGGCCGTGTCGAAGAAGATCGTCGAGAAAGGGCTGCAGGCGTCCCGGGCCCGCGAGGCCGCGCGCAAGGCGCGCGAGCTGACGCGCCGCAAGAGCGCCCTCGAAGTGAGCGCGCTGCCGGGCAAGCTCGCCGATTGTTCGTCCCGCGACGCGTCGATCAGCGAGATATACATCGTCGAAGGCGATTCCGCCGGCGGCTCGGCCAAGCAAGGCCGCGATCGCCATTTCCAGGCGATTCTGCCGCTCCGGGGCAAAATCCTGAACGTCGAGCGCGCCCGTCTGGACCGCATTCTCTCCAATACGGAGATCCGGGCGATCATCACGGCGCTCGGCACGAGCATCGCGGACGACTTCGACCTCTCCAAGGCGCGTTACCATAAAGTCATCATCATGACGGACGCCGACGTCGACGGCGCGCATATCCGCACGCTGCTGCTGACGTTCTTCTTCCGCTACATGCGCAAGATCATCGAGGCTGGCTTCGTCTACATCGCGCAGCCGCCGCTCTTCAAGATCGAGCGTAACAAGGTCGTTCGCTACGCGCAGACCGAGAAGGAGCGGGACGCGATCATCGCCGAATTCGGCGAAGGCGCCAAAGTGAACGTGCAGCGGTACAAAGGTCTCGGCGAGATGAACGCCGCCCAACTGTGGGAGACGACCATGGACCCCGAGAGCCGCACGATGCTGCAGGTGACGATCGAGGATGCGATCGAAGCCGACAATATTTTCGAAACGCTGATGGGGGACAACGTCGAACCGCGGCGCGAGTTCATTCAAGAGTTCGCGAAGTCGGTCAAGAATCTCGACGTCTGATTCCCTCGCGCAAGCAGCGCGGCAAGCCGTCCGATCGATCGGGCGGCTTGTTTTTATTTCACGCGGCGGCGGTAGGCGCGGCAGTACCGGCGAATGCGGCGGAACATGGATTTGTCGTTCAGTTTGCGGAAAATGTACGGATCCGGCAGCGTATTGACCTCGAGGATCCAGGGCCGGAACGACTCGTCGACCGCGATGTCGATGCCGATTTCCTTCAGCCGCGGATAACGGGTCTGCAGCTGGCGGGCGATGGAGGTGCCGATGTCGGCGAGCCACATTTTGTAGCTGTCGACTTGCTCCTTCGTCAGGTGGGAGGCCATCAGCTTGTCGACGGCCATCGGAATACCGCCGCTGTGGTAATTCGTGACGATTTTATCGGGGTGGCCCAGACGGCCGATGATGCCCGTCGTTTCCCAGATTCGACGGGGATTATGCTGCACCATGACGCGGATGTCGAAGCGCTGTCCGTTATGGGTGAGCAGGTGAATCCCCTGCTGGATGAGATACGGACGGCTTCCGATCCGGGACGCGAGCGACACGGCCATCTCCTCGAACGAGCCGAACCGCTGCTGGACGGTGCCGGATTGATAAGCGTAGACGTTGTCGGGCAGCTTCTCGACCCGGACGACGCCTAATCCGAAGGTCCCTTGGTCGGGCTTGACGTACACCATGCTGTGTTCCTCCAGCATGGCCGAGAGCGCCGCGGCGCTCCAACGTTTCGTGACCGGAATCCGCTCGCGCAGCGGCTCCGAGAGCAGCAGTACCTTCGTCTTCGCCCATTTGCTTTTTACGCGTTGGATCGCCAACGATGCTCCACCTTCCTTGGTTAAGATCGGGCTTGAGAATCCCGTGCCTCAGGGAGACAGGGTTGAAATTCAATGGTATAATAGAGATAATGCCTATTTTTTTGGTTCTTCCGTCATACGACAGAAACCGACCGCAATTCGTGTTAGTTTATGGCGGATAATCTGGTTTGGAGCGTGTATACGCCTAGAACGAAAGAAGTTTTGGGAACGGAATGCGCGTACGGCAAGTTTCATGTTTGCAAACGTTTAAGGATGGCCGGAAGTAGCCGAAACTATAGTTATTCTAGCAGGTATTTGCCGATCATTTCTGCTCGTCAACGGTGCCGTCATTCACGTTTTCGGCCGTCGCGAAGCTTGAACATATGCAAACTCTAGGAGGTTTACGATGGCAGAAGAGAACAATCTGCAAGTAAGGGATCGCGATATCGGAACCGAGATGCGCGAGTCCTTTATGGATTACGCAATGAGCATCATCGTCAGCCGCGCACTGCCGGACGTTCGGGACGGCCTTAAGCCCGTGCATCGCCGGATTCTGTTCGCGATGTCGGAGCTCGGCATGTCGCCGGACAAGCCTTATAAGAAATCCGCGCGTATCGTCGGCGAAGTCATCGGCAAGTACCATCCGCACGGCGATTCCGCGGTTTACGAGACGATGGTTCGGATGGCCCAGGACTTTTCGCTCCGTTATATGCTCGTCGACGGTCACGGCAACTTCGGCTCCATCGACGGCGACATGGCGGCGGCGATGCGTTACACAGAGGCGCGCCTATCCAAGATCGCCATGGAGATGCTGCGCGATATTAACAAAGAAACGATCGATTTCGCACCAAACTACGACGGCGAAGAGCATGAGCCGACCGTACTGCCGGCGCGCTTCCCGAACCTGTTGGTTAACGGATTGACCGGGATCGCCGTCGGGATGGCGACCAATATTCCGCCGCATAACCTGACGGAGGTTATCAACGGGGTGCAGGCGATGATCCGCCAGCCGGATATCACGCCGATCGAATTGATGGAATATATCAAAGGTCCGGACTTCCCGACGGCCGGCTTCGTGATGGGCCGGGAAGGCATGCGCCAGGCCTATACGACCGGCCGCGGGTCGGTTACGATGCGTGCCCGCGCGACGATCGAGGAGAACGGCGGCAAAGCGCGCATCATCGTGCACGAACTGCCGTACCAAGTCGTTAAGGCGCGCCTCGTGGAGAAGATCGCAGAGCTTGTGCGCGAGAAGAAGATTGAAGGCATTACCGACCTTCGCGACGAATCCGACCGCAACGGCATGCGGGTCGTCATCGAACTCCGGCGCGACGTGACGCCGACGGTCGTGTTGAACAACTTGTTCAAGCATACACAGATGCAGATGAATTTCGGCTTCAACATGCTGGCGCTCGTGAAGGGCGAACCGCGCACGCTTAATTTGCGCGAGATCCTATACTACTACCTCGAGCACCAAGTGGAAGTCATCCGACGCCGTACCGAATTCGACTTGAAGAAGGCAGAGGCCCGCGCCCATATCCTGGAGGGCTTGCGCATCGCGCTGGACAACCTGGACGAAGTCATCCGGCTGATCCGCGCCTCGCAGACAACGGAAGAGGCGCGCGACGGCTTGATTTCGCGCTTCGGCCTCAGCTTCGACCAAGCGCAAGCGATTCTCGATATGCGCCTGCAGCGCCTGACGGGGTTGGAACGCGACAAGATCGAGGCTGAGTACGCGGAGCTGCTTCGCAAAATTGCGGAATACAAAGCTATTCTGGCCGACGAGCAGCTTGTGCTCCAGATCATCCATGACGAGCTGGAAGAAGTGAAAGAGAAGTTCGGCGACGAGCGCCGCACGGAGCTGATGACGAGCGAAGACGAGATTCTCGACGAGGACCTGATCCCGCGCGAGGACGTCGTCATTTCGGTCACGCACTCCGGCTACGTGAAGCGCCTGCCGGTCAAGACCTACCGCAGCCAGAAGCGCGGCGGCAAAGGCGTCATCGGCATGGATACGAAGGATACCGACTTCGTCGAGCATTTGTTCGTTTCGAATACACATCACTTCCTGCTCTTCTTTACGAACAAGGGCAAAGTGTACCGGTTGAAGGCCTACGAGATTCCGGATCTCAGCCGCACGGCACGGGGGACGCCGATTATCAACCTGCTCCAGATCGAGCAGGGGGAAACGGTCAATGCCGTCATTCCGGTCGAGTCGTTCGAACCGGACCGCTACCTGTTCTTCGCGACCAAGAACGGCATCGTGAAGAAGACGCCGCTCGACGATTACGCGAATATCCGCAAGGTTGGATTGATCGCCATCAACCTCCGCGAAGATGACGATCTGATCGGCGTCAAGCTGACGGACGGCAAGCAGGAAATCATCTTGGGCACGAGTCAAGGCATGTCCATCCGTTTCCCGGAACAAGACGTGCGTCCGATGGGACGTTCGGCGACGGGCGTGAAGGGGATCAGCTCCGATGGCGAGGATGAAGTCATCGGCATGGATGTCGTCGTGCCGGACAGCGATATTCTGATCGTTACCGCGAATGGCTACGGCAAGCGAACGCCGGAGGCCGAATACCGCTCCCAGAGCCGCGGCGGCAAGGGGATCAAGACGCTCAACGTGCAGGAGAAGAAGGGCCTGATCGTCAGCCTCCGCGTCGTGCAGAACGACGAAGATCTCATGATCATGACGTCCTCCGGTACGCTGATCCGCATGAGCATGGCGGATATCTCCACCATGGGCCGGAATACGCAAGGGGTCCGGTTGATCAACATCCGCGAAGAGGATTCCGTTGCCACGGTAACTCGGGTTGCGCGCAGCGAGGAACCGGAGGGCGGAGAAGAGATGGAAGGCGACGCCGATAACGTCACGCCGGATGAATCGTAATTCCGCAAGGCGAAGTTGAGGCAAGCAAGGGTGAGGGAGAGACCTATGGGCACGGTATCGGTTTCGCAAGTCAAGCTGGGAGACAAAATTACGCAGGATGTGCTGACGCCGCTTGGCAGCGTGCTTTTTCATAAAGGGAAGGTCATAACGCCGCGCGAGCTGGAGATTCTGCAAGCCTTTCTCGTGCCTCAAGTCGTCGTCGACGGACCGCTGGAGAAGAAAGAAGCGGCGGATGCGAATAGCGTTAATCCTCAGGAGCAGCCTGCAGCAACGCTCGCGAAAACGTCGATGATGATGCAGTACGACCGTACGGTCGCGCTGCTCAAGCGCGTGTTCAACCAAATGATGAGCGGGCAATCGCTCCCGATTCTCGATATCCGCAATCAGGTGGAACTGCTGCTTCAAGAAAGCCAGGAGTATAAGATCTTAACGTTCTCTCCCCAGAACGTACCGGATGAAGATTATCTGTATCATAAGAGCGTCATGTCCGCCTTATGCTGCTACATGTTGGCGCAGTGGAACGGCCTGCCCAAGAAGGATTGGATGCAGTCGGCCTTGGCCGGATTGCTGCACGATATTGGAAATGCGAGGATCGACCAGGAGATCTTGAACAAGCCGACCACGCTGACGCCGGACGAGACGGAGGAAATGAAGCGGCATACCGTGCTGGGTTACCAGCTGCTCAAGAACGTCGCCGCCGTAACTGAAGGCGTCAAATTAGCCGCGCTGCAGCATCACGAGCGCTTCGACGGCAGTGGCTATCCGCTCGGTATCGGTTCCGAGAAGATTCATCCCTTCGCGAAATTCGCGGCGATCTCGGATATCTTCAATGCTATGACGATGAGGCGGTCTTATCGCAAGGCCGCTTCCCCATATCTTGTCTTGGAGCAGCTGCACCAAGACTCGTTCGGGAAGCTGGATCCGGCTTATGTGCGTATTTTCATCGAGAAGGCGACTCAGTTTCATAACGGAACGGTCGTGCGCCTGAGCGACGATCGGATGGGAGAGATCGTGTTTTCGGATCGCAACCATCCTACGCGTCCTTGGGTATCGGTTAACGGCACGATCGTGAATCTGGCGATCGAGAGACAGCTGTACATCGAAGAAGTCATCACCCGAACAAAAGCGTAATCTCGTACCGGAATGGCTTGACCTGAGCACACTGGCTGTGATATATTACTCCTTGCCCCTTTTGAGGCACGGTAATGTATCACAGTTTTTTTATTAAATAAAAAAATGCTTGCAATGAACCAAGCATCTGTGATATATTAATCAAGTCGCCGCTGAGACATGGGCGAATGAACAAGAAACATTTGTTCCTTGAAAACTGAACAATGAGCGACCTGTCAAAAGGTTTTAACAAGTAAGTCAGCGATGAGCTAACAAGCCATCCTGAAACTGATTGGCTTCGGCCGATCACTTTTATGGAG
>NZ_JBHSHY010000058.1:0-27074 GCF_042653205.1 Paenibacillus sp. GCM10023250 | reverse complement strand
GGGAGCCGCGCTGCCGCCGCCTCCGGCATGGCCGCCGTACCCGCCGCCGCCGGGAGCTCCGCCCGCGCCGGCGCCGCTGCCCGCCCGCCGGGCGACCCGCTCCGCGCCGGCCTCCGCTCCGGCTGCCGTGCCGCCGTCCTTCCAACCGCCGCCGTTCTCCATATCGCCTGCGCCTCCCTTTTCTCCGGCTAGCTCCTCAGCAGCTCGCCCGAAATGACGATCCGGTGGATCTCGTTCGTCCCCTCGTAGATCTGCGTCACCTTCGCATCCCGGAACAGCCGCTCCGCCGGATGCGCTTCCGTCAGCGCGTCCGGGCCGCACCACTGCAGCGCCCGCGACGCGACCCGCACGGCGGCGTCGCTCGCGGCCAGCTTCGCCATCGACGACTCCTTCACGCATGGCCGGCCCCGCTGCAGCAGGTCCGCCGCGCGGTAGACGAGCAGCGCCGCCGCTTCGACGTGCGCGGCCAAGCCCTCCAGCTCCGCCGCCGCTTCGCCCCGCAGGCTCCGCGGCGCCCGGGGCAGCTCGGCTTCCGCGAGCGCCAGCGCGGCCCGCGCGATGCCGAGCGCCTGCGCGCCGATGCCGATGCGGCCGCCGCTCAAGGCCGACTTCGCGATGCGGAAGCCCTCGCCCTCGCCGCCGAGCCGCTGCGCCGCCGGCACCCGCGCTTCCTCTAGGATCAGCTCGCACGTATTGGAGCCGCGCAGCCCCGTCTTGCGCTCCTTGCGGCCGACGGCCAAGCCGGGCGTATCCTTGCCGATCAGGAAAGCCGTGATGCCGCCGCCCCTGCTCGGCTTCGTCCCGGAGGGCGCTACCCCCGGCTCGCCCGGCACGACCGCGAACAGCACGTATTGATCGCCCTCGCCGGCGTTCGTAATGAACACCTTCGTCCCCGTCAGCACGTAATCGTCCCCGTCGCGCACGGCGGACGCGCGGATCGTCGACGCATCCGAACCGGCATGCGGCTCCGTCAGCGCGAACGCCCCGAGCCACGCGCCCGAGGCCAGGCGCGGCAGGCAGTGCCGCTTCTGCGCCTCCGTGCCGTGATAGACGATCGGCAGCGTCCCGACCGACGTATGCACCGCGAGAATGACCCCGGCCGCCGCGCTGACCCGCGAGATTTCCTCGAGCGCCAGCATATACGCGACCATGCCGTATCCGCCGCCGCCCCAGGCGGCCGGCACCGGCAGGCCGAGCAGCCCCTCCCGCGCCATCGCATCCACGAGCGCCCGGGGGAAGGCATCGGTCGCTTCCATCTCTCGGGCCGCCGGCGCGACCTCGGCCTCGGCGAACGCGCGCACCTTGGCCCGCAGCGCCTCCTCTTCCTCCGTGAACCGGAACCGCATCCGGGGATCAGCCCCCTTCCGCGCCGGCGTATTCGTAGAAGCCCCGGCCGCTCTTGCGTCCGAGCCAGCCCGCCTGCACGTAGTTCCGCAGCAGCGGGCAAGGCCGGTATTTGGAATCCCCGAAGCCCTCGTGCAATATCTCCATGATCGCGAGGCACGTGTCGAGCCCGATCAGATCCGCCAGCGCCAGCGGGCCCATGGGATGGTTCATGCCCAGCTTCATGATTCCGTCGACCGTCTCGGCCGCCGCCACCCCTTCGTACACGGCGTAGATGGCCTCGTTGATCATCGGCATGAGGATCCGGTTGCTCACGAAGCCGGGGTAATCCCGCACCTCCAGCGGCGTCTTGCCCATCCGCTTCGCCAGCGCGGCCGCTTCGCCGAAGGTCTCGTCGCTCGTGCGCAGCCCGCGGACGAGCTCCACCAGCTTCATGACCGGCACCGGATTCATAAAGTGCATGCCCACGACCCGATCAGGCCTGCCCGTCGCCGACGCCAGCGCCGTCACCGACAGCGACGACGTATTGCTCGCCAGAATCGTCCCTTCCGCGCATATCGCATCCAGCGCGGCGAAGATCCGTTTCTTCACGGCCATGTTCTCCGTCGCCGCCTCGATGACGAGCTCGGCGCCGATCGCCGCGCTTAGATCGCCGCACGGCACGATGCGCGCCAGCGCGGTCGCGGCCGCTTCCGGCGTATACCGCCCCTTCGCTGAGCCGTTCATCAGCGACAGGCCGATCCGTTCGATCGCCGCGGACACGCGCGCGTCGTCGGTATCGTGCAGCAGCACGCGGCAGCCCGCGAGCGCCGCCGATTGCGCGATCCCGCCGCCCATCTGCCCCGCGCCGACGACGGATATCGTATTGATGCCCATGTTGCCAGCTCCCTCCCCCTGCTTCGCGCCGTCCGGCGCGCCACCCGCCCCGCTAGCCGTCGACCCGCAGCAGCAGCGCGTCCCCTTGGCCGCCGCCGCTGCAGATCGCGGCGATGCCGAGCCCGCCGCCGCGCCGGCGAAGGCCGTTCGCGAGCGCCGCCACAATGCGCGCGCCGCTCGCCCCGACCGGATGCCCGAGCGCGATGGCGCCGCCGTGCGCGTTCACCTTCTCGCTGTCCCAGCCGAGCAGCCGGCCGCAGGCGAGGACGACCGCCGCGAACGCCTCGTTCACCTCGAGGCGGTCAATGGCCGCCAGCTGCAAGCCCTGCCGCTGCAGCAGCTTCTGCACGGCGAGCGCCGGGGCGATCGCGTACAGCCGCGGCTCCACGCTGACCGTCGCGTGGCCGACGACCGCGGCGAGCGGCGCGAGGCCTTCGCGCTGCGCGCGGTCCTTGGACGCGGCGATGACGACCGCAGCGCCGTCGTTCAGCCCCGGCGCGTTGCCGGCCGTGATCGTGCCCGTGCCGTCGGTGCAAAACGCCGGCCGCAGCGCGGCGAGCTTCTCCAGACTCGTGTCGCCGCGCGGCGCTTCGTCCGTGTCGATCGCGAACACGTGGCTCTTGGCGGGCGTCCCGCCCGCGAGCGGCACCGGAACGATCTCCGCTTGAAACACGCCCTGCAGGATGCCCTGCACCGCGCGCTCGTGGCTGCGCAGCGCCCACTCGTCCTGCTCGGCGCGGGAGATGCCGTACTCGGCGGCGATGCTCTCGGCGTAGTCGCCCATATGCCGGCCGCCGAAGGCGCAGGTGAGCCCGTCGCGCAGCAGCAGATCGACCGCGGCGCCGTCGCCCATGCGACGGCCGAAGCGATAGTCCGGCAGCGCGTAAGGGACGCCGCTCATGCATTCCATGCCGCCGGCCGCGACGATCTCCGCGTCGCCCGTGGCGATGATCTGCGCCGCGAGCGTGATGGCGCGCATGCCGGAGCCGCACACCTTGTTCACCGTCTCGGCGGGCACCTCGACGCCGAGACCGGCGTGCCGGGCGGCTTGGCGGGCCGGATTTTGCCCCGCGCCGGCCTGCACCGCCATGCCCATGACGACCTCCTCGACCGCCAGCGGGGAGATCCCGCTCCGCCGCAGCGCCCCCTGCAGCGCCAGACCGCCGAGCTCCGTCGCCGAATGCCCCTTCAAGGCGCCGCCGAACTTGCCGAACGGCGTGCGCGCGCTTCCGATAATGACCGTTTCAGCCACCGCGTCCGCCTCCTTTTCCCGCTCCGCGCCGCGTCCGCGGCAGCCGGTCGAGCGCCGTGAACATCTGCACCGCTTTCGCGTCCCGCATGTACCGCTCGACGGGGAATTCCTTCATATAGCCGTACCCGCCGTATACCTGCACGGCCTGTATGCCCGCGTGCATCGCGGCGTCCGCCGCATAGCGCAGTGCGAGCGCCGACGCGCCGGCATCGGGCGCGCCCGCGTCCGCGCGCCACGCGGCCTGCAGCGCGAGCAGCCGCGCCGCGTCGGCGGCCGTCTCCAGGTCCGCGAGCAGGAAGGCGATCGCCTGGTGCTTCGCGATCGGCTTGCCGAACTGCGCGCGCGCCTTCGCGTAGCCGAGCGCCGCGTCGTCCGCGCCGCTCGCGAGGCGCGCGGCCACCGACGCCAGGCCGCAGCGCGCGCCGACCGCCGCGCCACGGGCGACGTCTTGGCCCCGTCCTTCGCGGCCAAGACGATAGGCTGCCGGAACCCGGCAGCCTTCGAACGTCAGATGCGCCATGCCCGCGGCGCGCAGGCCGAGCTTTCTCGTCACGGGCCGGACGGTCAAGCCGGGCAGGCCGCGCTCCAGCAGCAGGGCGGTATATCGCTTCCGCCCGCGCGTGCCCGCTCCGTTTCCGCGTGCGCTGCCATCCCCGCCGCCGGTCCCGTTCCCGCGCTCCGGCGCCGTCTCCGCGTAGACGACGAACAGGTCGGCCTCCGCGCCGCCGAGCATATACCCCTGCTGGCCGTCCAGCACGTACGCATCGCCTTCGCGCCTCGCCGTCGCGCCCGCGCGCAGCCGCGACGCGGCGCTCGTCGCGCCCGGCAGCATACCCGCCCCGAGCGCGGTCCCGGCCATGAGCGCCCCCAGATGGCGGCGTTTCGCGTCGGCTCCGCCGAAGCGCAGCAAGGGCCAGGCCGCCAAATACACGTGGCCCCACAGCGCCGCCCCGAGCGAAGCGCTCGTCCGCGACAGCTCCTGCAGCGCCAGCGCGAAGCCGGCGAAGCCGCCGCCCCCCCCGCCGGCCTCCTCCGGCCATGGCAGCGCCGCAAACCCAAGCTCCGCCATGCCATCGAACGACCGCCTGTCGAACAGCTCCGCCTCGTCCGCGGCCGCCGCGCGGCGCGCCGCTTCCTGCTCCGCGAACCGAGCGGCCGTCTCGCGGATCATCAGCTCCTCCTCCGACAGCCCGAACTCCATGTCTCCACGCTCCCTTCCCCCCAAGCCAAGGCAGAGCGCCCGATGCTTACATCCGCTTATTACATGTTATTTTCGCGCGGAACGATTCATGATAGCGTGCGGGCGACGCTTAACCTGTCCTTCCCGAAAAAAAGAGCGATGCCCATGCGTGAACGCGAACGTCGGCACGACCGGCCGAGTGATATCTTTACAGTTTCTTAGGAAAATCGTCACGGGACGCTAACGGTCCGTTTACAGGCGCGGGGTAAGGTTGTGGTAGATGAATTTTTCTTGGGAGGGACATTTTGCCATGAAGCGCGTCCGCAACTTGACATCGCGGCTCCGGAAATGGAAGTCGGCGTGGAAAGCGTTGCAAAACAGCCAAATGCCGCAAACCGCCTAATCGGCCGCAAGCCAGCCGGCCGATTCGCCGGGTCGGCAAAAAACCGAAAGACCGCAATCGCCCGTTTGGGGACGCTGCGGTCTTTCGGTTTTCGCGTTGCGTGGCGCTTTCGCGGATGATACCCGTTTACTTGGTCGGGGCCGGCACGCCCATCGCTTCCCACTCGGTCTTGGACGGACCGTATACGCCCGCGACGGGCACGCCCGCCTGGCGCATCAGCACCGTCAACTGGCCGCGATGATGAACTTCGTGCTTGAGGAAGAGGTAGAGCGTCAGCCCGTTCGGCCATTGCTGCCCGAACATGTCGTGCACCTCCAGCAGCTTGTCGTCGCTCCACGCTGCCACCGCTTCGAGCAGCGACGCCGTCGTCTCGCGGTACGCCTGCGCGATGGCCGCCGCCGACTGCGGCGGCTCCGCGTCCGCCGGCGGCGCGCTGAAGCGCAGGCCGGTTCTTTGCAGCATGCCCGCGTCGTCGTGCACGAGATGCCATGCGACGTGACCGAGCGTCCGGTGGCCGGGCGCAACCGGCTGCTGGAGCGATTCGTCCGTGAGCGCGTCCAGCAGCTTCTGGGTGGATTGGGATTCCATCTGGTACTCCTCGATAAATGCGTTTACGCTTGCGTACATCCTCGATCTCCTCCTAGTAATCCTTCTTGTCTGGTGCTGCATTCACTATAGCACGTCTCCCCTGACAACAGCCTGTCAGCCGATTCCGGCGTTCGGAGCACAAAAAAACCGACTCCAGCAGGAATCGGCTTGATTATATTACGTTTCCAAACTAAAAAGCTTGCTGAGAGGAATCTGCAAATCCTGGTACACGTTCGACTGCGCGATATCCTACGGTTTCCGAATGATCTTCCTATGCGCGCCTCCGCTCACCCGTGGCGCGCGGCGACGGCGGCTTTGCCGTGATTGCGCAGCCGGAACAGCACGGCCGAGAGCAGCAGCGCGGCGCCGTTGATCACGAAGACCCAGCGGATCGGGATCCAGCCGCCGAGCAGGCCGCCGAGAATCGGGCCCGCCATCGTCGCGATTTGGGCGGACGATTGGTTCAGGCTGAACGCCCGGCCGCGGAAATCCGGCTCCGTCGCCTGCACGATCATCGCGTTGATGGCCGGATTGACGGCCGCGAAGAACAGCCCGTAGCCGAAGCGCAGGATGCCGAAGCCGATGTAATTCGTGACGAGCACCTGCAGGATGTTGCCGATGCCGCTGCCGATCAGGCCGATGAACAGCACCTTCTCGTAGCCGACCCTCCGGCCGATCTTCCCCCAGCGCGGCGCCATGATGACCGTGGCGATGCCGACCGCCGAGAAGATAATGCCCGAGCTTAACGAGGCGCTCTCCTTGGAGACGCCCATGCGCAGCACGTAGACCGTGATGAGCGGCTCCAGGATCATGATGCTGAAGGTGCTGACGGCCACCATGAGGAGCAGCAGCGAGAACGTCCGGTTCGCCAGCGCGTGCTTCAGGTCGTCGCGCACGTGCGAACGGGCCGCTTTCCGGTTGAAGTTCTGCTCCTTCGCGAAGAAGGTGGCGATCAGCGCCGAGACGAGCACGATGGCGCTGGAGAACAGGAACGCCTCGCGGTTGCCGAAGTAATGGCTGACCACGCCGCCGACGAGCGGCCCGAGAATGCTGCCGGTCGCCCCCGCCGTCGACATGATGCCGAGCGCGTAGCCCGTCTTCTCCTCCGGCGTGTTGGTCGCGACGAGCGCGATGGACGCCGGCACGAAGCCGGCCAGCAGTCCCTGGAAGACGCGCACGACCAGGAATAGATACGGATCATGGATGAAATAAGTAGCCAAATAAAGAGCGGCCAGGCTGAAGCCCGACCGGATCAGCATCGGCTTCCGCCCGTACTTGTCGGCGAGCGAGCCCCAGTAGGGCGAGATGAGCGCACTCGCCAGAAACGTAATGCCGAAGGCGATGCCGGACCACGCCTCCAGATGATGCTCCACGCCGAGATCCGTGTTCAGGAAGATCGGCAGGAACGGGATCGAGATGGAGTAAGCCATGCTGCAGAAAAATACGCCGGTCCAAAGCACGAAGAGGTTGCGTTCCCATGAGAATTTCATTGCTGCAGCCACGTCCTTTCGCAAGATCGTTCTCTCCCGCGGGAGAGAGTTCTTTCGGGGCAAGTAGCGGCTTATCGGATGAAAGTCGCCGGGTCTTGGTTACGGTCGGTAAGAATATCCGCGCGAGCGCGGAACTGCTTTAACGGTTGTCCACTTTCTCCGGATACAGGTCATGGTTCATCAGGCGGTAGTTCGCCATTTCCTCGTATTTCGTGCCCGGCCGGCCCCAGTTCGTATACGGGTCGATCGAGATGCCGCCGCGCGGGGTGAATTTGCCCCATACTTCGATGTAGCGCGGGTTCATCAGCGCGATGAGGTCGTTCATGATGATGTTCATGCAATCCTCGTGGAAATCGCCGTGGTTGCGGAAGCTGAACAGGTACAGCTTGAGCGATTTGCTCTCCACCATCTTCACGTCGGGGATGTACGAGATGTAGAGCGACGCGAAGTCCGGCTGGCCGGTGATGGGGCAGAGGCTCGTGAATTCAGGCGTATTGAACTTGACGAAGTAGTCCCGCCCGACATGCTTGTTGTCGAACGTCTCCAGCACCTCCGGGCTGTAGGTGAACAGGTATTGCGTGCCTTGATTGCCCAGATGGGAAATGCCGCTTAATTCTTCTTTCGATCTTCCTGCCATTTTTGAAAACACTCCTTGTTTTTGCTAGGTTCGGGGGTTACGCTTGTTCTTGTAGCTTACACCCGATCGCGCCGAACATTCAACCATTGAAGGAGATGACGACATTATGCTTCAACGCCCGGCCGCCGACGAATTCGGCTCCCACTTCGGCACATATATCGGATTGATCGACACGGACGACGTGCTCCCGCTGCTCGAAAACAACCGCAAGCAGGTCGCCGCGCTGTACTCCGCGCTGACGGACGAACAGGCGCTTTACCGCTACGCGCCGGACAAATGGAGCTTGAAGGAGGTGCTCGGCCATATCGCCGACACGGAACGCGTCATGTGCTACCGGATGCTGCGCATCGCGCGCGGCGACCGGACGCCGCTAGCCGGCTTCGATCAGGATGACTACATGGCGAGTTCCGGCTTCGATGCCTTTCCCGTCGCGCAGCTGCTCGCCGATTACGAAGCGGTTCGCGCCGCGACGACCAGCTTGACGCGGATGATCTCTCCGAAAGCCTGGGCGCGCACGGGCACGGCCAGCGGCACAACGATGTCCGCCCGCGCGCTCGCATGCGTCATCGCGGGACACGAGCTCCATCATCTGGCCATTATTCGCTTGCCATTATTTGAATCCTTAATCGAACAGCCGGACAAAAACGATCGAGAGAGGTGCAGCCGCTGCACCTCTCTCGCCATTTGTACGGCTATGGTCTTGCGCTTAGTAGCCTTCGCCCGTGCCGCCGCCGACGATCGCCACGCTGGCGCTCGCGCCGATGCGCGTCGCGCCCGCCGCGATCAAGGCGCGCACCGTCTCTAGGTCGCGCACTCCGCCGGACGCCTTCACGCCCATCTCCGGGCCGACCGCCTCGCGCATGAGCGCGATGTCCTTCACCGTCGCGCCGCCAGGGCCGAAGCCCGTGGACGTCTTGACGTAGTCCGCGCCCGCACGCTTGCAGATCGCGCAGGCCGTGACTTTCTCCTCGTCCGTCAGCAGGCCCACTTCCAGGATGGCCTTCAGTACCGCGCGGCCCTTGCACGCTTCCGCCAAGGCCCGTACGTCCTGCTCCACCGCCGCGAAACGTCCGGATTTCAGCGCGCCGACGTTAAGCACCATATCGATCTCCGTCGCCCCCGAGGCGATCGCATCGCGCGCTTCCGCGACTTTCGCGAACGTCGAGGACGCGCCGAGCGGGAAGCCGATGACCGTCGTCACGCCCACGCCGGTCCCCTTCAGCTGCTCCGACGCTTCCGGCACCCAATACGGGTTAACGCATACGGTCGCGAACCCGTTCTGCTTCGCCTCCGCGCACAGCTTCACGATACCCGAGAACGTCGCTTCCGGCTTCAGGAGGGTGTGGTCAAAGTAGGCGGCGAGCGCCGCTCCTGCCAATTCGTTACTCATGATGATCCGTTCCTTCTTTCTTGTAGGTTTATGCCCGCTCCATCAAATATTTGGCGGTGAATTGGTCGGTAATGAGCACGTTCACGTATCTGCCGCGCAGCGCCCCGTAGATGCCGTCGACTTTCCGGATGCCGCCTGCCACCAGAATGGACTGCTCCTTCTTCTTCAGGTCGTTCAAATCGATGCCGATCGTGCGCTGATCGAGCTCCTGCGAGCAGATCGCGCCGTTGATGTTGATGTAGCGGGAGCAGATGTCCCCCGCGCCCGTTTCCATGATCAGTCTCAGTTCCGGCTCGCTGAAGTAGTTCGCTTTGATCAGCACCGAGTCCTCCGTCGGAGCGCCGACCGTCACCATCGCAATATTCGCTTTTTTGCCAAGCTCCAAAATATTCCGAATATGCCGGTCGGTCTCGATCGTCTTTTTGACGATCGGATGGTCGACGATGGCCGGGAGAGGGATGAAGTATGGGATGGTATGGAACGCCTTGCCGAACAGGCTGATGATCTCGTTCGCGTACGTGCTCGTCTCGGAATGGCTGACGCCTCCGTTCAGCTGCACGACCTTGACGTCCTTCACGTGCTTATCCTGCAGGTTCAGCGCGACCTCGTACAGCGTCGTTCCCCACGTCGCCGCTACGATGTCCCCGTCCTTGATGACAGTGTCCAGATACTTCGCGCCCGTCGTGCCGAGATATTTCTTGACGACTTCGTCCGTATAATTCGGGACGTTGACGATCACGACTTTCTTGAGCCCGAATTTGCGTTCGATCTTGCCGGCGAGCACGTCGTTGTTCTCGAACGGGTCGACGATGTTGATAACCACGTAGCCTTCTTCCTTGGCCTGTTGGATGAACCGGCTGACCGTCGGTCTGGACACGCCGAGCTGTTTGGCGATTTCCTGCTGACTATAGTCCAACTGGTAATACATCCGAACGGCGTCAAGCATTTTACTTCGTTTATCCTCTGCGCGTTCGTCGTACATCGGTTCTCCACTCCCCTGTCCATCGCTTGCGTTCGTTTAACGTTTGCCGGAATCGAAAACCTCCCCTGCTGCTTTCGGCGCCTGCGAGCTCTTAGAGAAAATGACGAGCGCGATCAACGTCACGACGTACGGGAATAGCTGCAAGATGACCGGCGGAATATGCTGCAGCGCCGGGATGACCTGCGAGACGTTCGCGAACGTGCTCGCGAAGCCGAAGAACAGCGTCGCCGCCAGGATGCCGAGCGGCCGCCATTGGCCGAAGATCAGCGCCGCCAAGGACAAGAATCCGAGGCCCGCGACCGAGCCCGTGAACTCGCCGGCGATCGTCACCAAGAGAATCGCGCCGCCGAGGGAGGCGAACGCGCCGGAGATCATGACCCCGATATACCGCATCCGATAGACGTTGACGCCGGCCGCTTCCGCCGCCTGCGGGTATTCGCCGCACGCGCGCAGGCGCAGGCCGAACGGCGTTTTCTTCAGCACGAACGCGCTCAACAGCACGACGAGCAGAATGACCCAGGTCGTCCAATACGTCTTGGAGAAGATCAGCGGCCCGAGGATCGGAATATGCGACAGCCCCGGCACGTCGAACGGCTGGAAGCCGCTCGTCAGCCGAATGTTGCCGCTGCCCGTGATGTTCCGGGACAGGAACACCGTGATCGCTCCCGCAATCATGTTGATCGCCGTACCGCTGATGACTTGGTTGGCGCTCAGGTGTACGCTCGCGAACGCGTGCAGCAGCGAGAACAGCACGCCGGCCGCGAGCGCCAGCAGCAGGCCGACCCAGATCGCGGCGACCGTATGGTTCGGCCAGGCCGCCTGAAGCTTGCTGATCGACAGCGCGCCGATGAAGGAGCCGATGACCATGAGCCCTTCAAGCCCGATATTGACGACGCCGCTCCGTTCGCTGAACAGGCCGCCGAGCGCGGTGATGAGCAGCGGGATGGTGAACATGATCGCATACGGGAAAATTTGTTCGATTGTCGTCCACATGGGCTATGCGTTCTCCTTTCCGCTGACCGGACCGCCCTTGGCGGCCGCCGTCCGCCGGCGGTTGATCAGCCACGTGATGAGCCGGTTCATCAGGACGCTGGTCGCGGCGAAGTAAATGATGATCGCGATGATGGAATCCGCGATTTCCGGCGGAATTTCCGTCATGGCGTTCATGAAGCCGCGGCCGGAATACAGCAGGCCGAAGAACAGCGCGGAGATCAGGACGCCGAGCGGCGAATTCGCGCCCAGCAGCGAGACGGCGATGCCGTCGTAGCCTTGGCTCGGCAGCACGCCGATCTGGATGTTCGTGCCGTTGCCCGCGTACTGCGCCAGGCCGCCGAGACCGGCGAGCGCGCCGGAGATGAGCATCGACGTGATGATGCTGCGGTTGACCGGGATGCCCGCATATTCCGCGGAATGGCGGTTATAGCCGACCGCCTTAAGCTCGTAGCCGAGCGTCGTTTTGTTGATGATGAACGCGATGAGGAGGACCGCGATCACCGCGATGAACAAGCCGAGATTAATGTACGAGCCGCCGAACATGTCGGATAGGAACGCCGATTTGAGCGTCGCCTTGTCCGGCAGCAGGCGGGATTCCGTCTCGACGGATTCCGCCTTCAGGTACGCCGGCACCGCGTAATAGATCGTCCAGTACGCGATCCAGTTCATCATGATCGTGGAGACGACCTCATGCACATTGAAGCGCGCCTTCAGCAGGCCCGGGATGAACGCCCACACCGCGCCGCCGAGAATCGCGGCCAGGATCATCATCGCGAGCAGCAGCGGCCGCGCCGTATCGACGTTCAGGCCGATGACCGTTGCGCAGAAGCCGCCGAACAGCATTTGGCCCGCGGCCCCGATGTTGAACAGGCCGGTCCGGAACGCGAACGCGACCGACAGCCCCGTGAAGATCAGCGGCGTTCCCGTCGCGAGCGTATCGCCGAAGCGCTCCGGATTTTTCAGGCCGCCCTGGAACAGGTATTTATAGCCTTGAATCGGATCATGCCCCGTCGCCGCCATCAGGATGGCGCCGCCGATCAGGCCGAACAGCACGGCGCACAGGGATATGATGACGTTTCTCATTGTGCTCCCCCTTTGCCGACGCCGGCCATCATGAGGCCGATTTCTTGTTCGTTCGTCTCCGCCGCGTTCACGACGCCGATCAGCTCCCCGTTATTCACGACGGCGATCCGGTCGGAGACATTCAGCACCTCGTCGAGCTCGAGCGAGATGAGCAGCACGGCTTTGCCTTTGTCGCGGTGCTCGATCAGCCGCTTATGGATGTACTCGATGGAGCCGACGTCCAGGCCGCGCGTCGGCTGCACGGCGATGAGCAGCGACGGGTTCAGCTCGATCTCGCGCCCGATGATCGCCTTCTGCTGGTTGCCGCCGGACAGCGAACGGGAGACGGACAGCGGCCCGCGGCCGGAGCGCACGTCAAAGCTGCTCAGAATGTCGCTCGCGTACTTGCGGATGGCCGAACGCTTCAGGATGCCGCCTTTCGAGAACGGCTCCTTGTTGTACACTTCGAGAATCATGTTGTCCTCCAAGGTATAGTCCAGCACGAGCCCGCGCTTCTGGCGGTCTTCCGGGATATGGGCGATGCCCTTGTCGATCCGTTCGCGGGTGGTGTCGCGGACGATGTCCTTGCCTTCCAGCACGATCGCCCCGCTTTCCGCCTTGCGCAGTCCCGTGATCGCTTCGACGAGCTCGGTCTGCCCGTTGCCCTCGACGCCCGCGATGCCGACGATTTCCCCGGCGCGCACGTCGAGCGAGAAGTCCTTGAGGCCCGCGACGTTCTTGTTGTTCTTGACGGTGAGGCGGTCCAGCTTCAGGATGACGTCGCCCGGCTTCGCGGCCGTCTTCTCGACCTTGAACGACACGCCGCGCCCGACCATCATTTCGGCCATTTGCGCTTCGCTCGTCGTCTTCACGTCCACCGTGCCGATCGTCTTGCCTCGCCGGATGACGGTGCAGCGGTCCGCGGCCGCCTTGATTTCCTTCAGCTTATGGGTAATAACGATGATCGATTTGCCCTCTTTGACCAAATTAAGCATGATCTTGATGAGTTCTTCGATCTCCTTCGGCGTCAGCACCGCGGACGGTTCGTCCAATATCAGCACTTCCGCGTTGCGGTACAGCATCTTCAGGATTTCGACGCGCTGCTGCATGCCGACGGAGATGTCTTCGATCTTCGCGTGCGGATCCACGTTCAGCCCGTAATGCTTGGACAGCTCTTCGATCTTGCGCGCGGCGGCTTGGATGTTGAGGGTGCCCATGCGCGTAAGCTCGTTGCCGAGAATGATGTTTTCGGTGACGGTAAAGTTGCTCACCAGCTTGAAATGCTGATGGACCATGCCGATGCCGAAATTGTTCGCTACGTTGGGATTGGCGATTTTCACGGGCTCGCCGTTGATCTTGATCGCCCCCTTGTCCGGCTGGTACATGCCGAACAAAATGCTCATCAGCGTCGACTTGCCGGCACCGTTCTCGCCGAGGAGCGCGTGAATCTCCCCTCTGCGGAGCTGCAGCGTGATGTCGTCGTTGGCGACGACGCCGGGGAATTCTTTGCGTATATGGAGCATTTCCACTACAAAATCCATTGTTCGCTCACCTTTTTCGCATAAAGATCGTAACAAGCAACCAAAAAGAGACGGATGAACCCGTCTCTTCATGGATATGGCCTGCGTATGGCATAGCTTACTTGATCAGGCTGCCTTGCTCGGCCGCGACTTTGATCTCGCCGCTCTTCAGCTTCGTGATCACGCCGTTCACCTTCGTTACCGTCTCGTCGGAGAGGTTCGGGTTCTTCTCCGGAATGCCCACGCCGTCGTTCTTGATGTCGAGGGTCAGCGTTTGGCCGCCAGGGAACGAGCCTTCTTGGTTCGCCTTGACCATGTCGAAGGATGCTTCGGATACTTTTTTCATCGCGGACGTCAGGATGACGGATTTGTCGCCTTCGTACACGCCTTCTTGGTATTGGTCGCCGTCGACGCCGATGATCCAAGCCGTTTTGCCGGCTTTCACGCGCGTCTTCGCTTCGTTGATCGCGCCTACGCCTACGCCGCCCGCCGCCGTGAAGATGACGTTGACGCCGCGGTCGTACATTTGAGCCGCCAGCTGGCCGCCTGCCGCCGAGTTGTCGAAGCTGCCTTGGTACACGACGTTTTCTTTCTTGATGTTAAGCTTCGTGCCGAGATTGTCGTTTGCGTATTTCACGCCTTGCTGGAAGCCCCAGTTGTACTTCTGAACCGGCGGGATTTCCATGCCGCCGATGAAGCCGGCTTCGCCTTCTTTCAGTTGCAGCGCGGCCGCCACGCCGGCGATAAAGCCGGATTCGTGCTCCGCGAAGAAGATCGATACCGTGTTCTCGCCGACGACGGGCTGAGCATTCGGTTCCGAGGAATGCGGCGTGCCGTCGATCAGCACGAATTTCGCGTCCTTGTACTTGTCTTGCGCGGCGAAGATCGCCGTTTCGAATTTATAGCCCGGGACGACGATCATTTTGAAGCCCGCGTCGTACAGGTTGCCGATTTCCTTCAGGTAGTCGGCTTCGGTCGTGCCGGCCGGCTTCAGGTATTTGTCTTCGATGCCGAGTTCTTGTTTCGCGCGCTCCAGGCCTTCCCACGTGCCTTGGTTGAAGGACCTGTCGTCGATCGTGCCGGAGTCCGTGACCATGCCGGCCTTGAACGTTGCTTTCGTGCCGCCGTTGTTCGCGCCGCCGTTCGCACCTGCGTTCGAACCCGCATCCGAACCGTTGTTGCCGCCTTTGTTGCCGCATGCCGCCAATGCCAGAACTAACATGCAAAGTACGAGCAAGCTTACTGTTTTCTTCATGTCTGTACCGCCCCATTCCTTAAATAATAAAAGTGTTGACGCCCCTGCTTTGAACATTTGTAAAAAACGACTTTTAGCATTTGTTTGCGTATGTATCAAATATAATGTGAAATTGTGCGTTTGTAAACTAGTTTTCTTCAAAAGAATGCCTTCTTCTGCCTCTTTGCGTTAGTTATATTGACACAATGTTCACATATATTCGTCCACGCCGTTAGTATTCCCGAAATGCTGGAATTCTTCCAATATGCTCCCGCTATTTTTGCACGAATTCGAGCGGCAGCCCGTCCGGGTCCGCGATGAACGTGAACGGCTTGCCGGTCAGCGGATCGATGCGGATCGGCTCGACCGCGATCCCCTTCGCCTCCAGCTCCTCGGCGACCGCCTGAATGTCGTCCACCTCGAACGCCAGATGGCGGAGTCCGCGGGCTTCCGGCCGGTCGACCCGCTCCGGCGGGTTCGGGAACGAGAACAGCTCGATCTGGTACTCGCCGCCGACCGCCAGGTCGAGCTTGTACGAATCTCGCTCCGCCCGGTACGTCTCGGCCACGACGCCCATGCCGAGCACCTCCGTGTAAAACCGCTTCGACCGTTCATAATTCGAGCAAATGATAGCGACATGATGGATGTTGTTCAATTTCATTCCAGTCCACTCCTATTCGCGGTAGTCTCTCCTGACGGGCGCGCCTTTATGTCCGGCGGGCTCGTCCCGATTCAGTATACCGCATGAACCGCGCAGCAAAAAGAGAGGCCGGCCGGGCCTCTCTTGCGTTTATTCCAGCGATCCGGCGATCAGTTTCGCGAAAAATTCCCCGCCGCTTCGTTTCAGGTGAACGCCGTCCTTGCCGAACAACTCCTCGTGATTCTTGCTGGCCGCGTACCAGTCGATCAGCTTCGCATTCGGCGTCCCGGCCACCGTATCGGCGAGCATGCCGTTGACGGCGTCCTGCCAGCTGCGGGGCACGCGCGTGTTGACGAAATAGATCGTATGGCCGTCGCCGATCGCGTCCATGAGGGCGTTCAGCTGCTTTTGCGTGAAAGAGCCGTTCGTGCCCAGCTCGATGACGACCGTCTTGCCGAGCCGCTTCCGCTGCTTGAGGTCCGCCACGACGTCGTCCGCCTGCGACAGCTGGCGCCCGACCTTGCCCTCGACGACGATACCCGGGACGAGCTCCTCGAGGAACGGCTGGGCGTCCAAAATCACGGAGTCGCCGATGACCGTAACGCCGTCCCTGGCGATCGGAGGGGCCGGCGGCTGGGACGTTTCTCCGCCGCCGCTGCCGTCCGTGCCGGCGGGCGGCTTCGTGCCGCCGTGCGCCGCCGCGTCGGCCGGCTGGCCGGCGGCACCGCCGCCTGCGGCCGGGCTGCCGGAGCCGCCTCCGGCAGCGTGGCCGGCCGAGCCGCCGGCACCTTGGCCCGTGCCGGCGGATCCGGCATCGCCGCCGGCAGTTGCGCCGCCGATACCCGCGCCGCTCGACGCGCTGCCGGACGAACCGCCGCCGCTGTCGGCGCCCCCGCCGGTGCCCGGCTGAACGGCCGGCGCCCCCGCCTCGTGGCCGTCGGCATCATGGCTGCCGGCCGGAACGACGCCGGCATTGCCGCCATGCGCGCCGGCATCAGCCGTTTCGCCTGTCTGGGCGGGCGGCTTGCCGTTGTCGCCTTGGACATGATTCCCCTGGCTGGAGCAGGAGGCGCTGGCGACGACCAAGGCGCAGATGCACGTCAGCATCAAGCCCCGGCGACGCCCGGCCAGCTGCTGGCGGCCGCCTGCCGGCAGCCCTTCGAACAGCCGGCCGATTGCCCCGCGGCGGATCGGTTCTTCCACCCAGCGCCACGACAGCTCGGCGAGCGCGACGGACGCGAGCACCTGCAGCGCCGCCCGGAGCGGATGGAACTCCTCGACCTGGGCCGCCGGCGTGCTCAGCGCGATGACGGGATAATGATACAGATAAATACCGTACGACCGGGCGCCGAGCCACAGCAGCGCCTTGTTTCCGACGGCGCGGGCGAGTCCGCTGGCCGGATGCGCCATCGCGGCCACGACCGCCGCCGATGCGAGCGAGAACACGACCATGCCGCCTTGGTACAGGAACGCGTCGTATTCGCCGACCGTCGCGATCATCAGCGCCACGGCGGCGAGCCCCGCGGCACCGAGCGCGTCAACCGCCAGCTTGCGGCGAAGCGAGATCGATTCGCGCAGCTTCCAGCTCGGCCAGACGACCGCAAGCGCCGCGCCGATCAGGAGGCCGAACGCCCGCGTGTCCGTGCCATAATAGACGCGGCTCGGATCGAGGCCCGGGACGTAGAGCAGCGCCATCAGTCCCGCGGACGCCGCCGCGCCGGCGAGAATCGCCAGCAGCAGCCGGCCCCGCGTCTTCAGGGCGCCGACCAGGAAGACGAGCGCCAGCGGCCAGACGAGGTAAAACTGTTCTTCCACCGCGAGCGACCAGAGATGGCCGAGCGGCGACGGCGGGCCGAAGCTTTCGAAATACGAGACGTCGTGAAAGATCAGCCGCCAATTGCTATAGTAGAGCAGCGCCGACGCGACCTCGCCCTTCATGGCGGCAAGCCGTGCGGGATCCGCGATCAGCAGCCAGCCCGAGACGAGCGCGAGCATGATCAGCATCGCCGGCAGCAGCCGCCGCGCGCGGCGAAGCCAGAAATCGCGCAGATCGAGCCGCCCCGCCTTCGCGTGCTGCTTCAGCAGGATGTCCGTAATGAGGTAGCCGGATAGGACGAAGAATATGCCGACGCCGAGCAGACCACCCGGCACCCGCGGGAGGTTAAGATGATACGCGATGACCGCGATAACCGCGATCGCCCGCAGCCCGTCGAGCCCCGGCATGTACCGGCTGCTTCCGAATGGTTTTGGCATGAAAAATATTCTCCTTCCGGCAGGGGAAATGTTGCTGGCTGAATGACCGTTGCCGCTCTATTCGGCTACGCTATATTCGGCTACACGGACGATTATATGACGCCCCGGAAGGCATGTCGTTACAGAAGAGTTACAACTCGGCGCCAGCTTGGAAACAAGGCCGGCGGCACAGTTGTAACCGGTTCGCGCCGACAGCGCAAAGAGGCCTTCAGCATCATGCTGAAGGCCTCCCCGGCTTCCGGCGGGCAGCGCGCGCGGCATCGCCGTTCGCGGTTCCGCCGCCGGTCTTAATTGAAATAATCCGCCACGCCCCGGGCGATGGCCGCCGCGGCGTTCCGCTGGTACGAAGCGCCGCGGACGATCGACTCGTCCTTCCGGTTCGAGAGGAAGCCGAGCTCCACAAGCGCCGCTACGGTATCGTTCTCCCGCAGCACGTACAGGTCGCCGAACGACAGCCCGTTGCTGCGCAGGCCGATGCCGGAGCGGTCCAGCCGCGACTCGATCGCCGCCGCGAACGGACGGTCCTTCTTATCGGAATAGAAGAACGTCAGCGTGCCGCTCGTCTGCTTCACGGACGAATTGTAGTGAATGCTGACGAACGCGTCCGCGCGGTTGGACTCGCTCACCTGCACGCGTTCCGACAGCTCCGGCTTCACGTCCGTCGTGCGTGTCATGATCACTTTCGCCCCGAGACGCTGCAGCTCCTGCCGCAGATACTCCGCTGTGCTCAGCGTCAGCGTTTTCTCCTTCGTCTCGTACGTCGTGCCGATCATGCCGGGATCGCTGCCGCCATGCCCCGCGTCCACGACGATCAGCTTGCCCCGGATGCCCGTGCCGGACGAGGCATGCTGGGTCTGAACCTTTCCGTTATCGACATAATCCTTCGCGACCCAGCCGTTCACTTGGCCGGGCGTGCGGATTTTCAGCCAATCGCTCTGGCTGCCCGTGACGGTCACCTGATCGCCCTGCTTGAGCGAGCCGATCGTCTTGTAGCTGGTCCCCGGGCCGGACCGGATGCGCAGCGAGTCCGCCGTGACGACCGCTACGGACCCCGGGCTCGTGCCGACCTTGCCGCCGGTCGGGGACGCGTTCGCCGCCTGGCCGCCGGACGTCTTGTTTAACAAATAGCCGGCCGCGTAGCCGCTCAGCTTGTTCCGCTTGACCTGCACCCAGCCGTCGTCGTCCTCTTCCGTGACCGTGACGACGTCGCCGGACCTCAGCTGCCCCACGACCGAAGCCTGCAGGGAGGGCTCGCTTCGAATATTCAGCACGGCGGTGCCCACTTTCGCTTGATAGGGAAACTTGTTGGTCGCCGCGACATCGACGGCGCGCCAGCTGAACCCGCCCACGAGTACCGCTACGATGAGTGCCAGACCGATGATTTTCGTTCGCATAGGTTCTCCTTCCGGTGATAGAAAAGGTAGATTACCATTATAGCAGGCGCTGGAAAATTCAACATCCTAAAATGTTCCCGATTTTCGCGGCGGGTGAAATTCACGACCATCCGCCTACGGGAGGCGCCCGCAATACGCCGGCTATCCGGCGGGTTATCCGTGTATGGTATATCGGCCGGAAGGCGGAAAAGTTTAACGCGCGGGTCCACGGCCCTTGAGTTCGCGCTTACTCGCCGCTCGCGGCGTGCGCTTCGAGCTCGTCCAGCGATTTGAGCATATGCTCGATCAGGCCGGGCAGGTCCTCCATCTGCTCCTCGTTGATTTTCCGGTTAAAATGCACCTCGACCTCGTTCTGGTACCCGGGATCGGCTTCGCCGTACAAGTAGCTGATCGTCTGCGTCGGCGGCATGTCCGGCTGCCAGATGTCCGTCAGCCGCTCTTCTACGTAAGCGCAGGTGCGGGCGACGTCTTCGACGGGCATGAAGAACCGCAGCCGGAGCGCGCAGCCCGGCACGGCTCCCTGCTGGTCGAGAATTTCGGCGGCCAGCTCCTTCAGCGACGCCTCCAGCCGGATTTCGGCGGTGATGCCGCTGCCCTGCGCGAGCGTGAACTGCAGCGCGAACACGCGGGCCATGACGGCCATTTCCAGCCGGTCCACGCGATGGGTGATGACGACGCGGCCGTCCAGATTATCCAGATCGTACACATAATTTTCGATGGCGACCTTCAAGTTATCGAATACGGTGGGATCGAACATGCGCGGGTCAGCTCCTTTTCCGTTAAGCGCGAGTAAGCGCGAGATCTGTCCTTGTTCTTTTACGCCATGAACGGCGAAAAACCCTTCCACGGATGTAGAAGGGCATGCGGTGAAATCGGTCAAGGGATGAATTGCTGCACGATCTTGACGACCTTGCCGCGCTTCATCGTCAAATGATACGGGTAGTCGCTCACGTCGAGCACCCCGTTGTTGCGGTAGATGGCGTTGAACTTGGCCAGCGGGATCGACTGGTTCCATTCGGTCGTTGCGTCTACCAAACTGCCGGTGCGGTCGTAAATTTGCATGAGCACGGTCGCCTGCGGGTCCACCTCGACCGTCTCAAGCGTCTCGTCCTCGTTCACGATGTAGTAGCCGTCCGGTGCGCCGTCCAAGCCGGAATCCGGTTCTGCCTTCAGGAACTGTTCGTCCGCGGCCTTCCCTTCGTACCATTGGATCGGATCGACCTGCAGCGTCTCTTTGCCGTCCTTGACGTCGATGCCGCGGATAAAGACCGCGATCGTGTCCTGCGTCTGCTTGACGGGCGCGTATTCGTTATCCACCGCCGATACCGTCGACATGCAAGCCAGCAGCCCGAGCGCGGCCAGCGCGCTCCCCATGACGTGCCTTTTCATCGAACCCCAACTCCTCGCGGGCGGACGCGGCTTTCCCGGCGCTTCCGCTCTTGTCTTCTCCCTCTACTATACCCCATTTCCGATAGTTTGATAGCCGGCCCGAGTCGGGTTTTAGCTAAAGTTTACCTAAACTTAGGGCGGGGGCGAAACGGGTGCGTCGGCGTCCCCGTCACGCCGGGCCGGAACGTGAAAATACCGCCGGCGTGCGGCTGCTCCGCGAGCTGTTCCGGCGGCAGGCCGATGCGCGCCGTCGTGATGTACAGGACGTCCAGCGCGTCGCCGCCGAAGATGCACGACGACGCCTTCGCCGCCGGCACGTAGACGGCGTCCAGCTTCTCGCCCGTCCGCGGGTTCCACCGGGACACCTGCCAGCCGCCCCAATGAGCGATCCAGAGCATGCCCTCGGCGTCGATGGTCATGCCGTCCGGCGCGCCTTCCTCCGTCGCGAAATCGATGATGATCCTCGCATTCGCGATGGTGCCGGCAGCCGCGTCGTAATCGAACGCCGTGACGGTGCCCTTCATGGAATCGATGTAATACATCTCCGTCTCGTCCGCGTTCCAGGCGATGCCGTTCGATACGCCGACATCGCCGTGCGCCTTGCGGCAGGCGAGATCGTTGTCCAGCACGTACAGCGACCCGGCGACGTTCACCTCGGCGTCTTCCATAGAGCCGGCCCAGAAGCGGCCGGCGGCATCGCATTTGCCGTCGTTGAACCGGTTTGCCGGCCGGTCGGCTTCCGGATCGGCGACGGGCGTCAGCTCGCCCGTCCGGCAGTCGTAGCGCTCGAAGCCGTCACGGGTGGTCAGGTATACGACCTCGCCGTCAGTCGCGTCGCAGACGACGGCACCGACGGACTTCCCGATCGCGAACCATTCGTCCGCGCCGGACCGGATATCCAATCTGTGGAAGGCGAAGCCTTGAATATCCACCCAGTACAGCTTGCCTTGCTCCGCGTTCCAGTGCGGCCCTTCCGCCAGCACCGCTTTCGCGTCCAGCAGCAGCTCCGCAGCCGCCGCGAATTGATCCGCCTTCCCCTTCGTCATCGTTCGTCGCTCCTCTCGCCTTGGACGGTCTCCCGCTTCTCCCAGCCTTGCTTGAACAGCGGCAGCCAGTTGCCCGCTTGGTACGGATGCTTGTCGATCTCCGCAAGATTCAGCTCGACGCCGAGGCCCGGCCCTTCCGGCGGGGTCAGGTAGCCGTTCCGCACCTTGAGCGGCGGCATCAGCACCTGCTCCTCCCACGGCTCGTTGAACTCGTCGAAAATTTCGTGCAGGTAGAAATTCGGCGTCGCCATGTTCAGATGGCTGCACACGACGGAGCAGACCGGGCCCTGCGCGCTGTGCGGCGCCGTGACGCCGTTGTGCGCGTGCACCATGCCGCACACCTGCTTGGACGCGGCGATGCCGAGAAACTGCGGCTCGAGCTGGATGATATGGACCGCGTCGTGCTTCAGCAGCTCCGCGAACTGCTCGCGGGAATAATAATCCTCGCCGCAGGCGACGGGAACGGGGCTGCGCCGCGCCACCTCCACCATGGAGGAGATGAGGTGCGGCGGCACCGGCGCCTCGAACCAGGTCGGCTCGTACTTCAGCATCGCGTCCGCGAACTGCAGCGCCGTGCTCACGCTGAAACGGTTATGGCCCTCGATGAGAATGTCCACATCGGGACCGACCGCCTCCCGCACCGCGGCGATGTTCTCGAGCGCCGCGGCGAAATCCTGCCGCGTCACCGTGCGCCACGCCGCGCCGAACGGATCGAACTTGAGCGCGGTATACCCTTTGGCCGCGGCAAGCTTGGCCTTCTCGTGGAAATTCTCCGGCGTGTTCGGCCCGCGGTACCAGCCGTTGGCATACGCGCGCAGCTTGTCGTGGCATTGGCCGCCGAGAAGTTTGTACAGCGGCTGATTGGTCGCCTTGCCCATAATGTCCCAGCAAGCGGTTTCAATCGCGGCCAGCGCGGAGCCTTGAATTTGCCCGCCGTCCGAGTAGACGTCGCGGAACAGCCTTAGGCTGATCGTCTCGACGTCGAACGGATCGCGCCCGATCACGAGATGCTTCAGCTCATGAATGGCGGCTTCCACCGTCTTGGTGAAGCCGTTCAGCGTCCCCTCGCCGAGCCCGGTCAAGCCCTCGTCGGTGTCTACGAGCACGAACAGCCAATTCTTCCACGGATTGCCCAAAATAAACGTACGAATGCCGGTGATCTTCATGCGTAGCGTCTCTCCCCTTGCGCGTAGTGTACCTGCCAGCTTCAACGTAGCACGCGGCACCGGAACGCACAAGATGTATGACTTGTATACATGAGGCGATTGGTTTGCGTAAGGCGATTGGTTTGCGTTCACTGTCGCAAGACAGGGAATGCAGCATTCGCCTGCTTCTTCGAATCGGGACATGCAGCATTCGCCTGCTTCCTCGAATCGGGACATGCAGCATTCGCCTACTTCTTCGAATCGGGACATGCAGCATTCGCCGGCTTCGGCCCCCTCCGACGCTCACCCTTTCCCCCGTTCCCCGCTCAAAACATAATCTTCTTCACATACTCAATATGCGCCTCGATCAGCCGCTCCGCAAGCGCCGCGTCCCGCCCGGCGAGCGCCTGCCGGATTTGCCGGTGCTCGTCGATGCTGCCGAGCAGCCGGCGTTTGTTCCGCGTGAACGTCATCCGAACGGCAAGCAGGAACTTGTCCTGGATCCGCGACATCACTTCCATGTACTCTTCGTTGTCGAGCCCGGCAACGATCATTGCGTGGAATTCGCGGTCCAGCTCCACGTAGCGGGACACGTCGTCCAGCCGGATCGCCTCGTCCTGCAGCGAGATATTGTCATCCAGCCGGCGAAAGAACGCCGCGTCCAGCCGGCCCGTCAGCTTCCGGGCGGCATATGTCTCGAGCGACAGCCGCAGCTCGTAGAACTCCAGAATCTTTTTCAGCGACAGCTCCTGCACGAAGGCCCCTTGCTTCGGAGCCAGCTTCACGAGCCCCATCATGTCCAGCCGATCGAGCGCGGAACGGATCGGCGTCTTGCTCATGCCGAGCAGCCCGCTCAGATACGTCTCCGACAAAAACGTGCCGCCCGGCCACTCGCCGTTCACGATCTGCCGCTTCATCGTTTGAAACGCTTGTTCCCGCAGCGTGACGACGCCTTGCTTCTCCATGCGCATCCCCCTCGCACGCCGGCCGGAATCACCGCCGGTCTGCCGTTATCCGGCCTCTTGGCCGGGCCTGACTATGCTATACTTCATAGCAGCATATGTTTCCGAAGGAGGGGCCGCCCATGCGCCCGCGATCGCTTCGAGATCAAGCCTATCATAGCATCTACGAGCGTATTGCGTCAGGCACGCTGCCGAACGGCGAGATCACGTCCGAGGTCAAGCTGAGCGGCGAGCTGGACATGAGCCGGACGCCCGTCCGCGCCGCGCTGCAGCAATTGGAAATGGAAGGCTTCGTGCGCATCGTCCCGAAGCATGGCGTGCTGGTGTTGGGCGCGTCGGCCCGGCGGACCGGCGATCTGCTCGAGATGATGGCCGCGGCGGTGCTCTTCACCGTTATGCAGGTCCGCAGACTGGATCCGGAGGCACTCGGGGAGGTGGCGGACGAACTAAGCGGACGCTTGCAAGCCGTGCTGGCGGAATTCGATTCGGACATGCGGACCGAAAGCATGTGCGCGTTCGAGCTGTTCGCCCTGCGCCGCATCGTCGCGCTCGGCTTCAATCAGGAGCTGCTCGAGACGCTGGAGCGGAGCGCTTCGCGACTCCTGTGGCATCGCTCCGGCCGGCGCTGGGCGGCGCCGCACCGCGACGAAGCCGAAGCCGCGCTGCGGCAGCTGCTCCGTTGCCTGCCCGCGCCCGCCGAGGCGTTCTCCGACGCGCTGCAGCGCTATGTACGCCAACTGAAGATGACCTGGGCTTAATCTTCTCGAGCATAGCCGCCCCTATTAATGGCCGTCACCTTCGCTCTATCAACATTTCGCCCACGATGACCGCACGAAAAAAGCATCCTCGATTATTCGGGGCCAATCCGGAAACCGTACTTCGGGGCGCCGCCCAAATGCCGGCCGATCTCCTCGTCTTCATGCGAAGCGGCATCGGTGCCGCCATCAGCCACGGCTTTATCTTATCGCTCGTCGTCATGGCGGCCGGTACGCTTGTCGCCCTGACTGTCGGCAGCGCGCGGCCTCAGAAGAAACCCGAAACGAACGACGAGCAACAAGCCGTCTCTCATCCAGCGTAACGTCTGCATATCGCTCTTCAGCAAGCCCTGGTATACGAAAGCAGTCCCTGCCGCCTGGCAGAGACTGCTTTCATGTACGATTTACTTCGACGAGCGCATAGGTTAATTAAACGAACGTTACCTCGCCGCCCTCAAGCGACGCAATACGCGCGAGCGACTCCACGCGGAAGCCCCGCTCGAGCAACTTGCCACGGCCGGGTTGAAACGATTTTTCAATCACGATGCCGATGCCGGCGACTTCGGCACCTGCTTGAAGAACGATGCGGGCCATGCCAAGCGCCGCCTCCCCATTGGCGAGAAAATCGTCGATGATGAGCACGCGGTCCGTCGGGGTTAGAAACTTCCGCGATACCGTCACTTCGCTCTCTTCTTGCTTCGTATACGAATAAATCCGTTCCGTGTACAAGTCCTCCCGCAGCGTCAGCGATTTGCGTTTGCGCGCGAACACCATCGGCACCCGCAGCTGCAGCGACGTCATGACGGCCGGGGCGATACCTGAAGACTCGATCGTCATGATCTTCGTAACGCCGCTCTCCGCAAACAGTTCCCCGAACGTGCGGCCGATGTCGAACATCAGCCCTGCGTCCACCTGATGATTGAGAAACGTATCCACCTTTAACACGCCGCCTTCAAGCACGACACCTTCTTGTTTGATCCTTTGCTGCAGCAGCTCCACGCAAACCCTTCCCTTCGCGAACGTATTCGATTAGGTTTCATTTTCATTTATTTTTCTTCGAAACACAACCTACAATAACTAACATCTCTGCGCCGCCCAACCTGCCACGTATCCCGAATAGTAGCCCTCTCACGCAGCAAGGCATGCACGCACATGCTTCGTCGGGCATTCGTTCATCCAGTTCATACCGAAAACGACAATTAACGAGAAACAACAAAAAGCTCCTTGCGGTATGCAAGGAGTTGATGGATAAGGATGGTCGGGATGACACGATTCGAACATGCGACCCCCTGGTCCCAAACCAGGTGCTCTACCAAGCTGAGCTACATCCCGTTACTTGATGCTGTTTTTTAAATGGCGTGCCCTGAGAGATTCGAACTCCCGACCTTTTGATTCGTAGTCAAATGCTCTATCCAGCTGAGCTAAGGGCACATATGGAGCGGAAGACGGGAATCGAACCCGCGACCCTCGCCTTGGCAAGGCGATGCTCTACCGCTGAGCCACTTCCGCAAAATACGTGTTGCGCTTGAGAAAAGCAATGCGCGTAGAGGGACTTGAACCCCCACGGTCTCCCGCCAGATCCTAAGTCTGGTGCGTCTGCCAATTCCGCCATACGCGCGTGTTCCAATCATTTTCGCGAAGCAAAAATGGTGAGCCATGTAGGACTCGAACCTACGACACCCTGATTAAAAGTCAGGTGCTCTACCAACTGAGCTAATGGCTCGTACTTTACAAGCTTCGTTGCTCTCAGACAGGCGTTCGCTTGCATGAGCTTGTTCAAAAAATGGCGGAGCCGACGGGATTCGAACCCGCGGTCTCCTGCGTGACAGGCAGGCATGTTAGGCCTCTACACCACGGCTCCACACTAAAATAATGGCATCGGCGATTTGCCGATAAAAATTGGTTGCGGGGGCAGGATTTGAACCTGCGGCCTTCGGGTTATGAGCCCGACGAGCTACCGAGCTGCTCCACCCCGCGATAATGTAAAATGTTTCATGGTGGAGGCTGAGGGGATCGAACCCCCGACCCTCTGCTTGTAAGGCAGATGCTCTCCCAGCTGAGCTAAGCCTCCATGAAAGATGGTGACCCGTAGGGGACTCGAACCCCTGTTACCTCCGTGAAAGGGAGGTGTCTTAACCACTTGACCAACGGGCCTAAAGAAACGAACGGAGAAGGAGGGATTCGAACCCTCGCACCACTTACGCAGTCTAACCCCTTAGCAGAGGGTCCCCTTGAGCCACTTGGGTACTTCTCCAGGAGAAATGGCTCCCCGAACAGGACTCGAACCTGTGACAACTCGATTAACAGTCGAGTGCTCTACCAACTGAGCTATCAGGGAATATGTAAAGGTGAGCTTGCCACCCTGAAAACTGGATACGAACCCTTGCGAAGGTCTTGCTTAGCTGATGCGAAGTAGATTGGATAAGCCCTCGACCGATTAGTATTCGTCAGCTCCACGCGTTGCCACGCTTCCACCTCGAACCTATCAACCTCGTCGTCTTCAAGGGGTCTTACTAATTGGGAAATCTCATCTTGAGGG
>NZ_JBHSHY010000057.1:0-27175 GCF_042653205.1 Paenibacillus sp. GCM10023250 | reverse complement strand
AAAATTGACAGTCTAATAAAAATGAAAAAATGGGCCATCTGCTCCTTATTTTAAGAGTAGATGGTCCATTTTTTTATACTGCAAAATCTTAAACTACAAAACACCTAAGTTCTTCAGTGGCCTCGGACGAACCCGGATGGACTTCTTTTGCGATTTCAGGTCTTCCGGCCGTGTTCGCGGCCAATAACGGTCAATATACGTCGCGCGCGTACCGCTTCTCGCGCGCCAGCGCTTTGAGGCAGGCATCGGCTTCCGTTTCGCTCATGCCGCCGTGCCGCTGAAGAATCAGCTTCAGGGCGGCTTCGACCTCCTTCGCCATCATGCCCGCGTCGCCGCAGACGTAGAAGTGCGCACCTTCCTTCAGCCAAGACCAGAGCTCCGCGCCGTGCTCCAGCATCCGGTGCTGCACGTACACCTTCTCCTTCTGATCGCGGGAGAAGGCGGTCGTCAGCCGGTGAAGCAGGCCCGCGTCCCGCATGGCTTCGAGCTCTTCCTTGAAGTAGAAGTCGCAGGCTTCGCGCTGTTCGCCGAAGAACAGCCAGTTCCGGCCTTCGGCGGAAGCCGCCCGGCGCTCCTGCAGAAACGCGCGGAACGGGCCGATGCCGGTGCCGGCGCCAACCATGATCATCGGCGCGGCGGGATCGGCGGGCGGGCGGAAATGCGGCGCCTTCTGCACGAAGATCGGCACTTCCGCCGCATCGGCCGCCCGTTCCGCGAGGAAGACGGAGCAGACGCCTTTGCGGAGCTTGCCGTGCTGTTCGTAGCGGACGGTCGAGACCGCAATATGCACCTCGCCGGGATGCGCGGCGGCGCTCGAGGCGATGGAATAGAGGCGCGGCTGCAGCGGCTTCAGCGCCGCCAGCAGCTCGCCCGCCCCGGCTTGAATCGGGAATTCTCGCAGCAGATCGGCGGGCTGGCGGCCCCACAGCCATTTTTTCAGCTCTTGCTTTGCGTCGTCCCGGAGCAGCGCGGCGAGCCGGTCGCTGCCGGAGCGGTCGCGGACGATTTCTAGCAGCGCAGGCGTAATCCTCGTAATGTCGGCCCGCTTGAGCAGGGCGGCTTCGAGCGTCATGCGTTCGTCCTTGACGCGGACTTCAGCGTCGGCCGGCAGCCGGAGCGCGCCGAGGATGTCCGCGACCGTCTCCGGGTCGTTGGTCGGCCAGACGCCGAGGGCGTCGCCGGCTTCATAGCGCAGGCCCGAGTCCTTCAGGTCGAACACGTAGTGGCGGGTATCCTTCTCCGAGCCGGGGCCGTTCAACGGACGCGCGGCCAGCAGCTTCGCCGGAAGCGGATGGTTGCGGTCGTAGTGCCGGCCGGCGGGCGCGGCGTCCGGGGCATTCGCGCGGAGCGCCTTCGCCTCCGACTCCAGCATCCGGTACCACGCGTCCGGCGCGTCCTCTTCGCCGGCATCGCAGTCCGCGCGGTCCGCGATCCGCTTCGCGCCCAGCTGTCCCAGCCGCTCGTCGAGACTGCGCCCGAAGCCGCAAAATTGATCGTAGCTGGAATCGCCGAAGGCGAGCACCGCGTAGCGCAGCGACTCAAGCCGTGGAGCCGTACCGGCGGAAAGCGCCTGCCAGAACCGCGCGCCGTTATCCGGCGGATCGCCGGCGCCGAACGTGCTCGCGACGAGCACGATCAGCCGTTCGGACGGCAATTCGGCCATGTCGTAGGCGTCCATGCTCACGAGGCGCACGTCGTTGCCTGCCTGCTGCAGCCGTCTGGCGCATTCGATCGCGGCCGCTTCGGCCGTGCCGGTTTGCGACGCCCACAGGATCGTGACCCCGGTACGCACTCCTGAGGCTGGAGGGGCGCCGGACGATGCGCCGGCTTTGCGGGGCGAGGACGGGACGGCCGCGGGAGCGGCGTCCGTATCGGCCACCGCCGTGGCGGATGCCTGCGAAGCCGCTATGCCGGAGGCGAATCCGATCCCTGAGCCCGCGCTGCCCGTTCCGTAGCCGGCGCCCGGCACATACGCGCGGGAGAACATGCCGGCCAGGATGCCGTCCAGCCATAGCCGCTTGGACGGCTCGAGCGGCGCGGTCGGAGGGAGGACGGGGACGCCCGCGGCCGCCGCCGCTTCATCGGTCCGCAGGCTGGCGATGAAGCCGGCCACGTACATTTTCTCATGCTGGTCGAGCGTCATGGCAGCACCCGATTCGATGCCGAGCATGCTTGCCAGCGTATCCACTTTGGCCATAAAGATCTCCTCCTTGAGTAAAGCGGCGCCAGCTCCGGCCGCGGCTGCGGCTGCGGCCTGCAGGCCGGCGGGTTCCGGTGCGAGGGCGTTCGCGGGATCGCCCTCGGCCCGCCCGTCATGCGTGCACATTTGCGTCGACGGTATCACTCGCGTCAAGGAGACCGCGCAATATTTCAATTCGGGCTGAAGCGATATTGGATCTGATGCGTCGCTCGTCACCTCGTTCACGGCGAGGTTCGGGCCGAACAGGTCGTTCCAATGGAAAGGCGCGAAGCAGCCGCCGGGCATCACGCGGTCCGTTATGACCGCCGGCAGGACGGCCTTGCCGCGCCGGGACGCGATCTCGACGAGATCGCGCTCGCGGATACCGAGCTCCGCCGCGTCTTCGGGATGAATCTCGACGAACGGGCCGGGGTTCAGCTTGTTCAGCGCGGCGATTTTCCCGGTCTTCGTGAGCGTATGCCATTGATGCTGCACGCGTCCCGTATTCAGCACGAACCGTCGCTCGGCATCCGGCATCTCCGCGGGCGGGAGGAAGGGGCGGGCGAAGAACGCGGCTTTGCCGGACGGCGTCGGGAAGACGAGCCGCGGCACGCTGCCGTCCTCGCGCACGGCGAGGCGCAGGCCCGCATCGTCGTTCAAGTATCGGATCGGATTGCGGCTCGGGCCGTCGTTCGACGCGGCTGGCCACTGCACGGGCGTCTCGCGCAGCCGGTCGTAGCCGGCGCCGCGCAGGTCGTAGCCGGTCTTCGGGTTCCACGCCTGCTGCAGCTCGCGGTAGACATCCTCGGCCGATTCGTACGTGAACGCGTCGGCGAAGCCCATCTCGCAAGCGACCTGTGCGATGATCATCCAATCCGGCATCGCGTCGCCCGGCGGATCGACCGCCTTGCGCATCAGCGTCAGGTTGCGCTCCGAATTGATCATGACGCCTTCGGCCTCTGCCCATAGGGCGCCCGGAAGCAAGTAGTCCGCATAGGCGTTGGTCTCTGTCTCCAGGAACACGTCCTGCGCGACGACGAGCTCCGCGGCTGTCAGGCCTGCGATGACGGTGCCGCGGTTGGGGATGGAGGCGACAGGGTTCGTGCAGATGACCCAGCACGCCTTGATGTCGCCGGCCGCCATGCGCTCGAACATCCCGACGGTGCCTGGGCCGGCTTCGGCCCGCAGCGTGCCGCGCGGGAGCCGCCACAGGTCTTCGGCGAACTGCCGGTCTTCCTCGATGAGAACCGATCGCTGGCCGGGCAGACCCGGTCCCATGTAGCCCATCTCGCGGCCGCCCATCGCGTTCGGCTGGCCCGTCAACGAGAAGGGGCCGCTGCCGGGACGGCAGATCGCGCCGGTCGCCAGATGGAGGTTGCAGACCGCATTCGTCTGCCATGTGCCGTGCGTGCTCTGGTTCAGCCCCATCGTCCAGCAGCTGATCCATTCCGGTGCTTCGGCGATCCAGGCGGCCGCCTGGCGGATATCCGCCTCGGGAATGCCGGTAGTGTGTGCCACGCTCGCCGGATCGTACGCGTCCAGGAAGGCCGGCATGTCTTCCCAGCCTGTTGTGTACGCCGCGACGAACGCTTCGTCGACGGCGCCTTCCTTGTGCAGCAGATGCAGCAGGCCGTTCAACAGGGCGAGGTCAGTGCCGGGCCGGATCTGCAGGAAGAGCGACGCTTTGTCCGCGGTCGCGGTGCGGCGGGGATCGACGACGATCAGCTTCGCGCCGGCTTTGACCCGGTCCATCATGCGGAGGAACAGGATCGGATGGCAGTCGGCCATGTTGGCGCCGATGACGAAGAACAGGTCCGTGCGGTCGAGGTCCTCGTACGACCCGGGAGGTCCGTCGGCACCAAGCGAAAGCTTGTAGCCGCTGCCGGCGCTGGCCATGCACAGCCGCGAATTGGATTCAATGTTAACTGTCCTTACATAGCCTTTGGCGAGTTTGTTCACGAGATATTGCGCTTCGAGCGACATTTGGCCCGATACGTAGAAGCTGAGCGCGTCCGGGCCGTGTTCATCGAGAATCGCGCGGAGCTTGCCGGCCGTTTCGCGGATCGCCTGCCGCATGCCGACGGGCGACGGGGCCAGCCCGCGCGCGCCGCGCCTGTACGCGGACGCCATCCGGCCTGGTTCGGCGACCGCGGCGGCGCTCGTGGCACCCTTCGTGCACAGCCGGCCGAAATTCGCGGGATGCGTCTTGTCGCCGGCTACTTTGACGACGCGGCCATCCGCGACGTCCATGACGATGCCGCAGCCGACGCCGCAATAAGGACAAACGCTTTTTACCTGTTTCGTGGTCACGCTGCATCACCTTGCCGGAATCAGCTGCCCGTACGCGAGACATATAATATGTCGGACTACGAACAAACTGGAATTTTAATGTTAGTTTATATAACACATTTGATCTTGTCAATCGTCATCGAATGGTTTATGTTATTTAATATGACATACAGGCATTTGGGGTGCGCTGAAGATCCTGACAAGGAGATGCGCGTCTGCGCGTATATATAAGAGGAAAGAAGGATGCGCACGCCTCGAGGAAGCCGCATCGTACGCAACCAACGACTTCAGGGAAGGGGCCAAACCGATGGCGAAGGAACGACTGCCCAAACCGATTTACGAACAGCTTGCTTATTTCCGCTACCAGATCCGCAAATTCATCCGCTTCAGCGAAGAGGCGGCCCGCAGCAAGGGCCTGACCCCGCAGTACCACCAGCTGATGCTCTCGATCATGGGCTTCCCGGGCCGCGAGCACGCCACGCCCAAGGAGTTGGCCGAACGGCTGCAAATTACGCCGAATTCCTGCATCGAGCTCATTCAGCGCTGCGAGGAGCTGAAGCTGGTCCAACGGTTTCCGAATCCAAGCGACCGCCGCAGCATTTTCATTCGGTTGACGGACACCGCCAAGGAGATTCTCGAGGAGCTCTCGGAGATTCATATGGAAGAATTGAAGCGGGCTGGCTTGCTGGAATTCAAGGATTATTCCCATCTTGATTCCAACGAGGCGTGAACAGCGGCCGAGAGGTTCGACCTGTACGGCCGAGAGTATCCCGATAGACGGGAAACGCAAGACTATAGCTCGACTCAACCGCTAGACGCAAACGCAAACGCCCGCCGGCTCGTTTCCTGAAGGAAGCGAAAGCCGGCGGGCGTTTTTTGCTCGGGGCGCTTCGGCGTTCTCATCTGTCGGAGCGGCGAATCTGCTCGATGCCAAGAAAAAATATTTTTTAATAATTGAACAAAAAGTGAACGCTTCGTGACAAAATTGTGATATACTGAATCTATAAAACGTCACCGGGAGTGTTGCAGAATGAACGATAATCAAAAAACAACAGGTACCGAAGTGATCGTCCCGTCGCAAGCGGAGAAAATCAAGTACTGGACATCCCTGATGCCGCGCATCGGATTTGGATTGATGCTCATCGGCATCATCATGAGCGCTTGCTTCGTTCATGATTTCAAAGACACGAATCTGGGCCTCATGATCGGCTTCGGTTTTATAATCGGCGGCATACAAGTGCTCTTGCTCGGGTCGTTGTTCCACGCGCTGCAGCCTAAGTTCGCGAAGGAGCAGCAGGCGGCGCCCGCAAGTCAACAGCCTGAACGCGTTTAACCATATTCTACAGCGCTTACATTCAAGAGACAGCGATTCGTCGCTGTCTCTTTTTTGCGTTTTTGGGGAGCTTTGGAAGTGCCAAATTTTGTGACAACCTAGGTGTTGAAAATACAGGGATCATTTCCGGATTTTCCTAATAATTAGCGATGAAAGCCCTTAACTACGCCATTCGTGAACGACTGATGAACGAAAAGTGTCGGAAAAGAAACAGAAGATTGACGGATTTGTTAACGCTGGTAACAATCGCATATTCATCTGTTATGCTAGCGTCAAAGGGCCATGAGAGCACGCTGCATGTGTAAGGAGATGAGTAGCAAGATGAAAAAAAGTTCCAAACTCCGCGGCTTGATGCTGCTGGTAACCGGACTGCTAACGACCGTGCTTTTGTCCGGCTGCGACGGTAAGTTCGTCGTGTTCGACCCGCAGGGACCGGTGGCCGAGACGCAGTACCGGCTGATCATCCTGTCGGCTATCCTGTGCGCGATCGTCGTCATTCCCGTGCTCGCGATTACGGTATTCATCGTACTGCGATATCGCGACAAGCCGGGCAATAAGGCGCCGTATATGCCGCACTGGGACGACAGCAAGGTGCTGGAGATTTTATGGTGGGGCATTCCGATCGTCATCATCGGAATCCTGGGTGCCTACACGGCCCGCGATACGTACGCGCTGGCGAAGAAGCCGCCGGTCACGGACGTGAAACCGATCAAGATTCAGGTCACGTCGCTCGACTGGAAATGGCTGTTCCAATATCCGGATCAAAACATCGCGACCGTCAATTACGTGCATATCCCGGCAGGCGTTCAAGTCGATTTCGTGCTGACGAGCGACGCGCCGATGAATTCCTTCTGGATTCCCCAACTGGGCGGCCAAGAGTATACGATGCCGGGCATGGCGATGTCGCTGTGGCTGCAGGCCGACCGTCCGGGCGAGTATTACGGCACGGGCGCGAACTTCTCGGGCAAAGACTTCGCGCATATGCGCTTCAACGTCATCGCCGAATCGCAGGAAGACTTCAATAAATGGGTTGAAGGCGTGAAAGCCTCGAACAACGAGCTGACGAAGGAAGGCTACGAGGCGCTTGCCAAGCCGAGCCAATCCGAAGAGCAGGCGTTCTCCTCGTATCCGGCGGACCTGTTCGATTCCGTCGTGATTAAGAACGGCGGCCATCATATGGGCATGGACATGGACGCGGACAAAGGCGATAAAGCCGACGCGGACGGCGCGAAGTCCGATTCCGACGACGCCCAAGACATGGACGATATGGGCGGCATGGATATGAGCAATTCGAATTCTAGTGAAATGAATCACAATCATCGGTAGGATGAGGGAGGAGCACCAACTATGTACGCCAGTCTAAAATCATTCGCCTCCTCATTTTTTGTGACGGGCGATCCGCTCATCTACGGCGCGGACGTCTCGATCGTGCTGACCACCATCGCCATCGTGTTCGTTCTCTTCTACTTCAAGAAGTGGGGCTGGCTGTGGCGGGAATGGCTGACGACCGTCGACCACAAAAAAATCGGGATGATGTACCTCATCGCATCGCTGCTCATGCTGTTCCGCGGCGGGGTGGACGCCCTGCTCATGCGGGCGCAGCTTGCGATGCCGAACTTGCAATTCCTGCAGGCGGACCACTATAACGCAGTATTTACCACGCACGGCACGATTATGATTCTGTTCATGGCGATGCCGATGATGTTCGGGCTGTTCAACATGGTCGTGCCGCTGCAGATCGGGGCGCGCGACGTCGCGTATCCGTATCTGAACGCCGTCAGCTTCTGGCTGTTCTTCTTCGGCGCGATGCTGTTCAACATCAGCTTCGTCATCGGCGGTTCGCCGGACGCGGGCTGGCTCAGCTATCCGCCGCTGTCGGAGATGTCGGGCAGTCCCGGCGTCGGACAGAACTTCTACATCTGGGGCATTCAGATCTCCGGTATCGGCTCGCTCGCGACGGGGATCAACTTCATCGTGACGATTCTCAAGATGCGCGCGCCAGGCATGAAATTGATGAAAATGCCAATGTTCACCTGGTCCGTATTTTCCAGCAGCATCATCATCATCTTCGCGTTCCCGATTCTGACGGTGACGCTCGCGCTGCTGTTCATCGACCGGTTCCTCGGCGGCCATCTGTTCACGATGGACGGCGGCGGGAACCCGATGATGTACGTCAACCTCATCTGGATGTGGGGTCACCCCGAGGTGTACATCGTCGTGCTGCCGGCGTTCGGGATCTTCTCCGAAATCGTCGCCACGTTCTCGCGCAAACGGATTTTCGGCTATAAATCGATGGTCTTCGCACTCATGAGCATCAGTATTTTGTCCTTCTTCACCTGGGTTCACCACTTCTTCACGATGGGCTCGGGGGCGGACGTCAACGTCTTCTTCGCCATCGCGACCATGGCGATCGGCATACCGACCGGGGCCAAGGTGTTCAACTGGCTGTTCACGATGTTCCGCGGCCGGATCCGGCTGGAGCAGCCGATGCTGTGGACGCTCGCGTTCATCCCGTGCTTCGTGGTCGGCGGCGCGACGGGCGTCATGCTCGCGGTGGCGCCGGCGGATTACCAGTATCACAACAGCTACTTCCTGATCGCGCACTTCCATCAGGTGCTCATCGGGGGCGTCGTGTTCGGTTATCTCGCGGGCATTTACTACTGGTGGCCGAAGCTGTTCGGCTTCAAGCTGAACGACCGGTTGGGCAAATACGCGTTCTGGCTCTGGAACATCGGCTTCTACGTCTGCTTCATGCCGCAGTACGCGCTCGGCTTCATGGGCATGACGCGCCGCGTGTACACGTACGGCTGGGACATGGGCTGGGCACCGCTCAACCTCGTGTCGACGATCGGCGCCTTCCTCATGGGCATCGGCTTCGTCTTCCAGGTGTGGCAGATCCTCTACAGCGTCAAATACGGCGAACGCGACACCACGGGCGATCCGTGGAACGGCCGTACGCTGGAATGGTCGATTCCGTCGCCGCCGCCGATGTACAACTTCGCGGTCGTGCCGGTCGCGGCCGAACAAGATTCGTATTGGGAAGAGAAGGAGCGCCGCAATTTCGCGCCGGCTCCGCCGGTTCCGGCATCGAAGCTGGAGTCGATCCACATGCCGAAGAACTCCGGCATTCCGTTCATCTTCTCGGCGTTCTGGTTCGTCGCGGGCTTTGGCTTCGTCTTCGACTGGCTGTGGATGGCGATCCTGGGCATGCTCGGCGTCGGCGCGACGCTGCTGGCCCGTTCCTTCCAGTACGACACCGATTATTACGTTCCGGTCGAAGAAGTCATCGAGACCGAAAAAGCAGCTGGGAGGGCGGTATAAATGCAGCATGCCATTCAACACGGCCATTCGCACGGCGCCGAGTCGCATGACCATGGCCACCACGACCAAGAGTCGATGAAAGTGCTCGGCTTCTGGATCTTCCTCGTCACCGACTGCCTGCTGTTCGGCACGTTGTTCGCCACGTATGTCGTCCTTAAGGCGCATACCGACGGCGGACCGACCGGCAAGGAATTGTTCGAAATCCCGGGCTTCGTGGCGGAAACGTTCATCCTGCTCACGAGCAGCTTCACGAGCGGGCTCGCCGTCCTGGCAATGAACCAGAAGAAAGTCGGCCAGCTCATTGGCTGGCTGATCGTCACCGTCCTGCTCGGCGCCGCGTTCGTGGGCCTCGAGATCAACGAGTTCGTCAACATGGTGCACGAAGGCGCGACGATCTCCACCAGCGCGTTCCTGACGGCGTTCTTCGTTCTGGTCGGTACGCACGGACTTCACGTCTCGGTCGGTCTGATCTGGATGATCGCACTCATGATTCAGCTCAAGATGAAGGGCATCACGCCGGTCACGCGCCGGAAGATTACTGTCATCAGCTTGTACTGGCACTTTCTCGACGTGGTGTGGATCTTCCTCTTCACGATCGTGTACTTGATGGGGGTGATGTAAGATGAGTCAGCATCCTGCAGGCGCGGCTGAGCACGGCCATGACCATGACGATCACGAGAACCACGGGTCGCTCAAGGCTTACGTCATCGGCTTCATTCTCTCCATCGTCCTGACCGTGATTCCGCTATTGATCGTGTTCGAAACGAGCATGAACAAAACCGGCGTCATCGTCACGATCATCACGATGGCTGTCATTCAGCTGATCGTGCAGCTCTTCTTCTTCATGCACATCCGCGAAGGCGAGGGGCCGAAGTACAACGTCATGGCGCTCATTCTCGGCTTGTTCATCGTCGTCGTCATCGTCGGCGGTTCCGTCTGGATCATGTCGTTCAACTCGGTCGTACAATAATTCAAAGCAATGCGTTCAGGCGCGCGGCTCCGTCCCGATAAGGGAGGGCCGCGCGCTTTTTTGCTTGCGGGCTAGTGAGGAGCGGAACTCGTCTGAAACGATCTATTAATGACATTAAATGTCACGTTGGCGAATTCGGTTTGTGCCGGAGTTCGTCGAACAATATAATTGATCCCATTAATTCATATTCGGCCGCCGTCCGAATGAGAGCGCAACATCCGCAAATGTGTCCCGTGCTATAACAGTACAAGGATGCATTCGCACAAAGGATGTTGGAGGGGATGAGGAGTATGCGAAGGGTATTGATCGCAATGTTTGCGCTGGTTGCGCCATTTCGACGTTCGCCGGAGGCGCGGCATGAGCGCGCGACGGCGGTCGTTCACGAACTGGCTTACTACGGGGGAGGGGCCTTCGGGCTGGCGGCGAGGCGACTCGCAGTGGCAAGCGAATTCGACATCGACTCAATTAATTAACGGAGTTAATTATAGCGGCGACATTCCAGCGCGGGCCAATCGTTGGTATAGTGTGAAGGTGAGCAATTCCTAGTAGCGGGGAGCGTAGGATGAAATGATACCGAAAGCGATTTTGCTGGATTTGGACGACACGATTATCGCCTTCGATCACGGCGTCGACATCGACGGCTGCTGGCGCAAGGTATGCGGCATTCATGTTCCGATGGAGGAAGCGCGGCAGCTCGAGCTGATCGCGCGGATCAAGCGGCAGGCGGCGTGGTTCTGGAGCGACGCCGAACGTCATCGGGTCGGGCGGCTCGATCTCGACGCCGCGCGGACGACGATCGTCGCAGCCGTTCTGGAGGAGGCCGGCCTTGCCGACGACGGGCTGGCCGGGCGCATCGCGCGCGCGTACGGCGAGGCGCGCGACTCCGCCGTCGCGCTTTACGATGGCGCCGTGGAGACGCTGCTCGATCTGCGGGCGCGCAGCATCAAGCTCGCGCTCATCACGAACGGCAGCTCGCGGGCGCAGCGGAGCAAGATCGAGCGGTTCGGACTCGCGCCTTATTTCGACTGCATTCTCATCGAGGAGGAATACGGAACGGGCAAACCCGGAGAGGCCGTCTACCTGCATGCACTCGAATTGCTTGGCGTCGACGCGGGAGAAGCGTGGATGGTCGGCGACAATTACGAATGGGAGATCGCCGCGCCGCAGCGGCTTGGCATCCATGGGATCTGGATCAATCCCAAGGGCTTGGATCGCCCCGGCTCGGCCGTGCCGTTCAAAACGCTGTCGGTGTTAAACGAGCTCGGGGCGGTGTTGGACGAACTTGCGGCAGGCCGGGTTATTTAATGGCATAAAACGAAGGCCATTGCTGGAGCCCCGCCATTTGCCTATTGACGCGGCCGGCAGCACTTGGCTATAATGACAACTAATTCAACACAGCCGAAATTCCTTGACGGGAAAGAGTACGCCGGGCCGTCCGTTTCGCAGAGAGTTGGGAGAGGTGCGAACCAACATTCGGATGCCGGTCGAAGCCATCCCCGAGAAGCTAGCCGAAACGCAAGAAGTAAGCGATGCCGCAGGTCCAGCGTTAACGGGACGCGTATTGTCGGATACGTAACGGAGTGCTGCCGTCCATGACGGATGGCGGAACTAGGGTGGTAACACGGGTAATGGCCCGTCCCTTTTTTGGGGACGGGCTTTTTGGCGTATTCGGGCGGTTTAAGACCAAGAAGGAGGAGAAACGGATGGGCGGAACAACGTTAACGGATTTTTTGTCGCCGGCGGCTCGCGATATGCGGCCATCAGGCATACGGAGGTATTTTGATTACGCGGCGGGCCGCAAGGATATCATCTCGCTCGGCGTCGGCGAGCCGGATTTCGTAACGCCGAAGCCCGTCCGGGACGCCTGCGCAGCGGCGCTCGAGAAGGGACGGACGACGTATACGCCGAATGCCGGCCTGCCAGAGCTGCGCGAAGCGATTGCGGATTATCTGGCTGCTTCGTTCCGGTTAGGGTACGATCCCATGGACGAGGTACTCGTCACGAACGGGAGCAGCGAGGCGATCGATCTCGCGCTGCGGTCGCTTCTGACGCCGGGCGACGAGATTCTGATTCCGGATCCGTGCTACATCGCCTATTCGCCGCTCGCGGCGCTGCTCGGCGGGGTGACGGTGCCGGTCGAGACGACGGAGGCGAACGGGTTCAAGCTGACGGCCGAGTCGCTGCGGGCGAAGCTGACGCCGCGCTCGAAGGTGCTCCTGGTCAGTTACCCGAATAATCCGACCGGCGGCGTCATGACGCTCGACGATTGGCGGCCGATCGCGAAGCTGGCGGCGGAGCGCAACCTGATCGTCATTACGGATGAAATCTACGCGGAGCTGACGTACGCCGGCCGTCACGAAAGCATCGCGGAGCTGCCCGGCATGCGGGAGAGGACGCTGCTGATCAGCGGGTTCTCGAAAGCGTTCGCGATGACGGGCTGGCGCGTCGGGTATGCTTGCGGGCCTGTCGAGCTGATCGCGACGATGCTTAAGATTCATCAGTACGCCGCGACGTGCGCGCCGATTCTGGGGCAGATCGCCGCGCATGCCTCGCTTATGGACGGTCTGGAAGAAAAAGACCGCATGGTGGCATCTTATAACAAGCGCCGCGCGTTCTTCGTCTCGGGCCTGCGCGAGATCGGGCTCCCGTGCCATGAACCGCTCGGTTCGTTCTACGCGTTTCCGTCGATCGCGCACACGGGCTTGAGCTCGGACGAATTCGCGACGCGGCTGCTGGACGCCGTCGGCGTCGTCGCGGTCCCGGGCCACGTGTTCGGATCCGGCGGCGAAGGCTTCATCCGCTGCTGCTACGCCGCTTCGCAAGCCCAACTCGAAGCCGCGCTGGAGCGAATCTATACGTTCCTGCGGAATGTCTGAGCGTCACCCGACTGAAAATAATCGATGAAATGCTGCGCCCGCTTCGACAGGCGGTGGTCCTGGAGCCAGAGGATGCCGATATCCGATTGGAAATTGGCGTCCCGGATCGGCAGCATCGTGACGTCGCCGTACGGGAACGAACGGAGGATCGATTTCGGGAAGACGGTCGCGCCGATGCCGGAGGCGATCAAGGACATGATGACGGTCACGCTGGAGCATTCGCAGATGATGTTCGGCTCGAGGCCGTGACGGCGGAATTCGTTCACCACCTGCTCGTGCATGCGGATGGTCTTGTCCGTCTTCAGCGTCAGCAGCGGGTAGTCCGCCAGCTCGCGCATGCCGATGCTCCGTTCTTCCTCGCCCGCGCGCGGCTGCGGCACCCAGGAGCTCGGAAACACCGTGACGTACGGATCGGACGGCAGCGGCAGCGTCGCCAGCTTCGACGGCAGGATGCCCGTCTCGAACGGCAGGCGGGACACGACGAGCTCGATTGCCCGTTTTTCCAGCATTTCGCCTAGCAGGAAATGGTCACCTTCGGTGATTTTGAACGTAATTTGTGGATAGGCGGCGCGCAGCTGCCGGATTGGGTTTGGCAGGATCGAGACGCACGAGACGACCGCCCCGATGGAGAGCGTCCCCCGAACGCCCTCCTCCAGCTCGCGGACTTCCAGCATCGTCTCGTCGAGCTGCGCCAGCAGCGACTCGGCCTTGGAACGGAGCAGCTCGCCGGCCGCGGTCAAGGTCAGCTGCCTTCGGCCGCGCTCGAACAGCTTGGCCCCGAGTTCGTCTTCGAGCAGCATCAGCTGGCGGCTGAGCGGCGGCTGCTCCATGTGCAGCAGCTTGGCCGCGCGGGTGATTTGCTTCTCCCCGGCAATCGCGAGGAAATATTTTAATTGCTTCAGGTCCATGGAGGTTCGCTCCTTACGATACCTTTTCGGTATGGAAAATGGATAATTTAGATATTATTAATATAGTCACGGGCATAGTAAAATGCAATTAGTTCATTCATTATGTACGAGGGAAGGGATTCATCATGATCGCATCGACACCGATTCAAATCGAACGCACGACAACTCCGAAACCGAAACCTCCGCAGGATAAGCTCGGCTTCGGCACTTATTTCACCGACCATATGTTCATTATGAATTATACGGCGGAGCTCGGGTGGCACCGTTCCCGCATCGTGCCATACCAGCCGATTACGCTGGATCCGGCGGCGAAAGTGTTCCACTACGGCCAAACCGTCTTCGAAGGGCTGAAAGCCTATAAAACCGCAGACGGACGCGTGAAGCTGTTCCGCCCGGACGCGAACATGAAGCGGATGAACCGCTCGAATGACCGGATGAGCATGCCGCAGTTTCCGACGGAGCTGGCGCTCGAGGCGGTCAAGGAGCTGGCGAAGCTCGATCAGGACTGGATTCCGGACGGCGAAGGCAATTCGCTGTACATCCGCCCGTTCGTCATCGCCACGGAGCCGCAGCTCGGCGTGCAGCCGTCGCTCGAATACCAATTCATCGTCATCATGTCGCCCGTCGGCGCGTATTACCCCGAGGGCATCAACCCGGTTAAAATCTTCGTCGAGTCCCATTACGTGCGCGCCATGGTCGGCGGCGTCGGGGAAGCGAAGACGGCGGGCAATTACGCGGCCGGCCTCAAGGCGCAGGACGCGGCCAAGGACCAGGGCTACACGCAGGTGCTGTGGCTCGACGGCGCGGAGCATAAATATATCGAAGAAGTCGGCAGCATGAACGTCTTCTTCAAGATTGACGGCACCGTCTATACGCCGGCGCTGAACGGCAGCATTTTGGACGGCATTACGCGCAACTCCGTCATTCAGCTGCTGAAGCATTGGAACGTCCCGGTCGTCGAGCGCGTGCTCTCGATCGAGGAGATTTACGAAGCGGGCAAGAACGGCAAGCTGGAGGAAATGTTCGGCACCGGCACCGCGGCCGTCATTTCGCCGGTCGGCGAGCTGAACTGGCGCGGCGAGAAGCTGGTCATTAACGGCGGCAAGACGGGCCAGTTGTCCGAGAAGATCTACAACGATTTGACGGGCATTCAATACGGCAAGCTGGAAGATCCGTTCGGCTGGACGGTCGAGGTCAACTAATCATCGGATACGCGAAAGACCGCGCACGGGGCGCGGTCTTTTTTGTGCTGCGGGGACATGACGGGCGAAAGCCCTTTTCGGCGTTCGCCGCTTACGATGCGGCGTCGGGATACGGGAACAGGTCGGCGACCCGTACGGTCTGGCCGCTTTCGTTGGTGAACACAACGTGCTCGCGCCGCAGCTCGCTCGGGCTGTACAGCCCGCAGGCCGCGGCGAGCGAGAAGAGCCCTTCGCGCATCTGCAGGATGTAGTTCATGACGCGCCACTGCTTCTCCTCCGGCACCAGCGCTTCCTGGTACTTGTCGTCCGTCGTCGTGATGCCCGTCGGGCATTTGCCGGTGTGGCACTGCATCGCCATGATGCAGCCGTTCGCCATCATGAAGCCGCGCGCGGAACTGACGGCGTCGGCGCCCAGCGCCAGCGCGACCGCGACTTTGTCCGGCGTGATGAGCTTCCCGGACGCGAACAGCTTGAATTTGCCGCGGATGCCGAATTTGCGGGCCGTGTCGTCGAGAATGAGCAAGGCGGGATAGAGCGGCAGCCCCATGCCGTCGGCCATCGCCTTGAACGTCGCGCCCGAGCCGCCCTCGGACCCGTCGACCGTGATGAAATCGGGGTACACACCCAGGTCGATCATCGCCTGGAAGAACGGCTCCAGCCGCTTCGGATCGCCGACGACGATCTTCACGCCGACCGGCTTGCCGCCTTCTTCCTGCAGCGAGTGAATGAACCGCAGCGCTTCCTCCGGCTTCGTCAGAAACTCGAACCGGTTCGGCGAGTTGACGGTTCGGCCGACAGGAACGAGACGGGCTTTCGCGACGGGCTCGGTGACTTTGGCGCCTTCCAGATGGCCGCCGCGGATCTTGGCCCCTTGGTGGAACTTGAGCTCGAACGCCTTGATCTGGGGGAGCGACGCCTTGAACTTGAACGCCTCCAGCGAGAAATGGCCTTCCTCGTCCCGGTAGCCGTACAGACCCGGCCCGATTTGGGCGACGATGTCCGCGCCCGTCTCGAGATGGGCGTCCGCGACGCCGCCTTCGCCGGTGTTGATCCACGAGCCGCCAGCCATACGCGCCCCGGCTCCCGTAGAGTGAATATATCGCTCGCCGACCGCGCCGAACGACGTCGCCGATGCGCCGAACATGCCCTTGAGCCGCCACGGTTCCCGTCGATCGCCGCCGACGACGATGGCGTCGTCGTCGTGCAGCAGCCACGGTCTCACCTGCTCCTCGACGATCTTCTCTCTGCGCGTGAACAAGCCTTCGTCCATAATGACGTACCGGCGGCCTTGGCGCACGATGGCGTTATCGACCCTGAGCTCGCTGGTCAGCTTGGGGAACATGGCGTTGGATAAGTAATACCCCGGCTTCTCGTAATCCCGGCGGCCGCCGAACGAGATCAGGTCCGTCCGGTACTTCGCCGCGTAGACGAGGCCGACGAAATCCGCGCGCGAGAACGGTTTGCCTTCCGTATCGTGATCGAACCAGTATTGCCGGAATTCCGGTCCGAGCTTCTCGAGCAAGTAACGGATCCAGCCGAGGAACGGATGGGCGCGGATGATGGAGTGCTTCGGCTGCTTCGACAAGGCGTACATGTACCCGAAGAAGACGAGCGGAGGCACGAGGACGACGACGAGCAGCACGATCAGAATGGTAGTCAACATGCGAATTAACCTCCAGATGACGAAAAATGACCTTCAGGCAGACCAGGTATATCTTACCACGAATCGGCGGAATGATTCATTCGTCCGCGCGCCGTCCCCGGAAACGCGTTCCGTTCGGCCGGAAAACGCCGGCCCTCTGCAAGCCAAGCGCTGAAAACGATGAAAAACAGACGGTTGCGTAAAACCGCGCCTGCGCGCGATGCATATGCTGGAGCAGACAACTCTTGCAGACAAGCAAATCCGAGTTTCGATAGGATGATAGGATAGGATGCCGCGTACACCATTAGCCAGATTGCTGCGCGAACTGTATATCGTCGCAGCCGATTCGCGCGAGAAGAAGACGACGGTCGAACAGGCGATCCGCGAACGCCGGCAGCATCGCAAAACGATGCTGGAACGCCTGGTCGGCGACATTCGAAACGGGAAAGACCCGACCCTGCATGCCCGGAGGCCGGAAACGAAGCCCGGCGTCCCCGCGGCCGCCGGCTCGCCGGACGCGCCAAGAATCGCGATCGTCGGCGCGGGGCTCGCCGGCTTGACCTGCGCGTACCGGCTCCAGGCTGCCGGATTCGACGCGACGGTCTACGAGGCGAACGCGAAGCCCGCGGCCGGCCGCTGCAGCACCCGCTACGGCGAGTTCGAGGATGGGCAGATTGCCGAGCGCGGCGGTATGCTCATCGATACGGGCCACCAAGCCCTCCGCCGGCTTGCGCGCGAGCTGGGGCTGGACCTGATCGACCTGCTGGACGCCGAGCCGCCGGATACGGCCCCGCTCTATTATTTCGACGGCGAGCCGTATTCGTTCGCGGAGGCGGCGGAGGACTTTAAAGCCGTGATCGGGCCGCTCAACCGCGATTTGACGGCGGCGGGCTTCCCGACGCTCTATAACCGTTATACGCAGCGGGGGCTCGAATTGGACCGGATGTCCGTCACGGATTGGATCGGCGCCAACGTGCCCGGCGGCACGGCTTCCAAATTCGGCCGGCTGCTGGACATCGCCTGCACGATCGAATACGGCGCGGATGCCGGCACGCAGAGCGCGCTCAACTTCATTTATTTGCACGGCATCCTGGAAGAGGAGGACGACTTCCGGATGTTCGGCCTCTCCGACGAGCGTTACCAGATCCGCGGCGGCAACGAACAGCTGGTTCGCCGGCTGGCGGGCATGCTCGGCGAACGGCAGATCCGCCGGGGCATGCGGCTCATCGCCCTGGCCGAGCAGGCCGACGGCCGCTACCGGCTGACGTTTCAGCGGCATGCCGGCACGGTCGACGTCGAAGCGGACAAGGTCGTGCTCGCGCTGCCGTTCGCCGTGCTGCGCGCGTCCGTCGACTTCAGCCGGGCCGGCTTCCGGCCGCTCAAGGCCGCGGCGGTCCGGGAGCTCGGCATGGGGGCGAACAGCAAGCTGCACCTGCAGTTCCGCGACCGGCACTGGCATAGCCTCGGCTCGAACGGCGATACGATCGCGGATACCGGCTACCAGAACACGTTCGACGTCGTTCGGGGGCAGCCCGGAACGTCCGGCCTGCTCGTGGATTATACGGGCGGCAGCATCGGAGAGGGCATGGTCACGGGGACCCCGCACGAACGCGCGGCGCAGTTCCTGCGGCAGATCGAGCCGGTCCTGCCGGGGCTGACGGCCAAGTGGAACGGCCGGGCGGCGCGCGACTGCTGGCTGAGCAATCCTTACTCCCTCGGCTCGTATTCGTACCGGAAGGTCGGACAGCATACGGCATTCGCCGGCGTGGAGCAGGAGTGCGAGGGGATGAGGGGGAACTGCCACTTCGCCGGCGAGCACACGTCCGTGGCATACCAGGGGTACATGAACGGCGCGGTCGAGAGCGGCGAGCGGGCGGCGCGGGAAATCATCGGCGATCTGCAGGGCCGGCCAGTAAGCGATTGATTCCATGATTGATTCCATTTGCGAGCGCGCGATCAGACCGGTTCCGGACCAGGAACCGGTTTTTGGCTTGTTTTGGACGGCCGTCCCGGGGCGGATGGGCTCAATTTTCCCGCAAAAGCTTGTTCTAGTACCGCGGAAAATGTAATAATAAATGAGGTAATGTTGTGGCATGCAGTCGAAATCCAAAGAAAGCGGGAATGAACCAAGATGGGTCGCAAATGGAATAATATTAAAGAAAAGAAAGCTTCGAAGGACGCCAATACCAGCCGGGTGTACGCCAAATTCGGGATTGAAATCTACGTGGCCGCCAAGAAGGGCGAGCCGGACCCGGAATCCAACCAAGCGCTCAAATTCGTGCTCGAACGCGCGAAAACCTATAACGTGCCGAAGGCGATCATCGACCGCGCCATCGAGAAGGCAAAAGGCAGCGGCGACGAGAGCTACGAAGAGCTCCGTTACGAAGGCTTCGGGCCGAACGGCTCGATGATCATCGTCGACGCGCTGACGAACAACGTGAACCGCACCGCGCCGGTCGTCCGCTCCGCGTTCACGAAATGCGGCGGCAACATGGGCGTCAGCGGCTCCGTGTCGTACATGTTCAACGCTACGGCCGTGATCGGCGTGGAAGGCAAATCCGTCGACGAAGTGCTCGAGCTCATGATGGAAGCGGACGTCGACGTGCGCGACATCGTGGAAGAGGATGAAGCGGTCATCGTCTACGCGGAACCGAGCGCATTCCAAGCGGTGCAGGACGCGTTCAAGCAGGCCGGCATCACGGAATTCACCGTCGCCGAGCTCACGATGCTGCCGCAGACGTACGTCACGCTGCCGGAAGACGCGCAGGCGCAGTTCGAGCGTCTGATCGACTTGCTGGAAGACTCGGAGGACGTGCAGCAGGTGTACCATAACGTCGAGCTCGAAGACTAACATCGGCGCTTGTCGCCGATTTCGCGCCCGAAAGGACGAAAGCCGCGATTTCGCGGCTTTTTTTTGTGCCACATTTTTCCGCTTTTGAGGTAAGATAAAACGAGCGAGGCGAATGATGGAATGATTTTTCGCGTTTTGTCGAAACGAGGCAGGCGATACGAAAATTTTGTCGAAGTTAAGTTTGCGCAATGCACATTATCCATGTTTTGGGGTGTCGGAAGGAATGAAGCTGAAAGTCGTTTTAGGGTTAGTCTTCATCATCGCTTGTATCGCTTCGGTGCTGCCGCCGGCCGCGCAGGCGGCTCCGGACGCGAGGGACGCCGCGATTTCGTCCTGGCAGCTGAGGTGGGAGACCGACGGCGATCGGCTTGCCTCGCCAGATGAAGCGATGCGGGCGTCGGGATGGCAGGACATCCAGGCGGCCGCGCCGGTCGTCTCCAAGCCGGAAGGCGTGGAGTCCGCTTGGATTCGGATCAAGCTGCCGGAGATCGGCTATAACCAAGGCGCGATTTTTCGTTCGATTTACGCGCAGAACATCACCGTCTATCTGAACGGCGAAGCGGTCTATCATTCGGAGCGCAAGCATTGGTTCGACTTGAACCGCGTGCTGATTCCGCTCGAAAACTACGATTCCGGCCGCGAGCTTCTGCTCCATCTCGAGAGCGATACGGATCGGTTGGGACTCGGGCCTGGCATCCAGATCTCGGATTATCAAGATCTGATGCGCTTGTACGCGAAGTACGACCTGCTGGATATCATCCTTGGCAGCGCGTTCATCTTCGTGGCATTCGTTATGCTGATCTGCTCGGTGTTTCTTGACCGCAAACAGCTGAAGCTTTGGCTCGCGCTCTGCTTCATCATTCTGCCGATCGGCGGCATGTTAATCGGGTATTCCCCGTTCTTGTACACATTCTACGGTTCGTACGGCTTCGTGTATCAAGGGTTATTCGACCTGTCTCTGTACACGTTCTTGCCGGCACTGCTCGTGTTTTTCGAATTTTTGTTCGGAAGCGGGTATCGCGGCATCGTGAAGCATTTCCGCCGGTTCCAGATCGGCTATTCCGTATTCGGCCTTGTCATGCTGATCGTCAACCGGGCGCTCCACCACGAATTGCAGTCGTTTTATTTCTTCGTCTCGGTCACGCTGGTCGGCTGCCTCATGCTGGCCGATTTTGTCCTCATTCTGGTTATTCTCGGCCGGCAGTTGTGGAAGCGAAACATCGATTCGGTCATCCTGTCGATTGGCTTGGCAATCTTCGCGATCGTCGGTTCGGCGGAGCTCGTGAAGTTCTACGCGTCTTCCCTGACGTACGATCTGTCGTGGTGGAAATGGGGACTCGTGGCGTTCGTCTTATCGCTCATCGTGCTGCTCGGACGGCGGTTCGCGCATCAGCATAAATTGATTCTTACCTATTCGCGGGACTTGGAAATTTTCAATTCCGAGCTGCAGCGTTCGGAGAAGATGGAGATCATCAGCCAATTGGCGGCTTCCGTGGCGCACGAAGTCCGTAACCCGCTTCAGGTCACGCGCGGGCTGCTGCAGATTCTCGAGTCGCGCCATCAGATCGAGAAGAGCGGCGACAATTATTACAAGCTCGCGATCGAAGAGCTCGACCGGGCTTCGACAATCATCACCGACTTCCTGACGTTCGCGAAGCCGCAGATGGAGCAGGTACACGAATTGAATCTGTTGGAGGAATTCAAGCACGTGGAAGGGATCATCGTGCCGCTGGCGAATCTTCACGGGGGGCGGCTGGAAATGAACGTGCCGCGGTCGCTGCGGATTTTGGGCAATTCCTCGAAGCTGAAGCAAGCGCTCATCAATATCATCAAGAACAGCATCGAAGCGCTAGACGGCTCAGGCGTGGTCAAAATCTGGGCATACGAAGAGCGGGGACAGGTGGTCATCCATATCGCGGACAGCGGCGCCGGGATGGATGAGCGGGTGCTGGAACGATTGGGCGAACCGTACTTCTCCAACAAGACGAAGGGGACCGGTCTGGGGCTCATGGTGACGTTCCGCATCATCGAGGTCATGCAGGGGACGATCAAGTTTACAAGCCAAAAGGGCGTCGGCACCGAAGCGATGATTCGCTTCCCCGCCGCGCGCTTCGTCGAAACAAACGCGAAGGTCTCCATGTGACCTTCGCGTTTTTGCATGCGGGATTCGATTTTACCACGTGTCGAGAGCGTCGTCCGGTTTGCCGGCGTCGGCAGGGTTAGGAGGAAGGACGAGCGCGAACTTCGTTGGCGTTTCTTCGACGACGACCAGCTCGACGTCTTCCGGCAGCGTCAGACTGAACGCTTCTTGCAGCGCCTCTTTCGGGTTTGCCAGCAATTTCGCCTTGAACGCGGGATCGGACCAAGCTTTCTCGATAATTTGTTGCTGCAATTGTTGTTCGGACATCCGTTTCGCACCTCGTTTATAGGAATTATGTACCATGTGAAGTGTACCATTAAATCGAGGATGATTCTACCAATAATCGCTAGATTGCGACAGAGTACCGACAAAATAATGGAAATTTCTCTCCCGGAAATGTCTTTTCCGTTGTCATGCTGCATGACTCCTTATCCTTGATAGGGTCGCGATGGACAAGGCATGGATGAACGGTCAACGATCGGCAGGATCGGTCTGCCGTTGGGAAAGCCAATACGCGAAACCGCCGCCAAGCAGCCGGCTCTGCGTATCGCGCAGCCGCTCGGCCGAGGCAAACAGCCCGCCTGCCAAATGGTCGTGGAACGCCAACAGATGACGGAGCGGGAGACCGAGCCCGGCGAGCGCGTCTCCGTTTGCCTTTGCCGCTTCGGCGTACCGTCCGAGCGCGCCGTCGACATGAATGGCGGCTTGGATCGCATGCTTCTCGAGCGGAGCCTGGCGGCCGGCCGCCCGCTGTTCGTGCTCGATCATGCCCACCAGACTGTTGGCGTTGTTCCGGTCGAAGTCTTCCTCCCAATCGGACCAATCATCCGCCATCTGGAGTGTGGCCAGCGCGAGATCGACCGCCTCCGAGACGGCGGGTTCGAGCTCCGCTCGTCCGGCCAGCAGCAGCGCGCCGGTGCTTGCGAGCTTGACGGGCGCCGCTTTCCGCGCGAGCTCGCCGGGCGCAAGGCTGCCGGACGGCGCTTCGTAGGCGACGGCGAGCGACCACGTCGTCACGTAGGCCCGGTAATAGCCCCAGAACGGCGATTCTTGCTCGAACAGCGCCCGGTATAAGTCCAGCATGGCGAGATGAAACAGATTGCCGAGCGCGAGCTGCTCCTTCCAATCGGAGGGCGCTTCGTCCATGAGATCGTCCTGAATAAAGAAGTACAGCATCACGAATACGTTCGCGAGCGACGTCCGGCGATAGCATTCGGCATCCAGCTCCGCGACCGGCCGCATCCAGAACGGCAGCAGGTAGCAGATATGATTTTTTTTAGCGGACGGGTTGAGCGGATTGAAGGCGTGCAAGTAGGCGCGCCCCTTCGCGTTCAGCGGCGCCGGGAAAGCATCGATCAACCGCTCCGCTTCCCGGAACACTCGCGTCAGTTCCGATTCGAATTCGGTTTTCCAAAGCATCGTTCAATGAGCCTCCTTTCGTAAGATCAGGCCGGCCGCAGCGTAAGCGCGAACATGCCTGCGGAATAAGAAGCGCGCTCCGATTGCAGCCAGTCGTCCAGCTCCCGCTTGCGCGCGCCTTCGATACGGCCGCCTTGCAGGAGGCGGGTCGATGTCTCCATGTACCGGTACATGCGGCGTTTCGCATGAGCCTCGTCGGCCAGGATGCGGTAAGGCAGCAGCTCGGAACGCCAGCCCTCGGCGTGCGCGAGCTCGGCCAGCGCCGTGCTGGGAGGCTTCGCATATCGGACGAGCAGCGGCTTGCGCGAAGCGCGAAACAACGCATCGAACAGAGGCAGCTCCCCGCCGGGAAGCGGACCGGTCGCGTCGTCGTCCAGGTCGAGTATCAGGATCGCGGAACGTTCGTGGGTGACGCCGCGAAGCCAAGCGAGGAAGCGGCGGAAGTCCGGCAGATGCAGGGCGACCAGCCTGGCCACGACGACGTCGAACGGTTCGGTCCATGCTGCGGCGTCCTTGTAATCGGCATGCACGAAGCGGAGGCTAGGCGCGGTCCTGGCCTCCGCGAATGGATACACGCGGGCGTCCCGCTCGATGCCGGTGCAGCGCAGGTGAGGGTAGGCCCGCTTAACCGCTTCCAGATAGGCGCCGTTCCCGCAGCCGATATCGAGCACGGAGCAAGCGGGCTGCAGATGCTCGTCCAAAAGCAATGCTTGCTCGCGGGCGAAGAAGAGCTCGGCGGACAGCGTCAGCATGTCGTCGAACAGGCGGGCAGGGTCTTCGGTCATTAGCGGAATCGCTCCTCTCGGAGAAGACGGTTTCATTTGCTAGGTTAAGTATAATGCCGGGGGTGCGGTCGAACAATGCCGAATATTGGTGATTAACGTCGCCGGCACGAAGACATTCGGTCTCGAGGGACAGATAAGGGGAGAGATGCTATGATAAGGGATGGGATTAATTAGCATCGGCGATGCAGGCCATGTGAATGTCTTATCTATGTAACCAAGGGGCGGAGGACGAAGCATGACGGTATTAGAAGTCGACATTCGGAAAGCCGGCTATGCCTCGGACGCGGGCGTTATCCGCGACATCAGGTTCGCGGTTGAAGCGGGCGAGCTCGTCGGCCTGATCGGGCCGAACGGCGCCGGCAAGAGCACGACGATCAAGTCCTTGCTCGGCCTGCTCCGCTACGTGGACGGCGATGTACGCATCGGCGGGGAGCAGGGGCGGTACGCGTACGTGCCGGAGCAGCCGGTGCTCTACGAATATATGACGCTGTGGGAGCATCTGCAGCTGGCGGCGTCCGCCTACGAGCTGGACGAAGCGACGTTTCTCGCCCGCGCGGAACGGATGCTGGAGCGGTTCCGCCTCGCCGGCGAGCGGCATAAGCTGCCGACCGGCTTCTCCAAGGGGATGCAGCAGAAAATGATGCTTATCCTCGGCTTCCTGCTGGAGCCGGACGTGTACGTCGTGGACGAACCGTTCGTCGGACTCGATCCCCGGGCGACGCGGGATTTCCTGGAGCTGCTGCAGGACGAGCGCCGCCGCGGGGCGGGGGTGCTCATGTGCACGCATGTGCTCGACACCGCCGAGCGAATCTGCGATCGCATCATTCTCATCAACGACGGGTCCGTCGTGGCGCAGGGCACGCTCGGGGAGGTCCGGGAGCAGGCCGGCTGTCCGGCGGATGCGCCCCTGACCGATTGCTTCTACGCGCTGACATAAGGGGGGGGGAGAGGAATGCCGAATCACGCCATCGGCGGTTGGCGCGCCGGAGGCCTCTTCCGGCGCAGGGTGCGCCGCTTCTGGGCGGAGCAGTGGAAAGCGTGGCGCACGGCGCTCGATTGGACGGTATGGGTGTACTTGCTCGTGCCGGCGATCTGGATCGCCGGCGGCATGTACGCGGATCTCTGGCACGAGCCGCCGGAATGGCTCGCGAACCTGCCGGCCTGGACGGGCGAGCGGCTCCCGCTCATCGTCGTCTTCGCCGGCCGGTTCCGCTCGTTCGCGGAAGACGCCGACGTGCTCTTCCTGCTCCGCAATCGGAGCTGGATTCGGGGGCTGCTGCTGCGCGGCGCGGCGTACACCGCCGGCGTGCTGCTGCTGCTGACGGCTGCCGTGTACGGAGTCCTGCTGCCGTTCTTCGCGGCTGCGCATCATTTCCCGGCCGGAACGATCGTGATGATGCTCGTATATACCTGGATATGGGCGTGCGCCGGGGCGGTGGGTCGCAACCTCATCGAAGCCCGCTACTCGGGCTTGCGAAAATGGCTCGTCAAGACCGCCGTCACGCTGCTGCTCGCCGCGGCGTATCTGGTTCCGATGACCGTCTGGGGCAGCTCGCCGGCCATGCTAGCCGCGCCGATCGGGGCCGGTCTCGCCGTCTGCGCCGTCCTGCTCCGCGTCAAGCTGCGCGCGCGGGATGCCTTCGAATCCGATGTCCGGCAGGAGCAGCTGGCCAGGCTCGCGAGCACGCAATTGCTGCTGCGCAGCGTCATCGAGCGCAAGCCCCGCATGAGGCTCAGCCGGCCGGTGCTGCTGCGCCGCTCGAACCGGCTGTTCCGGCGGTTCGACGGGAAGACGATCCTCGCGGAGATGATCGTTAAGGCGTTCGTCCGCCGGCTGGCGCCCGTTCGCACTTGGCTCGGATTCACGCTCGTCTCCGCCTTGGCGGTCTTCCTGTCGCCCTCCGTCATCCAGCCGTTCGCCGGAGCCGCGCTCCTGATGCTGCTCTCGGCCTGGGGCATCTCGCATTGGCGAGGCATGCTGGAGGAGCCGTTCTTCGCCCAGTTCCGGTGGACGGACGAAGCGCTGCGCGGTTCGGCGGGTCTCGTACGCTTCTGGGTGGCCGCGCCGGCCGCCGCGCTGTTCGGCCTGATCGGCGGGGCGAAGACATTCGGCATATGGGGGCTGCTGGCCGCCGTTCCTGCCGTGCAGTTCTGGCAGCTTCTAAGCAGCGTCATTACGTCGACGATGGTGCTGCGCGCGGAACGGAAGGGGAAGGCGACATGACGGAGATGACGCGCTGTTTTTCTTACCCGGCATGACCGGCTAACCCGGCAAACGCAATCGCTTCTTAATAATTCGATTACATTGCCCGCATCATTGTCCGGTATACTCGGGTATTGTTCATGTCCATTTATCGAACTGGAGGTTATACGAATGAAGACGGTTCTGAACATCGCGCATCGGGGTGCTTCTGCGTATTGTCCGGAAAATACGATGGCCGCGTTCCGGCGTGCGATCGAACTCGGCGCCACGGGGATCGAGACCGACGTGCAGATGACGTCGGACGGCCAGCTGGTCCTGATCCATGACGAATCCCTGCAGCGAACGGCCGGTTCGCCTGGGCATGTGAAGGACGTCACACTGGAAGAAGCGAAGGGGCTGGACGCCGGCTCCTGGTTCGGCCCCTCATTCGCGGGCGAGCGCATTCCGACGCTGCGGGAGCTGCTTGAGCTGGTAAAGCCGCACGAAGACGTGCATGTCAACATCGAATTGAAAAACAGCATCGTGCCTTATCCCGGCCTCGAGGAAGCGGTCATCGAGGAGGTTCGGCTCCAAGGATTGAGCGAGCGGATCATCATCTCCAGCTTCAATCACTATTCGCTGGTGCATTGCAAAGCGCTGGCCCCTGAGGTACGGACGGGCGTTCTCTATGTGGAAGGCCTCTTTGAGCCTTGGGATTACGCCGCGCGGATCGGAGCGAGCGCCTTGCATGCCCACCATCTCGCGGTGCTTCCGGAATGGACGGCGCGGGCGGCGGAGCGCGGTATCGTGTACAATCCATGGACGGTGAACGAGCCGGCGGAGATGAAGCGGCTGATTGCCGCCGGCGTGGCGAGCATCATCACCGATTATCCGGACCGCCTCGCGGAGCTGATCAAGGACGCGGAGGCGTAACCGTTTCAAGCCAAGATAAAATCGAGTAGGAGGAGGCGGCTAGCCTCCGTCCTCTCACACCACCGTACATGCGGGTCCGCATACGGCGGTTCCAAAGGGTTAACAAAGCTCCAAATAACGTGAAAGCATACTCTTGAGCCCTTTC
>NZ_JBHSHY010000056.1:0-27342 GCF_042653205.1 Paenibacillus sp. GCM10023250 | reverse complement strand
GCCAGCGCGGGCGCGAGCAGGGCGCACGCGGCGCCGATGAAGGCGGCGCCGGCCAGCGCTGCGCCGCTGCCGAGCGGCGTCACGCCGCCGCTCGTGCCGGCCGCGACCCGGCGGCCGGTCAGCACCGAGCGCGGTGTCCGGCGGCTCAGCGCGCCGATCTCCGTCGCCCACGTGTCCGCGTTGACCGCGGCCATGACGCCGGCGAACGCGTACGCCCACCCGGCCGCCGGCCATAGGAAATGACCGGCGCAAAGCAGCAAGCCCAGCCCGCCGTTCGCAAATACCTGCATCGCGTCCCGCCTGCCGGTCTTGGCGTAATTCGCCTCCGCCGCCTCCTTCCGCGCGTGCCGCCGCTTCCACTTCGACCACAGCGTCGAAGACAGGAAGAACGCCAGCAGCGCCCCGAACCAAAACGGCCCGCCGAGCGCGACGTAGCCCGTGCCCATGATCGCGGCCGACCAAGCGCCTGACCCCGACAGCGAACGGAGCCGGTACGCAGCGCCCGCGATCGCGGCGCTGCCGATCAGCCCCGCCGCCGCTCGCAGCCACACATCCATCCGCGGGTCCTCCCTTCTCGCAACCGATCGCTGCTTTTCAAGTATACGACAAGCGATCTGTCGAAATTTGTCTTTCTCTGCCGACTTCATGAAGAATAATGCGGACTGGTGTTTAACAATATGAAGATACAAACGCGGCGACTAATAAACGAGACGCATAGCGCGGGCTTCCGCGGCTATGCGTCTTTGTCGTGCCGGCGCAGCGCCGCCGGCCTATACCTTTGCATTCATGACCTCCGCATAGCGGTCGGGGTAATTGGTGCAAATCATCAGCGTGCTGCTCAAGCCCGCCAACCGCTTGATCATCGGGGCATCGTTGACGGTCCATGCCATGACGGCCAGGTTCGCTTTGCGCAAATCCGCGAGCAGTGTCTCCGATATGCGCGTATAGCCGATGGACAGGAACGTGGCGCCGAGCCGCTTCAGGTCTTCCTTCAGCGTCCAAGGCAGCGCGTCGATGATCAGTCCCGTCCGTACGTCCTTCGACAGTTCCCGTACCTTGACGAGCGCGTTCCGGTCGAAGGAGGTGATGACGGTGTCATGTTCCAGCCTTTTGGCGTACAGCAGGTCGACGACCTTCTTCTCCATGTCCGGGTAACGGCCGCCGTACGTCTTGAGCTCGATGTTGAGCCGGCAGCGCCCCACAGTCGCATCCAACACCTGCTCCAGCGACGGAATTCCTTCCCCCGCGAACGGCTTGCCGAACCAGCTGCCCGCGTCCATCCGGCCCAGCTCTTCGGCGGTATAGTCGCTCACCCGGCCCGGCGTCTTCGCCGTCCGGCGCAGCGAATCGTCGTGAATGACGACCGGAATGCCGTCCTTGGACAGCTGCACGTCGAGCTCGATCCACTGCACGAACGGGAACGCCATCGCGGCGCGGAATGCCGCCATCGTATTTTCCGGCGCGATCCCGGAGGCGCCCCGGTGGGCGACGCATGGATTAAGCATGAAGAATCACTCCTTCGAATGAATAAGGCCGTTCGCGTCGATCGTCGCATGGATGGAGATGCCATCCAGCCGCTTCAGCAGCGCGGCGGCTTCGCCGCCTTCCAGCGGGGCCGGCTGCGATTGGACCGCGCGCATCGGGTGGAACGCGAGCGAGCAGGCGCCGCCCGCGCTGCACGCGGCATCCAGCACGCCGGTATCGGCCGTCCGCTTGTCGGGCATGCCGCTGAATACGAAATTGCCGAGGCTGTAGGCGATCCATTTGCCCTTATAAGCCTCGAACCCTTGCATCACGTGCGGGTGGCTGCCGACGACCAGATCCGCCCCGGCATCGACGTACGCGTGGCCGAGCCGCTTCTGATCCGCGTTCGGCAGGTCGGCCAGCTCCGTGCCCCAGTGAACCATGACGACGACGACGTCCGCTTCCGTCTTCGCTTTCTTAATCGCGGCGATCGCCCGCGTCGGATCGTACGATTCCGCGAGGCCTGGATGATTCGGTCCCGCCTTCCACGAGCCGACCGGCACGACGCGCGTCAAGCCGAGGTAGGCGATCCGGATGCCGTTCGCTTCCTTGATGACCGGCTTGAACGCTTCCGCGTCGTTGCGGCCTGCGCCGACGTTGGGCAGCTTGACCTTGCTCAGATACCCGATCGTATCGAGCAGGCCGACTTCGCCCTGGTCCAGCGTATGGTTGTTCGCCAGATTGACCAGGTCGATCCCGGAGTCGATCAGCGCAGGCAGGGCATCGGGCGACGCTTTGTACACGTACTGCTTATTCGGCGCCGGCGTGCCGCGCAGCGTGATGGGCGTCTCCAAATTCGCGGCCGTGATATCGGACAGCTGCAAATAGTTCCGCGCTTTCGCGTACGGATAGTCGTAACCGTTCTTCAACATGAGCTTCTCGACTGACGCCGCCAGCAAAATATCGCCCGTGAAGGACAGATTCGCCACGTCGGCCCCGGTTCCGGCGCCTGCCGGCGCGCCGCCCCCGCTCGAGCCCGGGGCGGCGGCGTTGCCGCTCCCCGCTCCACCGTTCGCGCCCGCATCCGTACCCGGCGCGCCCCCGTCCGGCTTCCCTCCGGCGGCGATGCCCCCGGTTCCGCCGGGGGCATCGCCGCCGGTTCCGCCGTTCACGGCGGCGCCTCCCGCTCCGCCGTGCGCCTGGCCGGCCGGCAGCTCGCCGCCGGCATCGCCCGCTTGCGGGCCGTCTTGGCCGCTTTGGCCGTCTTCCCCGTTCGCGGCCGGCGGCGCGCCGGCTTCGTTGTCTCCTTTTCCGGCGTCCGCGGCTCCTCCGTTCGTGTTCATCGCAGCGTCCGGCTTATCCGGACTGGCGCCATCGTCGCCGCGCTGCAGCGCATAGACGACGGCGAACGCGCCGACGGCCAGCAGCAGGACGAGATTGACAGCGGTCAGCCGCCGCAGCCGCCTAGACCGCTCCCGCTTCCGGCGTTGATGGGATTCCGAGCGTGACATGACCATATAAGTGAGGGCTCCTTTTCCGGGAACGACGCGTTCCCTCTAAGCAAAATACGTATAGATGCCATCGCTTCCGCGCTTGCCGATCCGGCCGCCATGCTCCAGATGGAAGACGTGGGCCAGCGTTTCCGACATCGCGAACCGCAGATGATGCGCGTCCCCGGCGATCCGTTCGCCGAACAGCCGCATGCACAGCGCATAGCCCGTCAGCGGCTCCTCCCGGAGGAGCGCGGCGATCTCCGCCAGCCGGCGCTCGTGATGCGCCGCCAGCTCCGCCGTCCGCTCCGCGAACCGGTCGAACGGCTCCCGATGGCCGGGAAACGCCAGGTCGACGTCGTACCGGGACAGTTCCCGCAAGCTCGCAAGAAACCGCTCCAGCTGCCGGTCGTCCTCACCGGGCACGACGCTGACATTCGGCGTGATCGTCGGCAGCACCTGGTCGCCGCAGAGCATCCATCTTTTGGACGCCGCGTAGAAGACCAGCTGTCCGCTGGCATGCCCCGGCGCATCGATCGCCAGCCACTCCGCGCCCCCCATCCGGACGGTCTCCCCCGCCTCGAGGAACGTCACCGCCGGCTGCGGCGCGACCTTCGCCAAGAAACTGTCCAGATGCGGCCCGAGCGTCGCGACGGCTTCCGCCGGCATGCCGTGGCGCGCGTACAGCGCCGTCAGCTCCGCCTTGAAGGCCGCACCGCCGTCCGCCCCCCACAGCCGCCGCGCGTACGCATGGGTTGCTGCCGACATGCGCACCGGCGCTCCGCTCCGCTGCTGGAACCAGCCCGCCAGCCCGTAATGATCGGGATGCTGATGCGTCAGCACGATCGTATGAATATCCGCGAACGCCACGCCGTGCTCGGCCATGACCGCCTCCCAGGACGCGACCGCCTCCGGCGTATGCAAGCCCGGATCGACCAACGTGTAGCCCCGGTCGTCCCGGAGCAAATAGCTGTTGACCCATTTCAGCGAGAAGGGCAGCGGCACCCTCACCTGCGTTATTCCTTCCAGCCGCGGCGTTGCCGCCGGCCTTCCTGCCAATCCGCCCAATATCGAGCCCTCCCGGCGCCGATTCCTATACAACGCTCGCGCGCGAAGGATAACCGGCCTTAACTGAGTTCAATTGTACCGTACGGCCGCAAATCTGGCAAAATGCCGGAGGAGGCATATTTTTCTAACCGGCCATCCATACTAAAGCAAGCTGCCAGCCGTTTCCAGATCGGAGCGGCAATCATGGACGAAAGGACGGGCTGCCATGCTGAACCGGCTCGAGACGTTATTCGCCGAATCGCGGGACTTGACGATGAACCGCCTGCAGAACGAATCGCTCATCATCGAAGTCGCCTACATCTCTTCGCTGTGCGACGAGAGCAAGGTCAGCGATTTCATTCTCGTCCCTTTTACGAAACAAGAGCATCCCTTCGACGAGCTGGTCAAGCGCAATCCGTCGTTCAAGCACGTCGACGATCCCGCCAAATGGGCCGAGACGCTGCTGCACGGCTTCGCGCTGGTGCTCCTGAACGGCAAGGTCTACAAGCTCGACGTCGCGCGGATCATCCGCAACGAGAACCCGCAGACAATGGTCGAAACCGTCATCATGGGCCCGCAGATCGCGCTCAGCGAAGATTTGATCGATTCCATCAACATCATCCGCAGCCGCTACCCGAGCGAGGAGCTGGCCGTCGAGGAACGGACGCTCGGCACGATCTCGAAATCCCGGATGGTGCTCATCTACGACAAGCGCCGGGTCGACGCCACCGTGCTCAGCCACGTCCGCGCGAAGCTGGAGCGCGTCTCGGATCCGGTCTATACGGCCACCGGCGAGCTGGTCCGGTCGCTCGGCGACCGCTACCGCCTGTTCCCATCGATGATGCTGTCGGAACGGCCGGACCGCGTGTGCTCGGGCCTCGAGGACGGCAAAGTGGTGCTGATGATGCAGGGCTCGATGTTCGCCATCATCATGCCTTCCACCTTCTTCGACTTCCTGCACGCCGTGGACGACGATTACGAGTCCTTCTGGATGACGCGCGCCATGATCACACTGCGCTACTTCGCCGTGGCGCTGACCATCACGCTGCCGGCGCTGTACGTCGCGATCATGTCGTACAACCCGGAGCTGTTCCGCGTGCAGCTGTCGTTCTCCATCGCCGGCAGCCGTTCCGCCGTCCCGTATCCGTCGTTCGTGGAGGTCTTCATCATGCTGTTCATGATCGAATCGCTGATCGAAGCCAGTGTCCGCCTGCCCAAGTACATCGGCTCGACGGCCACGACGGTCGGCGGCCTCATCCTCGGCCAAGCAGCGCAGCAAGCGGGGCTCGTCAGCAGCATCATGATCATCGTCACGTCCGTCGTGGCGATCTCGAACTTCGTCATTCCCGTGAACAACATGTCAACGGCGATCCGGTTTCTGAAGTACCCGCTGATCATCCCCGCCATCTTCTTCGGCATCTCCGGGGTTACGCTCGGCGTCTTCTGCTACTTGGTCTATCTGGCCGATCTGCGCAGCTTCGGCAAACCGTACTTCCGGCTCTTCGGGCGGTCCCGCTCCCAATCGGCCGACATCGGGCAGGTGGCGCGGGAATGAGCCGTTACTTCTATTACAATATCTTGCTCGTCAGTCTGCTGAACCTCATGCTGTTCGTTCCGTACATGCTGATCCAGTACCGGTACAACGGGGCGATCATGTCGATGCTGTGCGCCGCCGTCGTCGGCACGACGCTCGCCCTGCTGTACACCCGCGTCATGCGGAAGTTTCCGGGACGGGGGCTGCCCGAGATCTTGTCGCTCTATCTGCCGAGGTGGCTGACCGTGCCGTTCCTGCTGCTCTGCGCGTTCATGTGGCTGACGGCCGCCTCCATCTCGATGTACGCCTTCTCCGTGCTGATTAACCGGTTCTTCAATCCCGACACCAGCTCGATCATCGTGCTCGCGTTCATGGCGCTCGTCTGCCTCTATGCCGCGACGAGGTCCACGCTGACGGTCATGTTCGTCGTCGAGATCGGTCTGATGATCTGCGCGCCGGTCATCCTGTTCCTGCTGTTCAAGGCCGTTCGCAGCCAGATGCTGGACTGGGACGCGATCCGGACGGTCTCGCATTATTGGAACCGGATGCCCCGGATCGAACCGTTCGCCGCGGCTTTGTTCGTATTTACGGGCTATATGAACTTCTTCATGTTCAACCGGCTGTTCTCGCCGAACTTCCGTCTGCGGCACCGCTGGATTCTCCCCGTCTTCTGCTGCCTCATCCTGATCACGACATTCATCGTGCCGATCGGGTTCCACGGAACGGAAGGCGTCGCCGACTACTTGTACGTGTGGAGCGTCACCTCGGACACGCTGATCATGAGCTACGGCTTCATCGAACGGGTCATCTTCGTGTTTCTGCTGCTCTATCTGATGCTGTCGCTCATCTTCGCGACCATCGGCTGGCATATGGCGATGGAGATGGTGAAGGCCTGCCTGCCGAAGCCGAGGACGGACATCGACCCCGCCCGGACGCCGCGCGCCAACTGGGTCATCGTCGGCATCTTCGCCGTGCTGACGGTCGCGTACGGGTATTTTTTCGACGAAAAGCAAAACCTGCGGTTTACGAGCCAATGGATTGTGGCGCGGGCCTACGGGGAGATCCTGTCCGTGCTCTTCATCTTCGTGCTGAGCCTATTCGGGACCGGCAAAAAAAAGAAACTGGTGAGCCATGAAACGACTTCGACTAATGCTGCTGGCGCTGATGGCGCTTAGCCTGTCCGCCATGAGCGGATGCGGCTTCAGGGACATTGACAAACGCTTCTTCGTCGTCGCGATGGGCATCGATCCAACGGACAAAGGGGCGAAGGGCTACAAAATCACGCTGCGCCTGGCGGTGCCCTCGCCCAAGGTCGAGCCCGGCGCCGGCAAAAACGAATTTCTGACGATGGACGCCACGTCCATCGCGGAGGCCGTGCGCCTGCTCAAATCCCACGTCGACAAGGAGCTGGATTTCGGCCATTGCAAGATATTCGTGATCGGCGAGCGGCTCGCCCGCCGGGACTACACGGAACCTCTCCGCTGGCTGTCCCGCCGGCGCGACGTGCAGAGCATCGCGTTCCTGACCGTCGGCCAGCCGGACGCCAAGACGATCGTCGAGGTCGAGCCGAAGACCGAGCGGTATCCCGGCAATACGCTGTTTGTGATGTTCGGCAAGGACGGCACGCAATCCTCGTACCTGATACCCATTTATATATTCGATTTCATCCGCCGGCACGAGGAGCACGGGATCGATCCGATCCTGCCGGTCATTCGGGCCGAAGATTCCGGATACGCGGTTACCCGGATCGCCCTGCTGAACAAGACGAAGCTGGTGGACATCGTCTCCCCCGCCGAGACGGAGACGTACAGCCAGATCCGGTACCGGGACTCGAAATCGACGGTCGCCGCCGTGAAGGATGGCGTGACGATGGTCATCAACGTCGACCATATTACATCGCATTACAAGATCGCGACCGTCAAGGGGGAGCCGGTGCTGCGGCTGTGGCTGAACGTCAGCGGCATCTTCGAGGAGGCGCCGATCGGGGTGTACGGGGAGAACTGGAAGGAGCTGGAGGCGCTGTTCAACACGCAGATCGCGGCGGAAATCGAGAAGCTCTTGAAGAAAGCCCAGCGGAAAGACGTCGACCCGTTCGGCTTCGGGCTCCGCTACCGGGCGACGCACGCCGGCACCGATCAAACGTGGAAGGATTGGCAGCGCATCTACCCGCAGCTCAAGTTCGACGTCAAGGTCAATGTCAAAATTGAAGGCACGGGACTGGTCAAATAAGACCGGCGTCGTGCGCACGAATGAGGACGGCGCATACTCGACGAGGCAGACAAGCTTAAGCGGGCGGGCATCGGCGCGAACGGGGCGGCCGGGCAAACGCGACAAGACGGACAAGCTTGTGCGGACGGGCATCGGCGCGAACGGGGCAGTCGCGACGAGGCTGGCACAGCTCGCGAGTATGAGGCAAGCGCAGCCTGCGCGGCCGGCGCGTGCGGCCGGGCAAACGCAAAAAGGGCAGCGTCCCGTTCCCCGAACGGGCCTGCCCTTTTTGCGCGCTCGCGCTGACGCGGCTAGACCGGCAGCAGCCGGTCCGTCGCGCGCAGCGCGCCGACCGTTGCCGCGCCGATGCCGAACATCGCGGCGCGCAGCTCGAACTCGATGCGCGCCATGACGCGCATCAGCGGCTCGGCGCCGCCGTCGCCGGGCGCCGCCGCGCCGCCGAGCAGCGAGCGGCCGAAGCCGGCGAGGTCGGCGCCGAGCGCGATCGCCTTCGCGGCGTCGACCCCGTTCGCGAGGCCGCCGCTCGCGATGAGCGCCGCGTCCGGCAGCGCCGCCCGTGCGTCGCGGACGCAAACCGCGGTCGGCGTGCCCCAGTCGGCGAAGGCCGCGGCGGCGTCCGCACGCAGCTCGTCCCGGGCGCGGTGCTTCTCCACTTGGCTCCACGATGTGCCGCCGGCGCCGGCGACGTCGATGAACGCCGCGCCGGCCTCCAGCAGCGCCTTCGCCGTTCTCGCATCGATGCCCCAGCCGACCTCCTTGATGCCGACCGGCACGCCGAGGCTTCGGCAGACATCGCCGATCCGTTGCAGCAGTCCGCGAAAATCCGTGTTCCCCTCCGGCTGGAACACTTCCTGCAGGCTGTTCAAATGCAGCACGAGTGCGTCCGCCTCCGCCAGCTCGACCGCCCGCCGGCATTGATCGGCGCCGTAGCCGTAATTGAGCTGGACGGCACCCAGGTTGGCGATGATCGGTATATTCGGCGCCAGGCGCCGCACGCGGAATGTCGGCGCCAGCAACTCGTTCTCGATGGCCGCGCGCATGGAACCAAGCCCCATCGCCCAGCCCCTCGCCTCCGCAGCCTCGGCGAGGCGCGCGTTGATCCGGGCCGTCTCGTCCGTGCCGCCCGTCATGGAGCTGATCAGCAGCGGGGTCCGCAGCCGCTTGCCCAGGAAGGAGACGCTCAGATCGATCTCGCCGAAATCAAGCTCCGGCAGCGCTTGGTGCCGGAACCGGAAGCGGTCGAAGCCGGGGCCGCTCCCCGTGCTCTGCACCTGCTCTTCCAAACAAATGCGGATATGCTCGCCTTTTCGGTTCGCGGTCGCCTCGTGCTCCGCGTTTACGCTGTCTGCCATGCTGAACGTATGCCCCTTCCATCTTCTTCACCTTTGATCCATCATGGCATAGTTTCGGGCGGGCCCGCAAGTTTCACCGACGAAACGAAATTTTTGATCGAAATTTTCGTTAAATTGATTTTTGTAATCATTTTTATTGTCGTTTGAAACAAACTGGCTTATACTAATGGCAAACGGAGTTAGGGAGGCCATCACCATGCAAGTGAAAGTATTCGACACGGCGACCGAAGTGGACAGCTACGCCGCGGGACTGTTTGCGGCCGCGCTCAAAGCGAAGCCCGATTCGACGCTCGGCCTGGCGACGGGCTCGACACCGATCGGCATTTATGAAAAAATGATAGAGCTGTATCAGCGAGGCGAGCTCTCCTTCAAATACGCGACCACCTTCAATCTGGACGAATATGTCGGCCTGGCGCCCGATCACGAGCAGAGCTACGCGCGGTTCATGCACCGCCATTTGTTCGCCCACGTCGATCTTCAGGCCGGCCGCACCCATCTGCCCAGCGGGATGGCGGCGAATTTGGAGGCGGAGTGCGCCGTTTACGACCGGATGCTGGAGGAGCAGCCTGTCGATATTCAGCTTCTCGGACTCGGCCATAACGGCCATATCGGCTTCAACGAACCGGATCGCGCGCTGCAGGGCGGCACGCATATCGTGGAGCTCGAGCCGGAGACGCGGGAGGCGAACGCACGTTTCTTCGATTCCCTCGAAGACGTGCCGACACGGGCCATTACGATGGGCGTCGGCTCCATTCTGAAGGCGGACGCCATCCTGCTCGTCGTCAAGGGTTCGGACAAAGCCGGCATCCTCAAGCAGGCGCTGCAGGGGCCGATCACGACGGAGGTGCCCGCATCGCTGCTCCAAACGCACAAGAACGTGACGGTTCTGGTCGATCGAGAGGCAGGGAGGTTGTTGTAAATCATGAACGAAGCTGCAGGCAATTGGCTGATTCGCGGCGTGAACGCGGTGGTCGGGGACGCCGTCGTAGCGGATGCCGCCATCGTGGTGAAGAACGGCAAAATCGTGGAAATCGCGGCCGGCGGCGAGAGGCCGGCCGCCCAAGCTGACGGAACGACGGAGGTTGACGGCAGCGGCGGCTGGCTGCTGCCGGGCTTCATCGACATGCACGTGCACGGGGGCTTCGGCTCCGATTTCATGGATGCTTCCGCGCCCGCGTACGACGCGATCACGTCCTTCCACGCGTCCAAAGGCACGACGCGCCTGCTCGCGACGACGGTCACCGCCTCGCGCGAAGCGATCGAAGCCGTGCTCGCGGCATCGGCCGCCTATCGCGGCCGACCGATGCCGTATGCCGCCCTGGCGGGCGTTCATTTGGAAGGTCCGTTCATCAGCGAGCTGTGGCCCGGCGCCCAAAACCCGAGCTTCATCTCGCCGCCGCGGCTCGACTGGGTCGAAGCGTGGACGTCCCGCTATCCCGGCTTGATCAAGCAGCTGACGCTCGCGCCCGAGAAGGAAGGAGCCGCGGACGTCATCGCACATCTCGCCCGCCGAGGCATCGTGGCGGCCGCCGGCCATACGGACGCGCTCTACGCGCAGGTCGAAGCCGCGGCGGAAGCCGGTCTGACGCAGGCGGTCCACACGTTCAACGCCATGCGCGCGCTGCATCACCGCGAGCCGGGCACCGTCGGCGCGGTGCTGAGCGACGACCGGATTCACGCCGAGCTGATCGCCGACGGCCACCACGTGCATCCTGCGGCCATCCGCCTGCTCGTGAAGGCGAAGCCGTGCGACCGCGTCATTCTCATCACCGACGCGATTTCCGCCGCCGGTCTAGGCGACGGCGCCTACGAGCTCGGCGGCCTCGGGGTCGATGTCGTAAACGGCGTCGCCCGCCTTCGCGAAGGCGGCAGCCTTGCCGGCAGTACGCTGACGATGATCGACGCGGTGCGCTTCATGCTCGAGCACACGGACCTCGGCATCGCCGAGGTCAGCCGGATGGCGAGCGCCAATCCGGCGAGACAGCTTGGCTTGAGCGGCACGACCGGAGCCATCGGCGTCGGCTTGGCGGCCGACCTCGTCCTGACGGACGCCGGCTTCCGGGACGTCAGCCATACGTGGGTGGAGGGACGGCTCGTTCACGGCGGCACCCGCGCCGGCTAAGACGTTCCTCGCAGCCGGCCTGCGTGGAGCGGGTTAACCGTTCCCTAGGCCGCGCCAACACCGCAAGAAGCCCCTCGATGCCGGCACAGCCGGCGTCGGGGGGCTTCTTCTCATGCAATGTTTCTTGCGATCCGATCCGATTATTTCTGGCGAACGAGCTTCGTGATGCGGCCGTCGAAAATCCATTCCGCCACGTACACGTTGCCCTGCGAGTCGACGCAGACGCCATGCGGCGAGCTGAATTTATCCGGACGATAGTACGATTTCGGCAGGTTCGGCCAGCCTTGCTGCTTGTACGCCTTCTGGTCTTCGCAAAGATGCGTGATCAGACGGTCCTGGCCGTCCAGCACCGTGACGCGGCTGTCCAGGTCCGGCAGGTACACTTCGTCGCCAAAGAAATAGAAGCTGCACGGCTTGTCGAGGTTATGATCGACGAAGCGCTTGTGCTCGCCTTCGAGCGTGAAGACTTGAATCCGGCCGTTGCCGCGGTCCGCCACGTAGACTTCCGGCTCGCCGCCGCGCAGGTTGATGGAGATGCCGTGCGGTTCGATGACTTTGCCCGGCTCGGATCCGCGGCCGCCGAACGTGCGGATGTACTGACCTTTGGCGTTGAATTGGTGAATGTGGTATTGGCCGTAACCGTCGGAGACGTAGATATCGCCGTTCGGCGCCACGCAGACGTCCGTCGGCACGTAACGGCGCTCGGCGTCGTACAGGTCCGGACGGTCCGGCACGCCGATCTCGAGCAGCACGTCGCCGTCCAGCGTCGTCTTGACGACGAGCGCGCGGTTCGTGTCCGCGAAGTACAGGTACTCGATGCCGTCGTTGTCGCGGTGCAGGTAGAAGCCGTGCGCGCCGCCCTCGAACTCCGCGCCCCATGACGTTTTGAAATTGCCGTCCTTATCGAAGACGACGACGGAATCCTTGCTCGTATTATGTACGTAAACGTTATCATTTTCATCGACGACGATGCCGTGCGTGTAACCATACGTGATGCCTTCCGGAAGCTTGCCCCATCCGCTGATGACTTCGTAAGAGTGCGATGCGCTGCCAATGATCAATTGTTCGGACACGTGTCATTTCCCCTTTTCAATGAGTTTCCCCAACAGTATACCAAATTCTGCGAAAAGGGTAAGGGACAAATGAGGCAATTTCTCATGCGATTTTGTTCGGATTTGCCCGGGCACGGCGTTGACAGACAAAAACGCCCGCTCCGCCGTGGCAGATGCGAGCGTTGTCTTCCTATCCTTGCTTCGGCTGCAGCTCGGCGTCCTGGCCCCCGCCCGCGACGACGGTCTGGATGCCATGCGTCCGCGCGTACGCGGCGAGCTGCTGCGGCAGGTCACGGTCGGTGATGAAGCCCTGCAGCTCCGCCAGCGAAGCGATCGAGAACAGCGACGTCCGCCCGACCTTCGTATGGTCGAACATCGCGTACGTCGCTTGCGACCGCCGGATCATCGCCCGCGCGATATGGGCCTCCTGCTCAGAGTAGGTTGTGATGCCGCCCGTCGAGGAGACGCCGTCGACGCCGAGAAACATTTTGCCGATGTTCAGCTGCGCGACCAGCCCTTCGCCGAGCGGCCCGCACAGCTCGAAGCTGTTGTGCCGCATCATGCCGCCGGTCACGACGACGTTGATCTCGCTGCCCGCGAGCTCCATCGCCACGTTAACCGTATTCGTCACGACCGTGATGCCGCGCCGCGTCTTGAGCAGCTTCGCGAGCAAATAATTCGTCGTGCCTCCGGACAAGCCGACGACGTCCCCCTCGGTAATGAGACTTGCCGCGGCCGCGGCGATCCGCTCCTTCTCCAGGAAGAACAGTCCTTCCTTCTCAGCGAAGGGCAGCTCGCGCACCGCGTTCATCCCGTCGTACATGGCGCCGCCAATCGTCCGGATCACGGGCTCGGCTTTCTCCATCAGCTCCAGGTCGCGGCGCGCCGTCGCTTCGGAGACGCCGAAACGTTCAACGACCTCCTGGATCGTAATGCGCCCTTGCCGCTTCAACACGTTCATGATGCCTTCCCGCCGGCGCTGCCCTTTCGACGATTGCGCGTCCGCCATTTACCGTTCCACCCAGCCTTTGTCCGATAATCTGCGGCTCGCCGTCTCCCAATCCGGGAGCGCTTCCCAGTCGCCGCGCATTTGCACGGCAAGCGAGCCGTTGATGCTGCCGAGACGGACCGCCTCCGCCGGCGTCATCCCTTTCAGCAGGCCGGCGAGGAAGCCGGAGCAGAATGCGTCACCCGCGCCGACCGTATCGACGACCTTGTCGGCGGGATAGAACGGAATCTCGATCTCGCCGCCGTTCTCCAGCACCACCGTTGTATCGCCGACGCCCTTCACGATGCTGACCGCGTTCAAGCGGGACAGCCGTTCTTTCGCTTCCTCGAAGTCCTCCGTTTCGTAGAGCAGCCGCAGCTCGTCCCAGCCCGGCAGAAAATAATCCGCCTGCTCGGCGATCGGCAGCACGACGCGGCGCGCTTCTTCGATCGTCCACAGCTTGAGCCGAAGGTTGGGATCGAAGCTGATGCGCGCGCCCGCAGCTTTGGCCGCCGACACGGCCGCCAGCAGCGTCTCTCGGCAATTGTCGCTCAATGCTGGCGTAATGCCGGTCACGTGAAGGATTTTGCAGCTCTTGACGTACGCCAAGTCCAAATCATCCGGCGTCATGCGGCTGGCCGCGGAATGCTTGCGGTAATAATGCACCGCGAGCTTGCCGGCGACCGTTTCACGGAGCATCATGCCCGTCGGCGCATCCGGCACAAGCTTCGAACGCGAGACGTCGACGCCTTCCCCGCGGATCCGCTTCTGAATCATCCGGCCGAACGGATCGTCGCCCAGCGCGCCGAACCAGCCGGCCGAACAGCCGAGCCGCGCGACGCCGATTGCGACGTTGCTTTCCGCTCCGCCGAAGCCCAGCTCCAGCGAAGACGATTGCTCGAGGCTACGGTATTCCTGCGGCATGAACAGCGCCATCGTTTCCCCGAAGGTCAGCAAATCCGGTGCTTGCGTATTCGACAACCGTATCTCCTCCAATTCGGTCCGCAGCCGCAGCTTATTTCAGAATCGGGTACTTCATGAAGTAGATCGTTACCAGGTAGACGAGCAGCAGCACGACGCTCAGCGTACGCACCTTCGCGATATGGGCCGATGCGCTCTGCCCGCTTTGGATCGACGCCGAAATCCGTTTGAGCGGCTTCGTGATGATGCCGCCGAGCGCGGCGATCGCCAGGAACAGCACGGTCACGATAATCATCCAGATGACTGCGTAGTCGCTCTGCGACATCAAGTAGCCGCCCGTCAGAAGCTGAAGCACGAGAAAATATTGGGCGATCCGGTTCGCGGAGACGAGTCCATCGGCCAATCCGGCTTGTCCCCCGCCGTCGAGCTTGGTCGCACGTCCGGCCATGAACGGAAGGGCAATATAGAATCCCAGTCCCGCCGCGCCGATAACGTGCAAAAAGAGCATGAAACTAAACATCAAGCGTCCTCCTCGGTAATCCATAGTCACTTATGAGTATACTAAAATCGGCTTCTTAATTCAAAGTAAACGGTTCATTCGCCGGCAGCCGACAATCGGTGCTTCACGATGACGGCTTTAATGGCGAAATAGTCGATTTCCTCGGGCAGCGCTTCCTTGATGGGCTTTAGCTTGTCCGCTCCGACGCGCCCGATCGTTTCCACGATGAGCGCCTCGTGCCGCTCGGGAATGAACTCGTTCCACGGCAGCTCCTCGCCCTCTCCTCCGCACCGCAGCAGATGGTTCTCGATCGTCACGCGGCTCATGCCCCGGAGCGCGGCGATCTCGGCAAGCGACTTGCCATCCGCGTACAAGGCGAGCGTCTGCAGATGGCTCGGCATGCCTTCGAACCGCGCAAGCTCGGCGCCGCCGGACGCCGCGTCCGCGGAGACAGCCGCCGAGACGCCCGCGTCTGGTCCCGGGCCTCGGCCGCGTCCGGCTTCACCGGCAGCGCCTCCGCCGAAGAGCGCCGGCTGCATCGGGGCGTCAGCGTCCGTCGCACTTCCGGCCGGCTGCCCGCCCGCATCCTGCTTGAACCGCCGCACGATCGCGACGACGTCTTGTCCATATTTCGCCGCCTTCGCCGCCCCGATGCCCTTTACGCCGAGCAGCTGCTCCGAAGTTACGGGCTGCCGGTCGGCGATCTCGCGCAGCGCCGCGTCGAAGAACAGCATGAAAGGCGGCACCTTCTCGCGCGCGGCCGTCTCCCGGCGCCAGTCCCGCAGCGCTTCGAACAGCGGCGCGTTCGCGGCGGCCAGCCCTGTTCCGCCCGCGTCCCGCCGTTTGGCCGCCGCGCTCTGGCGGCGATGGACGGGAACCGTCCCCTCGAGTACCGGCAGCGCCTCCGCCGTCAGAGAGACGGTCGGGTATTCGCCGTCGCTGATACGCAGGTACCCTTCCGCGACGAGGTAGTAGAGCAGATCGGAGATGTCCCGCTCCGCCCATTGGCGCATGAGCCCGTACGTGGACAGCCGGTCGAAGCCGATTTCGAGGATCCGCTTCTCGCGCGAGCCCTTGAGCACCTTCGCCGCCATCGAGATGCCGAACCGCCCCTTCAGCCGGCCGACGCAGGAGAGGGCCTTGCGGGCGTCCTCCGTCACGTCCGCCATCGCGCTGGCGTCCAGGCAGTTGCTGCATTTGCCGCATTCCGGCACGTCCGCTTCACCGAAGTACTTCACGATGTACTGCAGCAAGCATTTCTCGGTCCGGGCGTAATGCATCATCGTGTAGAGCTTGTTTAGCTGAATCGTCTTGCGATCCTGGTCCGCCGTGCCGCGGTCGATCAGAAACCGCTGCACCTGCACGTCCTGCGGCTCGAACAGCAGCACGCATTCGCTCTCCTCGCCGTCGCGCCCTGCGCGGCCCGCCTCTTGATAATACGACTCCACGTCGCCGGGCATCTGCCAATGCACGACGTACCGGACGTTCGGCTTGTCGATGCCCATGCCGAACGCGTTCGTCGCCACCATGACCCGGTTGTCGTCGAACCGGAAGCGCTCCTGCGCGTCGGCGCGCTCTTCATCGTTCAAGCCGCCGTGATACTTACCGACCGAGACGCCGAGCTTCGCCAAGTCGTCGCAGACCTCCTCCGCTTCCTTGCGGGTCGCGGTATACACGATGCCGGACTGGTCCGGCCGCTGCCGCACGAAGTCGCGCAAAAACTTGCGCTTGTCCGTCCCCGTGACGACCGACAGCGTCAAATTCGTGCGCGCAAAGCCTGTGATGAAAATATTCGGATTGTGCAAGCCGAGCATGCCCGCGATATCCTGCGACACCTCCGGCGTCGCCGTCGCGGTGAACGCGGCGACCGGCGGGCGGTTCTCGAGGCGGCCGATCCAGCCCGCCAGCTGACGGTAGCTCGGGCGGAAGTCATGGCCCCATTGGGAGACGCAGTGCGCTTCGTCGATGGCGATCAGCGGGATGTGCAGCTGCGACGACAGCGTCTCGAACATGCCGCCGTCAAGCCGCTCGGGCGCGACGTAGAGCAGCTTGTATACGCCCTGAGCCGTCTGCTGGACGACCTCGCGGTAGGAGGCGGCGTCGAGCGAGCTGTTCAGATAGGCGGCGGATACCCCCAGCCGGTTCAGCGTGTCCACCTGATCCTTCATTAGCGAGATGAGCGGCGAGACGACGATCGTCGTGCCGGGCAGGAGCATCGCCGGAATTTGGTAACAGACGGATTTCCCCCCGCCGGTCGGCAGGATCGCCAGCGTGTCCTTGCCGTCCAGCAGCCCTTCGATAATGTCGCTCTGCCCCTTGCGGAAGCTGTCATAGCCGTATACTTGCTTCAGCGTCCGCAGCGCTTCCTGATGCATGATACCCCTCCTCTATATATCATATCGATAAAAACAGAGACCCTGACGATGCTCGGTCAGGGTCTCATGTGCTTCATGAGTCAATGCAAGCTTGCCGGCCGCTCAGCCTTGGACGATGGCGATGACGCCGCGCACCGAATCCGCGGATTTGTCGAGGGCGGCTTTCTCTTCGCCGGTCAGGTCGAGCTCGAAAATCTTCTCGATGCCGTCGCCGCCGAGAATCGCCGGGACGCCCATGAACAGGTTGTCGTAGCCATATTCGCCTTCCAGCAGCGCGATGACCGGCGTGATCCGCTTCTTGTCCTTCAGGACTGCCTCGGTCATTTGCACGAGCGAGGCCGCCGGCGCGTAGTACGCGCTGCCGTTGCCGAGCAGGTTGACGATCTCGCCGCCGCCGACGCGCGTCCGCTGGACGATCGCCTCGATCCGGTCCGCCGGAATGAGCTTCTCGATCGGAATGCCGCCGACGTTCGAGTACCGCACGAGCGGTACCATATCGTCGCCGTGTCCGCCGAGCACGAAGCCGCGGACGTCTTCGACGGAGACGTTCAGCTCCTCCGCGATGAACGTGCAGTAGCGGGCGGTGTCGAGCACACCCGACTGGCCGATGACGCGGTTCTTCGGGAAGCCCAACGCGTTGTAGGCGACGTAGGTCATCGCGTCGACCGGGTTGGACAAAATGATGACGTACGCATCGGGACTCGTCGCTCTGACGTTCTCGCACACGGACTTCACGATGCCTGCGTTCGTGTTGACCAAGTCATCCCGGCTCATCCCGGGCTTTCGGGCGATACCGGCCGTAATGATGACGACCTGGGAGCCCCTGGTATCCTCGTAGCTCGAGGTACCGACGATTTTGGCGTCGATGCCTTGCACCGGCGTCGATTCCATCATATCCAGCGCCTTGCCCTTCGTCGGGTTTTCTAGCTGCGGAATATCGACGAGCACGACGTCGCCGAGTTCTTTTTGCGCCAGCATCAAGGCCGTGGTCGCTCCCGTGAAGCCGGCGCCGACGACCGTAATTTTATTCCGTTGAATCGCCATCTGGTATTGCCTCCTTCGCCGCTATGCGGTCAAATGAACGAATGCGTCTGGATGCGATAAGCGGTCAATGGTCCCAATCAAGCTGCGCTGCATGCGTGAAGCCGTCTGCGAATGGCGGTAAAGCGGGCAAAATCCGCATCGGCGGGCGCCGATGCGGATCTTGCGATTGCTCCCGAACCGCGGCTGTCCCAGGGACAAGCCTTGGCTCGAGAAAATGTGAGAAGGGCGCCGAAGCCGGCCCTTACAGATGTTTGATGATTTCGTCGGCGAATTGGGAGCACTTGACTTCCGTTGCGCCTTCCATCAGGCGGGCGAAGTCGTACGTCACCGTTTTGTTGTTGATCGCCGTCTCCAGCCCTTTATAGATGGAGTCTGCGGCTTCCTGCCAGCCCAGGTGCTCGAGGAGCATAACGCCGGACAGGATGACGGAGCCCGGGTTCACGACGTCTTTATCGGCATACTTCGGAGCCGTGCCGTGCGTCGCTTCGAAGATCGCGTGTCCCGTCAGGTAGTTGATGTTGGCGCCCGGCGCGATGCCGATGCCGCCGACTTGGGCAGCCAGCGCGTCGGAGAGGTAGTCGCCGTTCAGGTTCAGCGTCGCGATGACGTCGAAGTCCGTCGGACGCGTCAGCACTTGCTGCAGCGCGATGTCGGCGATGGCGTCCTTCACGATCAGCTTGCCGGCCGCTTCCGCTTCTTTTTGCGCTTTGTTGGCTGCGTCTACGCCTTCCGCTTCTTTAATGCGGTCGTATTGGCCCCACGTGAACGTTTTGTCCGCGAACTCCTGCTCGGCCACTTCGTAGCCCCAGTTTTTGAACGCGCCTTCCGTGAACTTCATGATGTTGCCTTTGTGCACGAGCGTAACCGACTTGCGGTCATGCTTCAGCGCGTATTCGATCGCGGCGCGGGCCAGACGCTTCGAGCCTTCCGCCGATACCGGCTTGATGCCGATGCCGGACGTTTCCGGGAAGCGGATTTTGTTGACGCCCATCTCATCTTGCAGGAACGCGATGACTTTCTTCACGGCATCGGTGCCTTCTTGGTACTCGATACCGGCATAGATGTCTTCCGTGTTCTCGCGGAAGATGACCATGTTCACGAGCTCCGGATGCTTGACCGGGGAAGGCACGCCGTCGAAGTAACGAACCGGACGCAGGCAGACGTACAGGTCGAGCTCCTGGCGAAGCGCCACGTTCAGGGAACGGATGCCGCCGCCGATCGGCGTCGTCAGCGGGCCTTTGATCGCCACGATGTATTCGCGGATCGCCGTCAGCGTGTCGGCAGGGAGCCATTCGCCATACGTATTGTACGCTTTTTCGCCGGCAAATACTTCGTACCACGCGATTTTTTTCTGGCCGCCGTACGCTTTCTCTACGGCTGCGTCCAGCACGCGCTTGGACGCTTTCCAAATGTCGCGGCCCGTGCCGTCGCCTTCGATGAACGGAATGATGGGGTTATTCGGCACTTGAAGCACGCCGTTATCGATCGTGATCTTTTCACCTTCGGTAGGGAGCGCGAATTTTTCGAGTTGCATGGGATTGAATTCCTCCTATAAACGTATTTGTTCAGTATACATAACTTGACGGGAGCCGGCAACGCAGCCCGTATTCAAGCTGCGCGTCAACACCCCGTCAGAGGCAAGGGCGCGTGGGGGTTGTACCCCGGCGTCCATTTGCTGTTGTCGGTTAACGCTGGGCGATCGGCGTGACTTTCTGATCGACCGGGCCCGTGTATTCCGCGCGCGGACGGATCAGGCGGTTGTTGTCGTACTGCTCCAGGATGTGGGCAGTCCAGCCCGATGCGCGGCTGATCGCGAAGATCGGCGTGAACAGGTCGCGCGGGATGCCGAGCGTCGTGTAGACGGAGGCGGAGTAGAAGTCGACGTTTGGCTTCAGCCCTTTTTGGCCCGTGACGATCTCTTCGATTTTGACAGACATCTCGTAGAGTTCCATGTTGCCCGTCAGCTTGCCCAGCTCGCGGGACATCTTTTGCAGATGCTTCGCGCGCGGGTCGCCGTTCTTGTACACGCGGTGGCCGAAGCCCATGATTTTCTCTTTGTTCGCCAGCTTCTCGTTGATATAAGACTCGACGTTGCCGAACGAGCCGATCTCTTCGAGCATGACCATGACCGCTTCGTTGGCGCCGCCGTGCAGCGGGCCTTTGAGCGCGCCGATCGCGGACGTGATGCCGGAATAGATGTCCGACAGGGTCGCAACCGTGACGCGGGCCGCGAACGTGGACGCGTTCAGCTCGTGGTCGGCATGAAGAACGAGCGCCTGGTCAAGTGCTTTGACCGCGACTTGATCCGGCTCCGCGCCGTTCAGCATGTACAGGAAGTTGTAGGCAATGGAAGCGCCCTGCTTCGGCGCGACCGGCTCTTTGCCTTCGCGGATGCGCGCGAACGCGGCGATCAGCGTCGGGATTTGAGCTTGGATCTTGATGGCTTTGCGCAGGTTGGCTTCTTTGGACATATCGTTCGCCTGCTCGTCGTAGAGCGCCAGGCTCGAAACGGCCGTACGCAGCGCGGCCATGGAATTAGTGTTCTTCGGATAAAGCTTCAAGCTTTCCAGCACGTTTGCCGGTACTGGCGCGTATTCGCCGATCTGCTTCAGGAGCCCGTTCAGCTCGGATTGGTTCGGAAGCTTGCCGTACCAGAGCAGGTAAGCCACTTCTTCGAACGTCGCGTTCTCCGCCAGATCGTCGATGTTGATCCCGCGGTACGTGAGAACGCCGTCGATGATGGAGCTGATCGAGGAGGTCGTGGCGACGATTCCTTCCAGTCCTTTGGTTACTGTCATGTTTCTCTCTCCTTTAGCATCTTTTTATTTAAAAAAATGCAAGTGCGTTTTAACAATAGTTGGATTCGAGTTCCGTATCGTCATCTTTAATCATATCGGATTTCGATGCGGAAGGAAACAAAACCAGACATAAAAATGCTTTATCGGCATCATAAAAGCTTTTTTCCCGCGTAAATAACGCGCTTCCGGGCGAAATCCTTCCATGATTTTACCCAGAACCGCATGCTTTTACGCTCCGCGGGCAAATAAATACCACTTTGTTGAAGAGCGCGTCAAATGGTAAAATGTGCGGTAGCGATTCACGCAAGATGCCGCGAAGGAGGGCAACCGCAATATGACAGAACAACGCTTCGGCATTATCGATATCGGCTCCAACTCCGTCCGCCTCGTCGTCTACGAGCGGACCGCGAGCGGCGCCAACCGCGTCATCGACGGCAGCAAACGGGCGGCCCGGCTCAGCGAGCGCGTGGACGAGAACGGCGCCCTGTCCGAGACGGCCGTCGACGAGCTGGTGGACATGGTCAACCATTTCCGCTTGATCTGCGCCCACCACAAAACGGGCGTGATCCGCGCCGTCGCGACGGCCGCCATCCGCAACTCAGCCAACCGCGACCGCGTGCTCGGGCGGATCGAGGCGGAAACCGGACTGCCCATCGAACTCATCTCCGGCGAGCAGGAAGCCGGCTACGGATTTCTCGGCATGATCAACACGATGCCGGTCCGGGACGGGTTCCTGATCGACATCGGCGGCGGCAGCACGGAAGTGTCGCTGTTCAAGGACCGCAGCCTCGTCCAAGCCGTGTCGTTTCCGTTCGGCTGCGTCTCCCTGACCCGCCAGTACGTCAAGAACGGCATGCTGTCCGACCAGTCGCTGAAGGAGCTGGAGGAGCACGTCGAGCAAGCCGTCGCGCGGCATCCATGGCTGATGCAGGCTTCCGGCCAGCCGCTCATCGGCGTCGGCGGCACCGTCCGGTCGCTCGGCAAAACGCATCAGGCGTACGTCAAGTACCCGTTCGAAAGCACGCATAATTATCCCATCGCGGGCAATGCGGCCAGCGAGCTGTTCGAGCTGCTTCGCAAGCTGCCGATCGGCAAGCGCAAAAATTTTCCCGGCTTGTCCAAGGACCGCGTGGACATCATCTTGCCCGGCCTTGCCATCCTGCGGACGATCTACCGCGCGATCGGCGCGTCGCACTACGTGATCTGCGGCGCCGGCCTCCGGGACGGGCTGTTCTTCTCCACCCGCTTCCCGGATAAGCCCCGGCTCGACAACGTCGTCTCGTACAGCGTAAACAACCTGGCCGCCCTGCACCCGGAGGCGCCGCTCCAGCATACGTCGCAAGTCAACCGGATCGCGCTGCAGCTGGCGGAGCTCCTCTGCCCGAGGCTCGCGGACGCCGGCAGCGCCAAGCTGTACCTCGACATCGCGTCCACCCTTCACCGGATCGGCGCGAGCATCGACTATTACGATTACAAGAAGCATACGTTCTATCTCATGATCAACTCCAGGCTGAATGGGTTGTCCCACCGGGAGCTGCTCATCTGTTCGCTGGTCGCGTCCTACAAGAGCCGAAACCGCGTGAAGCAGACGGCCGTTCTGTACAAGCCGCTGCTCACAGAGGAAGACATCGCGCTCGTCAGCCTGCTCGGCGTGCTGCTGCAGCTCGCGATCGCGCTCGACCGCAGCGAGACGCAGGCCATCGGCCGCCTCGACGCCGAAGTCTCGGACGGCTCGCTTCATCTAAGAGCGGTGCGGGCGAACGGCGCGCTGGCCATCGAGCGGAAGGAAGTCGACGCGCTGGGCGGCGACTTCAAGAAGCTGTGGGGCTTGTCGCCGGTTCTCTACGTGCCGGATCTCCGTTGATCAATATTTCCACCTGCGGATGTCGGTCGCCTGGAACTGGCTCCGCAGCGGCTTCTGCTCGTTGCGGACCGATTCGTAGCTGCCGTTCGACTGCAGCTCCCGCGCCTTCGCGTTATCGTTCAGGTTCATGCGCAGCACGTTGATAAGCACGCCGCGAAGCCGCGCGTCGAAGACCGGGCACATCAGCTCGATCCGGCGGGTCAAATTGCGCGTCATCCAGTCGGCGCTGGAGAGGTAGAGCTCCTCTTCGCCGCCGTTATGGAAATACATGATGCGGGAATGCTCCAGGAACCGGTCGACGATGCTGATGATCCGGATATTCTCGCTTAAGCCCGGCACGCCGGGACGCAAACAGCATACGCCGCGGACGATCAGCTCGATCTTGACACCCGCCTTGGACGCCTCGTACAGCTTGTCGATCATTTCTTGATTCGACAGGCTGTTCATTTTGGCGATGATGCGGGCCGGCCTCCCTGCCGCCGCATGCGCCTTCTCGCGGTCGATCAATCCGAACAGCTTCTGCCGCAAATCCGTCGGCGCAACGCCGAACGCCTGCCACTCGTATGGCGATGAATACCCGGTAATCTCGTTGAACAGCGCGGAGGCGTCCGCCCCGATGACGGGATGGCTCGTGAATAGGCCGATGTCCGTATACAGCTTGGCCGTGTTGTCGTTATAGTTGCCGGTTCCGACATGAACGTAGCGGCGCAGCATGCCCTGCTCCCGGCGCACCACCAGCGTAATTTTCGCATGGGTCTTAAGACCGACGAGCCCATACACGACATGGCAGCCGGCCTTCTCCAGCTGGCGCGCCCACGCGATGTTCCGCTCCTCGTCGAACCTCGCTTTCAACTCCACGACGACGGTCACCTGCTTGCCCGACTCCGCCGCAAGCGCCAGCGCCTGCACGAGCGCGGATTGGCCGCTGACCCGGTACAGCGTCATCTTGATCGCGAGCACGTTCGGGTCCTGCGCCGCGTCCATGACGAAATCGGTCACCGCCTCGAACGATTCGTACGGGTGATAGACGAGTACGTCTTCCTGCCGGAGCACGGCAAACAGATCGTCCGTCTCCTCGAATTCGTGCGGATAGACCGGTTCGATCTTCGGATAACGCAGCGTCTCGTACCCGTCCAGCGAGCCCGAGAAACGCATCAGGAAGCTGAGGTCGAGCGGACCGTCGATTTCGAAGATGTTCTCCCCGAGTTCCAGCTCCTCCTTCAGCATTCGCAGCGAGAACGCATGCATCCCTTTGACGTATTCCAGGCGGACCGGAAGTCCCCAGCGCCGGCGGCGCAGCTCCTTCTCGATCTCCTCCAGCAAATCCTCTGCGCCTTCCTCGTTCAGCGTCAGGTCGGCATTTCGCGTCAAACGGAACGGATCGACCGCGATCGTCGTATATCCATTGAACAGCGTCGCGATATGGCGCTCGATCAGATGCTCGAGCAGGACGAATTCGTGTTTCTTGCTGTTGACCCGGCCCGGGACCTGCACGAATCGCTGCAGAATCGACGGTACCTGCACGATCGCGAAGAATGGCTCTTCCGCGGGCTCCGGCTGTTCGCCGCGGCCGAGCAGCACGGCCAGATACAGCTCCTTCGAGTGCAGCAGCGGGAATGGCCGGCTCTGGTCGACCGCCATCGGCGTCAATACCGGAAACACGATTTCGTGAAAATATTCGTCGACCGCCCGAAGCTGCTGCGGATTCAATTCGTCCAGCGTGCGGAAGCAGATGCCTTCGCGCATCAGCCCCCGCAGTACTTCGCGGTAGGTCCGGTATTGATCCGACACCATCTGACCGGTACGTTTGATCAGCCTTTTCCATAAGCCGGCGGGCGTATAGCCCGTGAAATCCCGTTTCGTATAGCCTGCTTTGATCTGGTCTTGAATGCCCGCGACGCGGACGCTCATGAATTCGTCCAAATTGCTCGACACGATGGCCAGAAACTTAGCCCGCTCGAGCAGCGGATTGTCGGGATCCTGCGCTTCTTCCAGTACTCTGCGATTAAACTCAACCCAGCTTAGATCGCGGTTCAAATAGGGCGATATAATTTTGTTCATCGTCCAGGATCCTCCCAAGGTAGATATCGTAGCCATTATGCAGGATCAATGTTTCTCGCATATTAAGGTTTGTAAAGCGGGCGTAAACGAAGCGCCGCCTGACTTATTTTTTGGTAAAGGCCATACTCGCTATGCTACAATTATACAATATTGTATCAGGAAAAATCGGCCGCTTACGCTTAAACTTGGAGGAGTGTTGCTGTCTATGGATCGAGTCGTCTGGAAACGGATATGGCGCGCCGCACTTGTACTGGCGCTGCTCGTAATCTTCGTGCTCGCCGTCATTTACGTCACGCCGCTCGTGTATCCCTTCCTGCTAGGATGGCTGCTCGCGTACGCGATTAATCCGGTTGTCAACCTGCTTCACCGAAAATTAAAAATTCCCAGGTGGATCGGCGTCACGGTCTCGCTCATCGTGTTCGCCGTCGCGATGCTGACGATCGTCTCCGCGCTCGTCACGCGCATCGTCGTCGAAATCATCGCGCTCTCCAAGTCGCTCAGCAGCAATATCGACTGGTGGCGGGACCAATTCGAATACTTCATGAGCAAGCCGGAAATCCAGAACCTGATCGCAAAAATCACGTCCTTCTACCAAGATAATCCCAACTACCAGGAACCGATCAACAGCCGCATCTCGGATACCGCCAATCTGCTCGCCCAGACAAGCACCAATATCGTGACATACTTCCTGAACGGCATCGTCAATATCATTACGTCGCTTCCGAACGTCGCCACGATCTCCGTCGTGGTCCTGCTCGCCGCCTTCTTTATCAGCAAGGACTGGCGCCGGCTCGGCGAGCGGACGTCCGCCTGGTTCCCGCAGGGCATTCTGCAGTCCATCTCCATTGTGTGGAACGAGCTCAAAAAAGCACTGTTCGGCTACCTGCGCGCCCAATTCATCATGATCTCCATCACCGCCATCGTCGTCACCGTCGGCCTGCTCCTTATCGGCGTGAACTACGCGATCACCATTGGCATGCTCATCGGGCTCGTCGATCTGCTGCCGTACCTCGGCGTCGGCGCGGCGATGGTGCCCTGGATCGCGTATACGTTCATCTACGGCGACGTCAAGCTCGGCATCTCGCTGGCCGTCCTCTACGGCATCATTCTCGTCGCCCGGCAAACGATCGAACCGAAGGTGCTGGCGACGAGCGTCGGGCTCGAAGCGCTGCCGACACTCATCGCGATGTTCGTCGGGCTCAAGCTGTTCGGGGTACTCGGACTCATCATCGGGCCGGTATCGCTCGTCATTCTCACCACCGTACATAGGGCCAACGTCTTTCGAGATCTCTACAAGTTCATCGTCCGAGGGCCCAAGTAGCGCAGGAGCGGCGATCTCCCGCACGCAAACCAAAGTCCTGCTTTCATTCCGAAAGCAGGACTTTTGGCATGCGATTCAAGTTAGGCTGCTGGGCCATACTCGCCATCGTGCGAATGCCCGCATTACCGGCGGCGGATGATGAACGATCCGTTCCGGACCATTCTCTCCAGCCACCGATACAGGAGCATCCGGTAAAACGGCCGCGTGACCGGGAGCAGCAGCGTGATGCCCACGATATCGGAGAAAAAGCCCGGAAGCAGCAAAAGCAGCCCGCCGAGGAGCACGCAAATGCCGTTCAGCATGGCATGGCCGGGCGGCCGGCCGCTTTGCAGCTGCGCCTGAACGTCGGCGAACGCCTTGCGTCCCTCGCTGCTCGCCAGCTTGGCGCCGAGAAACCCGGTCAACAGAATGAGGCCGAACGTCCACCAGCCCCCGATGAGATGCCCCATCCGGATAATGCCCCATAACTCGACCGCCGGAATGACGATGATCGCCGCAACCAGCCATTTTAGCATGTCCGCATTCCTCCTTGGCTTCCTGACCATGATGAATTACGCGCGCGCCTCCAGCATCTTGTACAGGTCGGGCAGCGCCTTGTCCAGCCGGGCCGGCCGCCATTCGCGGTTGACCCAGACGTGGCGCGTGCCGCCCTTGACCAGCAGCTTCCCCGGCGGTTCAGCGCCTTCCCAGAAGACCGGGTACGTCTCGCCTTCTCTGACCAGCCGCACCTCGGAGCGAAACGCCATCCGAATCGGCGACAGCACGTCGATGCGCGTGCACACGAGCACGCAATCGTCGTAGCGGGCCGGCGAAATGTAGGCGCAATCCAGGTCGACGACCGGCAGCAGCATCCCCTGCTTCTCGATGTCGTTGTAGGGGATGCCGAGCGACCGCACGAGCTCCGTCCGTCCGATCTCGAACCACGTTGCGTAATTGCCGTAGAACACGACGCCCATTTGGTCGCTTTCCTGATACCGCACCCGAAGCGGGTGCAGATGCCAGCGGTAACCCGCGGCGGTTGTTTCCTGCGTCATCGTTAATCGCTCCTTACTTGAATCGAGTAGGAGGAGGCGGCTAGCCTCCGTCCTCTCACACCACCGTACATGCGGGTCCGCATACGGCGGTTCCAAAAGGTTAACAAAGCTCCAAATAACGTGAAAGCATACTCTTGAGCCCTTTCG
>NZ_JBHSHY010000055.1:0-28575 GCF_042653205.1 Paenibacillus sp. GCM10023250 | reverse complement strand
CCAGCGCCCGGCGCCGCCGCTCCCGCCCCGCCGCCAGCTCCGCCCGCGGCCGCTCCCGCGCCGCCGGCTGCAGCATCGGCCGCCGCCGCGGCTTCCGCCGCCTGGCGCGCCTTCTCGGCCTTCGCCGCCGCGGCGCGCTCCGCCTGCTCCGCCTTCAGCTCGGCGGCGCGTTCCCGCTCCTTCTTGTTCTGCTGCACGGTCGACCACGTCTGCAGCAGCTCGTAGCCGCTCTTGTACAGCAGCTTGTCCTTCGTGCCGTCGGAGATGTCCTTGTCCTTGAACAGCTTCGCGATCTTCTTCACGTCGCTGACCGGCAGCCCGTCTCGCGCCGCGATGAGCGCGAGCGGGTCGCGGTGCTCGAGCGGCAGGTCCTTGAGCGGGAGCACCTGGTCCTCGGTCAGCTTGTCCTTGCGGATCTGCGTCCCGGCGACGATCAGCTTGCGGACGGCGCTGCCGAATTTCAGCAGCTCGCACTTGTTCTTGATGTACGCCTCCGGCTTGCCGAGCTTGCTCGCGAGGAATTTCAGGGAGCTGTTGAACTTCGACTCGTTCATCAGCTTGTGGAACGCCTCGGCTTCCTCGATCGGCGAGAAGCCTTCGCGGGTCAGATTCTCCGCGATCTGCTCCAAATAAATATCCATCTCGTCCGTCGCCGCCGAGACGATGCACGGGATTGTAGCTTTGTTCAGCATCTTGCACGCTTTGTACCGCCGGTTGCCGTAAATGATCTTGTACCGCCCGCCCGGCGTCGTCCGCACCTTGATCGGGGACAGCAGGCCGAGCTCCTCGATGCTCCGCATCAGCTCCTCCAGCGCTTCCTGGTCGAACTGGTAGCGCGGCTGGTCCGTATCTTCGTCGATCAGTCTCGTTTCGATCTCGATAATATTCATGGTTGCACTCCTATCCTTGCAGAAGGTCGTGAAAATCGGCGCAAATCAGTCCTCCGTATTATATAACACGTGCTTGCTTGTGAAAATGGCCCCGTAACCGCTTACGCCGCAATTGGGTTCTTCGGCGCGATGTGATACGATACTAGTTGACGGTTTACAGGTACCAATTATTTTCCAAATTTAGCTAGGGCGCGATTCGGCCTGCGGAGAACTGCCGGCCATTTGCTTCAACACGTCAACGCGTCGCCAGTCTTGGGAGAAGGGGTGCTCGGCTTGAGGCAGGACAGCGGGGGTCGAACGGCAATCGGTACGGCGAGTACGGAACAATCGGCATCAACGGCAATCGGTTCGGCGCGGCAGGCGACCGGCCTTGTTGGCGATGCCCGCGGCCGGCTGCGCCAGACGCGATGCGAGACGGCGGGTTCTCCCGCATCCGGGCGGAAGGTTTCGGGCGCCGTCCATGCGGCTTCCGGCTCGCGCGGAGACATCGGCCCAAGCCCGGCGGCAGCCGCCGCGCAAGGGGCGGAACGCCTCGCGCGCTTCGGCGCTCGCGCAGCCGGCGGCGAACGCCCTCAGGGCACGCGGCCGCACGCCGCACAACCGCATACGGCCGTCCGGAGGTCCGCCTGATTCGCAGGCGGCAGGCCGGAGGCCAGCGTCCATCGCCTCCCGCAAGCTTGTTCGTTGCGGGAGGTTTTTTCGGCGCGCGATTCCGGCTGCGGGGAGCAGAGGGGCAGGAGTTCGGACGCGTATCACGCAAGGCAAGACCACGAATCGGCGATCGGGAAGGAGCTTTATGATGGCAGACAGGCGCGGACTATTGATTACGTTTATTCGTTCCAAGTGGTACATCTATGCTTCCGGCGTGTCGTTCACGCTGGCGGCGAACCTGTTTCAGTCGTATTATCCCAAGGTGCTCGGCAAGTTCACGGACCAGCTGGAGCAGCAGGGCCTGACGCAGGCGGCCGTCGTGGACGCGAGCCTGATGCTGCTGATCATCGGCCTCGCGTACGGGATTCTGGGCGGCATCGGGCAGTTCCATATCATGTACGTCGGACGGCTCTTCGAGCAGTACGCCCGCAAGAAGCTGTTCAAGCATTTCACGAAGCTCGGCGAACAATTCTATTCCAAGAACGGCGTCGGCAAGCTGCTCAGCTACGTCATGAACGACGTCACGACGGTGCGCGAATCGATCTCGATGGGCGTCAACCAGACGGCGAACGCCGCGATGCTGATCGTCGCGGCCATCGTCATGATGATCATCAGCGACATCCCGCTCTATCTCATTCTCGTCTGCGTCTCGCCGCTCGTCGCCATTCCGTGGATCGTGGTGAAGCTCGGGCCGGTCATCCGGGCGCGCTCGCACAAGGTACAGGAATCGCTCGGCAAGATGACGGAATCCGCGGAGGAACAGTTCGGCGGCATCCGGGTCACCAAGAAGTTCGCCGTCGAGGACATCATGAACGTCCGGTTCGGGCGGACGGTCGACGTCATCAAGGACAATCAGCTGAAGCTCGTGCGCGTCTCGTCCTTCTTCCAGGCGCTCATCCCGTTCCTCGGGGCGCTGTCGCTGATCATCACCCTCGCGTACGGCGGCTACTTGACGCTGACGGGCCGGATCACGCTCGGCAACTTCGTCGCCCTGACGCTCTACGTGCGGATGATGGTCAACCCGCTGCAGGCGATCGGCAACGTCATCAACACGATCCAGCGCTCCCGCGCGTCGCTCGAGCGGGTCAACGACCTCATGGGCCGGGAGCCGGAAATCGTGGAGCACGAGGCCGCGGTCGACGTGGATTGGGCGCATGCGCCGCTCACGGTCAACCATCTGACGTTCGCGTATCCCGGCGCGTCCAAGGAGGCGCTGAAGGATATCTCGCTGACGGTGCCCCCGGGCAAGACGCTCGGCATCATCGGGAAGACGGGCAGCGGCAAGACGACGCTCGTCAAGCTGATGCTCCGCGTCTTCGATACGCCGGCCGGCACGATCAACATCGGCGGCACGCCGCTGAACGAGCTGACGCTCGAGAGCCTGCGAAGCGGCATCGGCTACGTGCCGCAGGACGGCTTCCTGTTCAGCACGACGATCCGCGACAACATCGCATTCTTCCGCCGCAGCTCCGAGCTGTCGCTCGTGAAGAAGGCGGCGGAGCAGGCGAAGATCCACGACAGCATCATGACGTTCCCGGACGGCTTCGAGACGAAGCTCGGCGAACGGGGCGTCACGCTCTCCGGCGGCCAGCGCCAGCGGACGGCGCTCGCGCGCGGCATGCTCATGAACGCGCCGGTCCTGATCCTCGACGACAGCGTCAGCGCCGTCGACGCCGTGACGGAGACGGCCATCATCGAGACGATCCGCAAGGAGCGCCGCGGCAAGACGACGATATTGATCGCCCACCGGATCAGCGCGCTCAAGCACGCCGACGAGATCATCGTCATGGACGAAGGGCGGATCGTGCAGCGCGGCACGCATGAGACGCTGCTCGCGCAGAAAGGCATCTACGCGATGCTGCACGCGATACAGGAGGAGGGGAACAGCGTTGGCTAAGACGAGAGAGAAGATTAAGGCGGACGGCGGCTCGGGCGATCCTTCGCTGCCGCAGCCGCCGAAGTCGAACAGCTCGGCGTACAAGGGCTTGTTCCGCTACGCGAGGCCGCATCTGATGACGTTTCTCGCCGTGTTCGGCTGCATCATCCTGGCGATCTCCGCGGATCTGCTGCAGCCGTACCTCGTGAAGATCGCGATCGACGACTATCTCACGAAGGGCAACGCGAATGCGAACATGCTGTTCCTGATCGCGGGCGTCTACCTGCTGCTCTCGGTCGGCGGCTTCCTGTTCACGTACCTGCAGAACAACCTGCTCCAGCATGCGGGGCAAAGCATCGTGGCGGCCATTCGCAAAAATCTGTTCCGCCACATCACGCGGCAGTCGATGTCGTATTTCGACCGGGTGCCGAGCGGCAGCCTCATCACCCACGTCTCGAGCGACACGGAGACGATCAACCAGTTTTTCAGCCAGGTGCTGCTGAGCGTGCTTCGCGACGGGCTGACGCTAGTGTTCATCATCGTGCTCATGTTCCGGCTCGACGTGCAGCTCACGCTGTACTGCCTGATTCTGCTGCCGATCATCGCCGTGATGGCGATCTCGTTCCGCACCTACATGCGCACGACGTACCAGATGGCGCGGACGAACCTGTCCCGGCTCGTCGCCTTCGTGGCGGAGAACCTCGCGGGGATGCACATCATCCAGGTGTTCCACCAGGAGAAGGAGCAGCAGCGGCAGTTCTCGGAGCGCAACCGGACGTACTTCCGCTCCAACCTGCGCGAGATCCGCACCAACGTGCTGTTCAACCGCTCCTTCGACATGCTCGGCAACCTGTCCGTGGCGTTCGTCACGTGGATCGGCGGCAAAGCGGTGCTCGGGGAATCGATTCCGTTCGGCGTGCTGTTCGCGTTCATTACGTACATCCGGCAGTTCTTCCAGCCGATCAACACGATCACGCAGCAGTGGAACACGCTCCTGTCCGCTTCGGTATCGATGAACCGGATCTGGTCGATCTTCGATACGGTGCCCGAGATTCAAGATCGCACGGACGCGAAGCTCGACGCTGCCGAGGTCAAGGGCCGGATCGACTTCAATAGCGTCAAATTCGGCTACACGGACGGCATTCCCGTCCTCCATCACCTCGATCTGCACGTGCGCCCGGGCGAAATGATCGGCATCGTCGGCACGACCGGCGCGGGGAAGAGCTCCCTGATCAGCCTGCTCTGCCGATTCTACGACGTCAAGGCGGGCAGCGTGACGATCGACGGCACGGACGTCCGCGACATGCCGCAGGAGACGCTGCACCGGCTGATCGGCCTCGTGCAGCAGGAGCCGTACCTGTACTCCGGCAGCATCGTCGACAACGTCCGGCTGTTCGACGAGGCGATCTCGCGCGAGGAGGTCATCGAGGCGTGCCGGCTCGTCGGCGCGGACGCGCTCATCCGGGGCATGAAGGACGGCTACGACACGCTGCTGTCGGAGCGGGGCAGCGGACTGTCCGCCGGCGAACGGCAGCTCATCTCGTTCGCCCGGATCATCGTGTTCAAGCCGCGCATCCTCATTCTCGACGAGGCGACGGCGAATCTGGACTCGCACTCGGAGCAGCTCATCCAGCGCGCGCTGGCGGTCGTCTCCGAAGGGCGGACGACGCTCGTCATCGCCCACCGGCTGTCCACGATCATGAACGCGGACCGGATCATCGTCATGCGCCAGGGAGAGATCGTCGAGGAGGGCACGCACCGCGAGCTGCTCGCGGCGGGCGGCTATTACGACGAGCTGTACCGGCATTCGCAGGGCCGCTCCGAGCGGCCGGCCCTCGGCGCCGCCAAGCCGCTCAAGCAAGCGTGACGGCGATGCGCCGGCCGCGGAACGGCGTCCGCGGCCGGCGGCCGGTTGCCCGTGATGAGCCGGTCGATCCTGTAGGCGGGGCGGACGAACGACACTGGTGCGCCACGTCCGAAATTCGGCCTGCTTTCGCCGCTGCTATGACCCTCTTCTCCGGCCCGCGGGACTTGCCTTATTAGACAATCTTGATTCACCTGTGCGATAATAGTGGGAAGAATATCGCATCTTGGTAGGTTAGGGGCAGTGAAATGGATTTTCTGTTGCTGATCTTGGAAATTTTGCTCGTCAACCTCGTGCTGAGCGGCGACAACGCCGTCGTCATCGCGCTCGCGAGCCGCAATCTGCCGCCAGACAACCGCAAGAAGGCGGTCTGGTGGGGCGCGCTGGCCGCGGTCGGCCTGCGGATCGTGCTCACGGTGGTGGCCGTGTACCTGCTGAAGCTGCCGTTCATTCAAGTCGCGGGCGCGCTGCTGCTGTTCTGGGTGGCCATCTCGCTGCTGAAGGACGACGGGGAGAGCAAGGACATCGAAGGCGCGCAATCGCTGTGGAAGGCGGTACGGACGATCGTCGTGGCCGACTTCATCATGAGCCTCGACAACGTGCTCGCGATCGCGTCCATCGCCAACAATCAGATCTGGATCATGGCGATCGGTGTCGCGCTCAGCATTCCCATTATCGTCTGGGGCAGCCAGCTGATCATGGTCGTGCTGCATAAGTTTCCGATCTTCATCTATCTCGGCGCGGGCATCCTCGGCTACACCGCCGGCGAGATGCTGGAAGAGAACGAGACGCTGGCTTCGTTCATCCTCAAAGTGGCCGGCTGGGCGGACGACGTGTTCCCGTACGTCTGCGGCCTGCTCGTCATCGCGATCGGCTACGTGCTGCAGCGCCGCGTGCGGTCGCGGCACGTGCAGGAAGCGTAGGCGCGAGGCCAAGCGGACGAAAGGCGATTCGGCAAGCTCCCGGAAGGGGGCTTGGCGGGTCGCTTTTTTTTGTTGATTATGCTGAGTACGAGGGGGCTAGCGTCCGGTTCGGTATTTCATGCACGGCGAGGCGGAGAAAAATAGCGCGGATCTCCCGAGGGAAAGACCGCGCCGATATGAAGATCGGAAACGCTCGTCGCAATGACGTTCCGGCGAAGCTAATGTTTAAACCAATTGAACACCGATTTCTTGGTTTCGGCGGCGCTAAGAATTTCGTCTCGGCGCTCGATCGTGTCCTCATGCTCTGGATCAAGGTCCAGAATGCGGTCGCATACCGCGAGCGCTTCCCTCGTATGACCGTCATCCATAAGCAGGACCGACTTCAGATGCAGCATCGAGACGTGGTCCGCATGCTTCCGAAGCCCTTCTTTCAGCCAGCTTCCGGCTTGTTCCTTGTTGTTCAGCATATAATGCGACCAAGCCATATAGTCATAACCATCGCTATGATCGGGATCCATGTCAAGCAGCTTCTCGCAGATATTCAGACATTCAGCGTACGACTTCACTCGCATAAAAACGAGAGAGAGCTTTTTGGCGTAGGCTGCCGGCGTCGGTTCGAGCTTGATGGCAGCGTTCAGGTGCTGAAGACTTTCTGTCCAGGTATCATCTTGATCCAACAAATGTCCAAGCTGAAAGTGATAATTGGCTACGTTATCATCGTTGCGTACTGCAGAGCGGTAGGCTTCGATTGCCGAATCGCTGTCCCCGCGGTCACGGTAAATATCGCCGATAACATCGTAAAACAAATCCCCTTTGTCTGCTCCCTGATCCAGGATTTGCCGCGCCAGTTGCATCGCTTCGTTCGGCATCGATTCATTGTAGTAACTAAGACAAGCGTAGTAGGCAGCTTCCTCAGGAGCCGGTTGCTGGACCGAGATCCGTTCGAATTCGGAGATGGCTTCGCGATAATGACGGAGCCTAAAGAGGCAAATGAGCTTACAGAGCCTGGCTTCCCCATTTTCTGCATTCTCTTCAAGCACTTCGTCGCATTGTTCGATTGCCGGCTCGAATTCCTCCGATCGACGCAATGCGTTGGCGTAAAGAACCGTCAGACGGGGATCCTTGAGCTCTTGCTGGGCCGCCCGATTGAACACTTCGACAACACTGTGGTGATTCGCGACGTTCATGTGGGCTTGCATAAGTACCCAATAAGCATCGAGGTAGCGCGAATTTCTTGCCAGTGCCGCTTCACAAGCCTCGATGGAAGCTTCATACCGCTCCATATGCATGAGCGCCTCTGCTTTATGCCGATACGCATTCGGATAATCGGAATCGATGGCGATCGCCTGCTCGGCCCGTTCCAGCGCTTCTTCGTAACGGTTAAGCTGATTCAACAGATAAGCTAGATTGCTATGGAAAATCTGATTCGATGGAGCCCGTTCGATGGCGGCTACATAGTGTAAGGCTGCTCCCTCCAAATCGCCCAGATCTTTCAGCAGCTTGGCTTTCAGATACTGCAGGTCGGCATCGCCTTCGAATTTCAGCAGCGCATTGTTCACAACAGCTAGAGCTAGCTCGCGTTTGCCCGACAGATCCAAAGCCTGGCTTATACGGAAGCATAAAGCGGCAGACGGATAATGCTGTTCGAGCTCAACCAACAGGCGATACGCCTCATCGGTCATATTCACGGCTAAGTACGAATCGGCCAGTTCAAATCCAGCTGTTTCACGCAGTGTCCCGGATTCCGCTGCCGACGATAGCTGGTCGATCCGGTAGCGGTGCGCGGACAAGAGGAGATTCGCCACTTCGTGATCATCCGGCAGAATGTCGGAGAGCCGATCCAAGTACGCGATTCCATCCGTGTATTTCCCTGTCCCTACCGCGCATTGCCCGAGCGAGAAGAGAATGTCGGCCGAATCCGGTCTCATCGGGAGAATCGCTTCGTAATCCTGGGAAGCTTGTTCGAACAGTCCTTGTTTGAACAGTAGGACCGCCCGATAATAGCGAGCATAGTAGTCGCCGTCGATGCGCTTGATTAACGCCGTCAAGGACTCAAGCGCTTCCTGCGTCTTACCGACAGCCATCGCATACCTGGCTTGAAGAATGACAACGTCCGATTGCTCTGCTTGTATGGCCTGCGCCTGTCGCAATGATTCCCGCGCAAGGTAATAGTCGTATTGGTCGATCGCGCGCATGCCGTCGTAATAGTACCCGAGAAGCGCGTCCTGCTGTCCGTTATCGCAAGTAAGCAGCTCGTCGTAATGCACATAATGATCCTGCTCGATCCGTTTCATGGCGAACTCAATGAAGTTCGGATTGTATTCCTCGAGCAGCTTGTCCTTGTCACGGGTCCATTCGAAATGCTCGTTTAAAGCGCGCCATACCTCATGGGGGATATGATAGTCGTCGGTCAGGAAGTCAAGTGTCTTGCGACTGACGCTTTCTCGGGTATCGATATGATGGCAGACGTCGAGATCGAGCAGCGCTTTCCATGCTGCTGCATCGATCCGTGACGGATAATGGTCATACAGGGCCTTTAAGCGGCCGGCGAACGCTTCGACGGGGTCTTCGGGCGGTGCCGTGGCTTCGAGGCCTGCTTTTGCTGCAGCCAGAGCGCCTTCGTACGCTTCCCGGATGCGCTGGAACTGGTCGGGGCTCGTTTCGGGCGGGTGCAGTTTTAAGAGCTTGGCGTACGCTTTCTTGATGACTTGCGAATCGCTAGTCGGCTCGATTCGCAACACAGCGAAATGCTCTGCGTGCATGAGTCAGTCCTCCTTCTCTTCCAAGATGTCGAATAGGTCATGCATCTTCCTGCGCAGCTCTCTGATCGCCTGGGGCTGCTGCTTGTCCAGCACGTCCTCGAATTCCTGCAGCGCCTGGGCGACTTCGCGGCGATCGTCGCCGATGCGTTCTTCGTAGAGCCGTTCGCCCCGTGCCAACACCCATTTGTTTTCTTGTTCTTCGCGCGGATGGATTTTAATGCGGGCCAGCTCCTCGAGCCGTCTTGCGATTTCTTCGGGCGGCATGGAGCCGGGATTTTTTTCGATCACGGTTTTTTTGGACACGCCGTTGCTCAGGACCGTTACGTCGACCTCCAGCAGCCCGTTGACGTCGTACGTGTAGCGCACGTCTATAGCTTCCTGCCCGGCAGGGCGAGGAGGAACCGGGACGCGGATCTCTCCGAGGAAGATATTGTCCTTGGATAATCTGGCTTCACCTTGAAGGATATCTACGCTTAGCAAAGACTGATTGTCGCTCGTCGTATAGAAGCGTCCCGATCGACTGACCGGAATGGCGGTGTTGCGCTCGATGATCGGAAAGAAATGGCCGTTTTCATGGATGCCCTGCGACTTCTTTATCGTTACCGACGTACCCAGCGTATACGGACAAACATCCGTCAGAATCACTTCTTCGAGCCGGATATGCCGCTCCTTCAGCCCCGCTTGGACAGCTGTGCCCGCCGCTACGATTTCATCAGGATTAACGTCGACGTAAGCCAGCTTGCCGAACAGCCTGCTGACGAAGGAGCGGATGAATGGCAGCCGCGTCGCTCCTCCAACGAGCAAAATCGCCTCGAGGTCCTTCACTTTCAAGGATGCGTCGGATAACGCTCGTTCAATGGGAAGGCGCAGCCGCTGAAGAAGCGGCTTAGCCGCAAGCTCGTATTCTTCCAAGTCGATGGCGGCGCTGAGTTCGCGATCCTCGAGCCTTAAGTTTAGGGTTGCCGTCCGTTGGCTGGCAAACGCTCGTTTTGCCGCTTCCGCCTGCTTGCGGAGTTTGGCGTACTCCTTCTGCCCGAGCGCGTGAGCCGTAAGTTGATTGCGTTTCATGAACATATCGATCAGGAGTTGCGTGAAATCTTCTCCTCCGAGAAAGTTGTCGCCGGCCACGGCTCTGACTTCCATGATTTGATCGAACAACTCTAAAATCGAAACGTCGAACGTGCCGCCCCCGAGATCAAATACGAGAAACTTCGTATCGGCGTCGCGCAGGTGCAGACCGTACGCGAGCGCAGCAGCCGTCGGTTCCGAAATGAGCCGTTCCACCCGCAGGCCGGCAAGTTCGCCGGCCCGTTTCGTGGCTTCGCGCTGCAAGTTGCTGAAGTAGGCAGGGACGCTGATAACCGCTTCGTGAACGGGAAAGCCTAGGGCATGTTCTGCGTCGGCTTTCAACGATTTAATAATGAGCGAGGACAGTTCTTCCGGAAGAAACTCCCGCCGGTCCAAGGCGAAGGTTTTCTTTGTTCCCATGTACCGCTTAAAGACGGACACGCTAGCATCCGGATGCATGATTTGCCGTTCCAGAGCGGGCTGGCCGACCAGGAACTCGCCGTGCTCGTCCAAACTCACGACAGATGGCGTCAAACGATGTCCGAAAGCGTTGGGAATCACGTTCGGCCCGTGATCCGTCCAATACGAAACCAAGCTGTTAGTCGTCCCCAAATCAATTCCGATGATTGCCATGATTTCTCCACCATTCAAGAGTCAGAAATTAGCTGTTGTTCGTTTGGCGATTTATCCGACAGATCGCTTGCTCGACAACATCCGATTCCAGTTTATTTCAAAGGAGGGGGGTGAATCCAGCATAAGTTGCGGCTCGCGTCCGATCGCGCTGCCCCGCCATCAGGTCACAAAAACGCTAACAACGGCACATTCCTTCATAGTCAGTCCATCCGGGCAAGCGTATCCTGTTCTTGCATGGCATGTCAGATCAGTGACCAAAGGAGATGAAGGAATGAGCAGAACGTTCACGAGGCTGAAGACGCTAGGCGTCCTGAGCCTGCTGTTCGGCAGCGCGGGCGGCGCGTTCGCGGGACCGGGACAGGCATTCGCCGCGGACGGCGCGGGCACGGCGACCGTCAAGCAGGCGGGCGGCGCGCTCACGATCGACGGCGTCGTCGAGACGGACGAAGACGGTGCGCCAGCCGGCGAATGGCAGGGGGCGGACGCCCTGACGATCGCCGGCGTCATCGACGCAGGCGGTAACGCCCACGGCGCCGAGATTTATGTGCAGTACGACGCGGACAATCTGTATGTCGGCGCGGTCATCCAGGATCCCACGCCGATGATCAACGAGAACACGGGCAGCAACCTCTGGAACGGGGACAACCTGGAGCTGTTCCTCGGCACGGCGGACCTCGCGAACAAGCCGGACGGCATGCTGCCGAGCGACGTGCAGGTCGTCATCAGCGGCAGCGTCAGCAACGGCGCGCAGTCGTACGTGTTCACGAACGGCAATTTCGCGTACCCGTCCTTCCCGCTCGCGGCCAAGCGCGCGGCGGACAAGAAGAGCTATACGCTGGAAGCGGCGATCCCGCTTAGCGAGCTCGGACTCACGGAGCCGTGGGACGACAAGCAGATGCTGATGAACGCGGTTCTGAACGACGGCGGTTCTTCGGGCCGCGGGCAATGGGGCTGGACGACGACGGGCGAGACCAAGAAGAAGTTCCGCAGCCAATGGGGCCTCGCGAGCCTGGAGCCCGGCTCGGCGCCGGCGCAGAACATTTCCGCCGAGGTTAGTGTAAGCGATTCCAATGTGGTGACGGTCACCGGCCGGACGCAGGGCGTCGCCGGCAAGGACGTCACGCTGCTCGTGACGGGTCCCGGCAGCAAGGACGTGCCGGTCTACGTCGACCAGACGACGAGCGACGCGCAGGGCGGCTATTCGTTCCGCTTCCCGATGACGAGCGCCAGCGCCGCCGGCGCGGACGACGGCACCTACACGGCGACCGTCGGCGGCGAAGGCGTCGCGCGGCCGCTCAGCGTGACGTTCGCGTATACGCCGGGTTCGCCGGCGCCGGACGATCCGCCGATCGTCAATCCGGGCGGCGGTTCGCCGGGTACGGGCGGCGGTCAGACGGACGGCGGCGCGGATCAGGGCGGCGAGCCGGCACTGACCGATATCGCCGGCCATTGGGCGGCGGACGCCGTTCGCCGGGCCGCGGCGCTCGGCATCGTGACCGGCTACGAGGACGAGACGTTCCGGCCGGACCGTCCCGTGACGCGCGGCGAATTCGCGGTCATGCTGAGCCGGGCGTTCAAGCCGGCGGCAGAGGCGGACCTGCTCGGCTTCAAGGACGCGAACGCCATTCCGGCTTGGGCGGCCGACGCGGTGGGCCGCGCGGCGGGAGCCGGCTGGATCGGCGGCTACGAGGACGGCACATTCCGCGCCGGCCAGCCGATCACGCGCGCCGAATTGGCGGCGATGGCGGTCCGCGCGATGGGCTGGACGCCGGAGGCGTCGGCGGTGCCGTCGTTCGCCGATGCCGCCGCGATCGCGCCGTGGGCGCGCCCGTATGCGGCGCTGGCCGCGGAGAAGGGCTTGATGAACGGAAGAGGCGGCAATCTGTTCGTGCCCGCCGGCATCACGACGCGCGCGGAAGCGGCGCAGCTCTTGATCCGCATGCTGGATGCCAAGACGACCGAAGGAGGATAAGCGATGAAGACGAGCAAGCGATGGAGAATCGGCCTCGCGGCGGCATTGGCTGCCGTAACGCTGCAGCTGGCAGGGGCCGGCGCGTGGGCGCCGCATCGGGCGCTGGCGGAAGCGGCCGCGGGTACGGAAGCGGGTACAGCTGCAGGCACGGCTGCGGGCACGGCGTATTACGTGGATGCCGCGGCCGGGGACGATGCGAACGCCGGCACGGATGAGGGCCACCCGTGGAAGACGCTCCGGCACGTGAGCGAAGAAGGCACCGCAGGTGCGTTTCACCCCGGCGACCGGATTCTGCTGAAGTCGGGCAGCGTCTGGAACGAACGGTTCGAGATGAAGTTCTCCGGCAGCCCCGAGGCGCAGATCACGGTCGGCGCGTACGGCGGCGAAGCCAAGCCGGTCATCAACGGCGGCGGCCTCGATTCCGCGGTCAAGATCGAGAACCAGCAGTACGTGACGCTGCAGGACATCGAGATCACGAATTTCAACGCGGCCGACCCGGACGACTACAAGACGGTATTCCACAAGCGGTCGGGCGTATGGCTCATCGCCTACCATAACGGCCCGATGAGCGGCATTCAGCTGAAGGGGCTCGACATCCACGACGTCGCGGGGCTGTCGGTCAGCGGCGAGGATTGGGTCGACGACCCGGACAATCCGGATCCGAACGCCAAGATCAACAAGAACGCGAACGCCGCGATCATGATCAACGCGTGGGAATGGGAGAAGAACGTTGCGCCCGACAAGCACGGCTATTACAAGGATCTGCTGATCGAGAACAACCGCATCCACGACATCCGGACGATCGGCATCAACATGGACGGCTACACGAACGATCTGTCGATGTACCACAAAAACGTCGTCATCCGGGGCAACACGATCGACAAGACGGGCTCCGACGGCATCATTGTCGGGGTGGCGGAGAATCCGCTCATCGAGAACAACGCCGTGTACGACGTCGCCATTAATTCGTACGACTTCAAATGGATCGCCGGCATCTGGGTGTGGAAGACGAACGGCGCGACGATCCGGCACAACGAAGTGGCGCGGGTGCATTACAAGGATTCGCTGACCGCCGATTCCACGGCGTTCGATACGGACATCGTGGCGCAGGGCGACCACTACTTCGAGTACAACTACTCGCACGACAACGCCGGCGGCTTCGTGATGGATATGGGCCAGTTGAAAAACGGCATGAACGTGTACCGGTACAACGTCAGCCGCAACGACCAGAATCACCGCTCGTCCGGCAGGACGGTGGAAGTGAAGGACACCGGCGTGTTCTACAACAACGTGTTTTACAACGACAACGGCGACGGCCTGATTCTGGCGAACAACCCGAAGTCGACCTACATCAACAATATTTTCTACACGCCGTCAGGCAATCCGGCGTATCCGGACGCACCGGCGTTCTACAACAACGACTTCTTCGGCGCGGAACCGCCGAGCCAAGGCATTCGCAACCTGGACGCCGATCCGCAGTTCGTCGATCCTTCCGGGGGCGACGGCATCGACAAGGCCGAAGGCTTCAAGCTGCAGCCGTCCTCTCCGCTGATCGGCGAAGGCCGGATCGTGCCGAATAACGGCGGCCGGGATCTATTCGGCAATGCCCTCTACACCGGCTCCCCGGATATCGGCTTGTTCGAGGATCCGGCGAGCACGAAGGCGGACGAGGCGGCGCCAGAGGCTCCGTCCGGACTGAAGGCGGAGGGCCGGACCGACGCGGAAGTCACGCTGTCGTGGACGGCCGCCGAGGACGGCGTGCAGCTGGACGCGGACATCTACGACGCGGCGACGGACGCGAAGCTGGCGTCGGTCGTCATGCAGAACCGCGCCACGCTGACGGGGCTGCAGCCCGACACGGATTATTCCTTCTACGTCGTCGCCCGCGATCTCTCGGGCAACGAATCGCCGCGCAGCGAAGCGCTGTCCGTCCGGACGACGTTCGCGGCCGTCGTAGCAGACGATGCCGACGCCGCCGTGACCGGCGATTGGACCGCGGGCAGCAGCCCGTCGGCGAACGGTTCCGGGTACCGCTACAGCGACGGCGGCAGCGGTTCCGGGACGATCGTCTGGACGCCGGACCTGCCGGCGGACGGCTATTATGCCGTGTATTACCGGCTGCCGCAGCGGCCGTCCGGCGAGGTGTGGGCGACCGACGCCTCCTTCCAGGTCGCGTTCGACGGCGGCGCCAAGACGTTCGCCGTGAACGAATACAACGCGCCGAAGAGCGAATGGGTGCCGCTCGGCAACCTGAAGTTCAAAGCCGGCACGGCGGCCTCCGTCACGCTGAGCGACGGTTCCGCCGACCGCGTCGTCGGGGATGCGGTCCGGTTCCAGTACCTGGACGCGTTCGGACCGGATGCCATCACGGCCGCGGCGCTGACCGCGAACGCCTCGCAGCTCGAGCCGGGCAAGTCGGCGGCGCTGAACGTGACCGGCACGGATGACGCGGGCCGATCGCTCGACCTGAAGGCGGACGGCCTGGCCATCCGCTATGACAACGACGCGCCGTCCGTCGTCTCGGTATCGGCTGACGGCGTCGTCACCGCGATCAAGACGGGCGAGGCGCATCTGCAGGCTACCGTGACCCTCGGCGGCCGGACGATCGCGACGAACAGCGTCACCGTCTACGTGGGCAGCGGGCTGACCGTGCTGCCGCCGTCGTTCGCCGATGCCGACGGTAATCCGGTCACGGCGCTGCAAGCCGGCGCGACCGTGAAGATCTCGGCGACGGTCGTCAATTTCACGAGCTATGACCGGCCGTTCACGCTGATCGCCGGCTACTATGACGACAACGGGCTCGTGCGGAGCATCTCCGGCGCCGCGACCGTCAAGAGCGGCGCGAGCGCCACGCTGACGGCCGCGCTCGACCTGCCGGAGACGATCAAGCGAAGCGGCAGCATCCGCGTCTTCGTCTGGGACGGCACGAACACCCTGCATCCGCTCGCGGCGAAGACCGTGTTCCCGGGCTAAGCTTACGGCCGGCCTTCCAGCCGCCGTCTGCCGTCCGCCGTCTATCTAGCGTCAGCCATTCGCCGCCAAGTTTAGCGTCCGGCCCGGAGCCGTTCGCGAGAGGAGAGAATCCGCCATGAGAAACGCAGCCTTGAAGCCGAAGGCACCGCAAGCGCCGAAAGCGCCGAAGCTGGCGAAGACGCCGAAAGCGCTGGAAGCGGCAACGCCGGGGAAGACGCCGAAAGCCTCTGGCGCGTCGCAATCGCCCGCGTCTCGGCCGTCCGAGCGCGCACTCGCCGCTCCCCGCCGGCGGCTCCCGGCGGTCCTGGCCATCGCGGCCGTCCTGGCGCTGGCCATCGCCGCCGCTGTAGTCCTGCTGCCGCGGCACGGGCAGGGCGGCGATGCGCTTCGCGCCGCCGCGACCGTCGACGGCGCGCCGGTCACGGCGGCGGAGCTGGCGCAGGCGATGGCGGCGCAGAAGGCCAAGACGGCGGCGTATTACCGGTCGGCGTACGGCGCGGAAGACGGCCCGGGCTTCTGGACGACGCCGCTCGGCGGGGAGACGCCGCTCGCGAAGCTGAAGCGGGACGCGCTTGCGGAGACGGTCCGGCTGAAGGTGCAGCAGCTCCTGGCGGTACGGGAGGGGCTGACGGACGATATCTCGTACGGCGCGTTCCTGAAGCGCTACCGGGCCGAGAACGCCCGGCGGGCGAAGGCGGGCGCGGACGGTCCCGGCGTATACGGGCCCGCGCAGTACACCGAAGCGGCCTACTACAGCCTGTACAACTCCAACCTTCTCGGTGAGTTGAAAGAAAAGCTCCAAGGCGGGATGACCTGGACGGACGATCGCCTCCGCGCTTACTACGACGCGCACGCGGCGGAGTTCGCCGGCCAAGACGCCGTGCGGGCGGACGTCGTCGCCGTCTCCTACGAGCCGGGTGCTTCGCTGTCCGAGCGCGAGGCGGAGCAGGCGGCGCAATCCGTCGCGGCGAAGCTGGACCGCGGCATGACGGCCGCCGAAGCGGCGCGCGGCTACGCCGACGCGGCGAAGGTGTCGGCTGTCGCGCTGGACGCGAAGACGGCGCGCGAAGCGGCGCTGCAGACGCCGCGGCTCGCTTCCGGCGTGCAGGCGCTTCGGCCCGGCGAACGGACGGACGTCTTCCGCGAGAACGGCGCCTACGCCGTCGCCGTCGTCACGGAGCGGACGCCCGGCGCGGCGCATCCTTTCGAGGACGTCCGGGACGGCATCCGCGCCCGGCTAGCCGACGACGCATACGCCAAGCTCGTGGATGAAGCGGTTAAGAACGCGATAGTCGTCGTGCGGCACGGCGTTTATGACGCGCTCGCGGTCGACAAGTAAGGCAGTCATTATTTTCCGCCCCAAGCAGCCCGTTTCCAAATCGGAAACGGGCTGTTTTTTTTGGCGGCGTGTGCTACGCTATATTTACTTGTTCAAACTTAAGCTTTTTTTAGAGAATCGCAGCAGGCTAAGACGGGGGTGCGGGGTGGTCGTGATCGTCCGGAGCAAGCGAACGCTTCGCTATAAATTCATCGTCGGCTTCATCGTCGTCACGGTGCCGCTGATCGTGTTTTTGTTCTACAACAATTATTATGCGATGAACGTCGTGCGGGAGCAGGTGTCCCAATCGAACTCCAATCTCATCTCCACGCAGGCGGCGAAGAAGGACATGGCGCTCGGCCAGACGGTCAGCTACCTGCTGCGGCAGGCGACGAACAATCCGTCGTACACGAATTTGTTAACGCTCTCATCGTATCCGGAGGAGAGCGGCGACTACTTCTTCGCGAAGCAGTCCGTGCTGACGTCGTTCGATCAGGACCAGGCCGCCTACAAGGAGGTGGACACGTTCTTCGTCTACCTGGACACGCCGCAGCGGCTCATCACGAGCCAGCGCTCTTATCCGGAGATCGAGCGGTACCATCACGTGCTGGACGGCTATCTCGCGGATAAGGAGAGGCGGCAGGTTCACGCCTGGGACGTCGTCGCGTCCGAAGGCGTCAATTACCTTGTCCGCCTGGAGCAGGTCGCCGATCCGAGCGCCAACGTGTACGTCGGCGCGCTGATCAAGGCCGAGCAGCTCATCGACGAGCTGAACGCGGCGCCGTCCGATCAGGACCTGGAGGAGCTGCTCGTGTCGAACGAAGGCATGCCGCTGACGGCCACGGCGCTGACGAGCGACGACGTCTCGAAGATTGAGCGGAGCCTCAAGACGCCGGGCAACGAGCCGTACGGCAGATTCCGGAGGACTTCCGACGGGCTCGGCTACCTGGCCGTCGGCGCGCCCTTCGCCCAGGCGCCGATCCATATGATCGCGATCGTGCCGGAGAAGAACCTGCTGAAGCAGCTGTTTTATTTCCAAGGCGCGATCTACCTCATTCCGGTGCTCGGGCTCGTCGTCATCCTCTTCTATTCGATCTTCCTGAAGCGGACGCTGCTGAAGCCGATGCAGGCGCTTATGTCGGGGATGCGGCGGATCATGCACGGCGACCTCAGCGTGCGGCTGAAGGAAGGCTCGTCGTTCGAGTTCGCGTTTCTCATCGACACGTTCAACGGCATGGCCGGGCAGATCAGCAAGCTGAAGATCGACGTCTACGAAGGGATGCTGAAGAAGCAGGAGGCGGAGTTCAAGCATCTGCAGGCGCAGATCAACCCGCACTTCTATCTGAATTCGCTCAACATCATCTACAGCCTGTCAGCGCTGCGCAAGAACGACCTGGTCGAGAAGATGACCGAGCATCTGGCGGATTACTTCCGCTTCATCACGCGCGCGCACCGCGAAGCGATCACGCTCGCGGAGGAGCTCGATCATATCGCGAATTACTTGGAGATCCAGAAGCTGCGGTTTCCGGATAAGCTGGCGTACGAGATCGACCTGCCGGAGGAGCTGAAGGGCAGGACCGTGCCGCCGCTCACCGTGCAGCCCTTTGTCGAGAACGCCGTCATTCACGGCATGCCGGAGGGAGAGCGCCCGTACCGGATCCGGATCGCCGCCCGGACGGCGCCGGACGGCAGCGGCGATTGCGAGATCCGGCTGTCCGACGACGGGCGCGGCATGGAGCCCGAGCAGCTGCGGCTGCTGCAATACGAAAGCGCTTCCGATCCGTCCGGGCAAGGCGCCGGCGGGCTCGGCATCTGGAATGTCCGGCGCCGGCTCGGCATGATCTACGGCAGCCGGGCGGAGATCCGGTTCTCCGCCGGCGACCCGGAAGGCACCGTCGTGCGCATCCGGATTCCGAGCGAGCGAGATCACGAAGGAGGAGACAGCGATGTATAACCTGCTCGTCGTCGATGACGAGAAATACGCCGTCGAAGCGATTCTCGCCTGCATCGACTGGCCGTCCGCCGGCATCGGCGGCGTCTACAGCGCCTACGGCGTCGGCACCGCGAAGGAGGCGCTGCGCGCGCATCCGATCGATATCTTGCTCTGCGATATCGAGATGCCCGGCAGCAACGGGCTCGAGCTGCTGGAGTGGGTGAACGCGCACTACCCCGATACGCTGACGATCTTCTTCACCGGCCACGCCAACTTCGCCTACGCGCAGCAGGCGCTGCAGCTCGGCGGCTTCGACTACCTGCTGAAGCCCGTCAAGCACAAGCAGATCGCGGAGGTCGTCGCGCGGGCGTGCGAGAAGCTGCGCCAGGAGCGGGACCAGCGGCAGTACGCGGAGCGATACGAGAAGTACGCCCGGCTGTGGGAGACGCAGAAGCCGCTGCTGTGGGAGAAATTCTGGCAGGATGTGCTCGGCGCGCGCGTCGCCATGCACGGCGAGCGGCTGGCGCAGGCGATCGAGAGCTACGGCCTGCCGGTCTCGCCCGACACGCGGGTCCGGCCCGTCCTGCTCAGCGTGGAGGAGTTCCGGGAGGCGTTCAGCAAGCGGGACGAGGAGATTCTGGAGTACGCGCTGCTGAAGAGCGCGGAGGAGACGCTTCTCGACGGCCGCGGCGGCGCCGTCGTCCGGGACGCGGGCGGCATCCTGTTCGCCCTGCTGTATGAGGACGCGGGGACGCCCCAGGACGATGCCGGGCTCGAGGCCGTCTGCCGGCGGTACATGCAAGCGTCGTCCGACTATTTCTACTGCAAGCTGTCCTGCTACGTCGGCGAGCCCGCTTCCATCGCCGCCCTGCCGGAGACGTACCACGCGCTGCTCGAGATGGAGCAGGGCAACGTCGCCGAGACGGCGGCGGTGCTGTTCCTGCGGGACCGCGGCTTCGCGCGCGCGCCGGCGCGGCAGACGCAGACCCAGACGCAGATCGACTGGGCGGAATGGACCGTGCTGTTCGAATCCGGCAAGAAGACGGAGCTGCTGGAACGCCTGAACGCCGCCTTCAAGGAGCTCGCGGGCACGGCCGTCACGCCCGAGACGCTGGAGGGCGTCTATCACCTGCTGCTGCACATGGTCTACCACGTATCCCACCGGAAGGGCTGGCCGGCGAAGGAGGTCGTCGGCGCCAAGCTGCTCGCCGGCGACGGGACGGCCACGCGGTCGCTCGCGCGGCTGAAGAGCTGGGCGGAGCGGCTGCTGACGGCCGGCATGGACTACTTCAGCCTGCACGAGGGCGATCACCGCGCCAACATCGAGAAGGTCAAGCGCTACGTGCAGGAGCATATCCGCGACGTGAACCGCGAGGAGCTGGCGTCGCACGTCTATTTGAATTCCGCCTATCTCTCCCGCCTGTTTAAGAAAGAGACGGGTCAGTCGCTCATGGACTTCATCATCTCGTCAAAGATCAACCAGGCGAAGATTCTGCTCACCGAGACGAACCAGAAAATCAGCGACATCGGCGACGCGCTGGGCTACGAGAACTTCTCGTACTTCGGCAAGGTGTTCAAAAAAACCGTCGGCCTCTCCCCGCAGGAGTACCGCAAGCGGTACCAGGGCTTCGCGGGCTGAGCCGCCCGCCCATCGCCCAGCGTCTTCCGACCCCCGCCATCCGGCGGGGGTTTGTCATAATAACGTTATCTTGGTCATCTCCGTTCCTATCGGCCCGCCCGCCCGCTCTACTACAATATCCTTAAGCACGGCAACGATACTTGCACTTAGGATACGAGGTGATGAATCTGAACACGGAAATCACAAGGCCCCGCCGATCGTTCGGCCGCAAGGTGATCAAGAACCGCTACCTGCTGCTGATGATGCTGCCCGGCACGATCTATCTGCTCGTCAACAACTACTTGCCGATGTTCGGCACGGTCATTGCCTTTAAGAGCGTGGATTGGAGCAAAGGCATTTTCCACAGTCCCTGGGTGGGCTTCGACAACTTCAAATTTCTCTTCCGGACGTCCGACGCCTGGACGATTACGCGCAACACGCTGCTCTACAACGCGCTGTTCATTACGATCACGCCGATCATCGCCGTCACGTTCGCGATCCTGCTGAACGAGGTGCGCGCGCGGCTCGCGGCCCGGTTCTACCAGAGCGTCATGTTCCTGCCGTACTTCCTGTCGGCCGTCGTCGTCGGGTACCTGGGCTACTCCCTGCTGAGCACGGAATTCGGCTTTATCAATTCGCATGTGCTCGAACCGCTCGGCTTCGACGCGATCGCGTGGTACAGCGAAGCGAAGTATTGGCCGTACATTCTCCCGCTCGTGTACATCTGGAAGAACATCGGCTATTCCACCGTCATCTACTTGGCGGCCGTCATCGGTATCGACAACGAATACTACGAAGCGGCACTCATGGACGGGGCATCCAAATGGCGGCAGGCGATCAGCATCACGTTGCCCCAGATCAAGCCGATCATCATCATCCTGACGCTGATGGCCGTCGGTCATATCCTGAACGCCGATTTCGGCTTGTTCTACCAGGTGCCGCTCGACGCCGGCGCCTTGTATCCGACGACGAACGTCATCGATACGTACGTGTACCGCGCGCTGCTCACGCTCGGCGACGTCGGGATGTCTTCGGCGGCGGGACTGTACCAGTCGGCGGTCGGCTTCGTGCTCGTGCTGTCGGTTAATTTCATCGTCCGCCGCATCAATAAGGAAAACGCGCTATTTTAGGGAAGGAGCGACAACCGCGCATGAATACCACCACCGCCCAATCGCCGGCAGCCGCGGCGGCCGTATCCCGACCGCGAGCGGCACGGCCGATCAACGCCATCTCGACCGGCTCCAATCTGGTCATCAACGTCTTCTTCATCGTCTACTGCTGCCTGTGCCTGTTCCCGGTCCTGCTCGTGCTCGCCGCGTCCTTCAGCGACGAGAACGCCATCGCGCTGCACGGCTATTCCATCATCCCCCGGGTCTGGAGCACGGCGGCCTACCATTACCTGATGTACGATTTCCACAAAATCGCGGTCGGCTACGGCATCTCCATCGCGACGACGGTCATCGGCAGCCTGGCCGGCATGATGATCACGGCGCTGTACGCCTACCCGCTGTCGCGCGGCGACTTCGCCTTCCGGGGATTCTTCTCCTTCTTCATCTTCTTCACGATGATCTTCGGCGGCGGGCTCGTGCCGTGGTACCTCGTCTACACGAACCTGTTCCACCTGAAGGATACGCTGTTCGCGCTGATCGTGCCGGGGCTGCTCATGAACGCGTTCCTCGTGCTGACGACGCGGACGTTCTTCCAGCAGACGATCCATCCGTCGATTCTCGAATCCGCGCAGATCGACGGCGCCGGCGAGTTCCGCATCTTCTTCGGCATCGTGCTGCCGCTGTCGCTGCCGGTCATGGCGACGATCGGGCTGTTTTACACGCTGGCGTACTGGAACGATTGGTTCAACAGCCTGGTCTTCATCAACAAGGACAACATGGTCAACCTGCAGTACATGATGTACCGGGTCATGCGCAACCTGCAGTTCCTGCAGGCCAACGCCCAGAGCAACACGGCGGTCGGCGCCGCGGAGATCGCCAAGATCCCGAACGAAACGGTCCGCATGGCGATGTGCATCGTGGGCATGGGGCCGATCGTGCTCGCGTATCCGTTCTTCCAGCGGTATTTCGTCGCCGGTCTGACGGTCGGCGCGGTGAAGGGCTAACCCCGGCCGAGGCCGGTTAGCATACAGAGCAAGGCGTTCATATTCGCTATAGGAGGGTTCATATGAAGGTCAAGGGGATCCAGCGCAAAGGACTTACCGCATTGACGGCTGCGTTCGCCGTATCCTTATTGCTGTCCGGCTGCGGCAGCAACGAAGGCAGCGGCGGCAGCGCGAACGGCGGCAACGGGGACGGCGGCAACGCGGCTGCCAACGCCGATAACGGCGGCAGCAACGCCGGCAGCACGAACGCGGGGGCGGCGAATGGCGGCTCCGATTCTTTAAAGCTCGAGCCGTACACGATCAAGTGGTTCGTTCCGGGCTCCGCGGCGCAGAAGGACCAGGCGCTCGTCAATGAGGAAGTGAGCAAGTACCTGAAGGATAAGATCAACGCGTCCTTCGACCTGGAAGTCATCGACTGGGGCAGCTGGGCGGACAAAATGAACCTGAAATTCGCGTCGAGCGAGCCGTTCGACCTGATGTACACGGCGAATTGGGACGGCTTCACGACGAAGATCGCCCAAGGCAACATCATCGACATCACGAGCCTGATCGACCAGTACGCGCAGGATGCCAAGGCCGTCATCGAGCCGGCGCTGCTCGAAGGCTCCAAGGTGAACGGCAAGAACTACGGCATGCCGGTCAACAAGGAGATGGCAACCCAATTCGGCGTCATGCTCCGCAAGGACCTCGTGGACAAATACGCCATCGATATCACCACGATCAAGACATTGCAGGACCTCGAGCCGTACTACGACATCATCAAGGAGAAGGAGCCGGGCGTTACGCCGTTCTACCTGAACAAGGACACCTCGCTGCTGAACGTCTGGCAAAACAATAATTTCGATCACTATGACGACGGAGCGGGCACGCTGACGAAGGGCTCGACCGACTTCAAGCTGGTCATGGGCCTCGAGACGCCGGAGGCGAAAGCGGGCTACGACCTCATCCATCAGTGGTACCAGAAGGGCTACGTCAACAAGGATGCCGCGACGCTGCAGGATATGAGCGGCGGTCTGAAGGCCGGCAAGGCGTTTTCGTTTCCGGAGCAGCTGAAGCCGGGCAAGGACGCCGAGGTCAGCACGGCGACCGGCGTGCAGTGGGTGCAGGTGGAGCTGACGCAGCCGGTCATCCGCACGAGCGACACGCAGGGCTCCATGGCCTCGATCTCCCGCACGTCCAAGGACCCGGCGCGGGCGATGATGTTCCTGAACCTGCTCTATACGGACAAAACCCTCGTCAACCTGATCGCGTTCGGCATCGAAGGCAAGCACTACAAGAAGGTCGGCGACAACACGATCGACTTCGCGGACGGCGTCACGGCGCAAACCTCGGGCTATAACCTGAACCAGGCGTGGCTGTTCGGCAACCAGTTCAACGATTTCCTGTGGGCGAACGAGGATCCGCAGAAGTGGGAGAAGTTCAAGACGTTCAACGAATCCGCCAAAAATTCGCCGCTGCTCGGCTTCGTCTTCGACCCGTCGAACGTCAAGACGGAAGTCGCCGCCATCACGAACGTGGGCAAGGAGTTCAACCCCGGCCTCGGCACGGGCACGCTCGATCCAAACGTGTACGTACCGAAGTACATCGACAAGCTGAAGGCTGCCGGCATCGAGAAGGTCATCGCGGAGGAGCAGAAGCAGCTCGACGCATGGCGCGCGGCGCAGTCGAAATAATCGTCGGACCCATACGGCCGGTGCGCAAGTCGGGCACCGGCTTTCTTATACCTGCATGAAGGAGAGCGAGCGAACCCTATGGAGAACAAAGTGTTGACGAAGGACCAAATCGACCATTTCATGGCGCGCGGCTGGGTGAAGGTGAAGGAGGCGTTCCCGCGGGAGCTGGCGCTGGAGTGCCAGCGGTTCATCTGGGAGAAGCTGCGGCCGGCCGGCATCGACGCGAACGACCGTGCCACATGGAACAAACCGATGCATTATTTGCGCGAAGCCTACAGCGGCGGCGCGTTCGACCGCTGCAACACGGCGCGGATGGCCGACGCGATCGAGGACCTGGTCGGGCACGGCCGCTGGATCGACCGCGGCGTGTACGGACAGGAGGAGGTCGTCAGCACGTGGGGCTGGTGGCCGGTGAATTTCTCCTTCGGCGCCGAGCGGCCGTGGACTGTGCCGACGGCGGGCTGGCACTGGGACGGCGGCCATTTCCGCCACTACGTGGACAGCCCGGATCAGGGGCTGCTGTGCCTATGCATCTTCTCGGAGATCGGCCCGCGGGGCGGCGGCACCTTGATCGTGGAAGGCTCGCATCAGGTGGTCGCGCGCTTCCTGGAGCGCCATCCCGAGGGTCTCGAGCCGCAGGAGGGCATCGATAAGCTGAACCTGGAGCATCCGTACTTGGCGGCGCTGACCGGGCAGGACGGTTCGCGCGAGGACGATCCCGGCCGGCTCGAGCGGTTCATGGGGACGTGGCATACCGACGCCGACGGATTCCAGCTGCGGGTAGCCGAGACGACCGCTTCGCCGGGGGATGTCATCCTGTGCCATCCGTTCCTCTACCATACGCCGTCGCAGAACCACTCCGGCGTGCCGCGCTTCATGTGCAACCAGAAGACGCCGCTGAAGGAACGGATGAACTTCGACCGCGCCGATCCGGAGATGTACTCGCCGGTGGAGATCAGCATCCGCCGGGCGCTGGGGCGGGAATAAGCGGTTGTCGGCGGCGGCCGGCGGGTAATGGAGGGCGGCGGCGCGTTTCCCGGATGGAAATTTCATGCAGTGCCTGCGTGCGGCGTATGGTAGAATGACAACTAGCAGGCGCAGCATGTCTATCGGGGAGAGGGGACGTCATGTCGGATAGCAGGCCGAAAGTGTTTTTGGGCTCGACGAGCGAAGCCAAGCGGCTGGCGCTGGCCGTCACGCGGGAGCTGGAGCGGATCGCGGAGGTGACGCCGTGGTTCGCGGGGACGTTTCAGGCGAATCACGACGCGATGAGCGATCTGGAAGCGCAGGCGGACGCGAGCGACTTCGCGGTATTCCTGTTCACGCCGCACGACGTCGTGGAGCTGCGCGACCGGATCATGATGATCCCGCGCGACAACGTCGTCTTCGAGCTGGGGCTGTTCTGGGGCCGGCTGAAGCGGGAGCGGGTGTTCTTCGTCGCGCCGCGGTCGGTCGCCATGGCGCGCGGGGACGGCAGCATTGTAAGCGAATTCCATATTCCATCGGATCTGAACGGGCTCACTTACTTGACCTACGACCCGGACCGGACGAACCTGGACGCCGCCGTCAGTACGGCATGCGGCGCGATCGCGGACCGCATCGCGGAGCTCGGTCCGTACCGCAATCCGGCCCACGCCTCGCTGCTGCAATTTCTCATCCAGTTCAGCGCAGACCTCGTGCGGGACGGCGCGCGCAAGTACGAGCATCTCTATGAAGCGATCCGCACCGCCTACGACGGGGGCGCGGTCGGCCGGGTGTCCGGGGCGGCGGTGTGGCGCGCCGAAGGGAACGACGGCATCCGGCAGGTCGCCGGCAATGTCGGGCGGGGCAAGTTCTATTCCTTCTCGGCCTATGAGGATGCGGGCGAGCGGGCGCCGCTCGTCGTCGACGTCTACCGGACGAGCACGGAGCAGGCGATCCTGTACAAGGGACACGGCGTTGGCAAAATTTATTTGCTGTGCTATCCTGTGGGTAAGGAGCTGGTCGTGACCGTGCACTTGACGGGGAACGTCTCGACGCGGGAGCAGCTGGAGCAGCTGATGGACGAGAACGACGAGCTGATGAGCACGGTCCACTACCTATTTGGAGGCGATCCGGCATGAACGGCAAAGAGGCGAAGAGGAATGCGCGGACGCGCATACCGGTTACGCGCGAGCGCACAGGCAAGGTCGTCGTGGTCGACATGAACGCCATGGTGCTCGCTCCGGCCCTCGGCGCCGGGCGGGAGGAGAACGGCTTCGTCCTGCTGAAACGGAAGGCTGAATATAAGAAACCGCTGTTCGCGCATTGATGGCGCGAAGGCTAGGGTAAACCGCCCGGCTCGTTGCGAGCCGGTTTTTTTGCGTGATGCGGGGGATTGGCGGATGTAGGGTATTCCACGGAAAAAATCATCTAAACTGGTGGATTCTAGGACCTAGAGACCGGGTATTGTCCGGTCTTCTTTCATGTGGACCAAGGCTTTATTAAAAATTCAAATTTTTACATTCGACAGCGCACTTCGACAGCAATATACATCTTAGCAGGATTATCCTTAAAGTAAGCTGGTATAAATTACTATCGAAGAGAGGTTGATGTAAATAAAAGGAGTTTCTTTTTGAATTCGAATATGAAAACAATACTAGGAGGATAAAATGTGCTAAAGAATAAGCTTATAGTAGGGCTAATGCTATTATCATGTCTGACTGTGCTGCTCCCAAATTTTTCGGTTGCAAGCAGTAAATCTAGCAATAATGCTATTAAAAAAGAAACCGTAATTTTTAGTAATAATTCGAGCGCAAAAGATATTCTTCAGAAGAAGATAAATAATCTTACTAATAGAAAAGCAGTAGAAGTAACTAATCTGAGATCAAGCAATGAGAAACACTTTAGATTACCGGATGGGAAGTATGAGGCAGTTGTTTCCCCTTATGCAATCCACTATTTAGATGAAAATAATGAATATCAAAACATAAATACTACAATAGTTGCTGGTAACAGGCTTTCAAGTATTAATTCTAAATCAAAGGAACTAAGACAGGAAAGCGAGATAGAAAAAATGGAAAGGAAAGACTTTAGGGCCCCTAGAGTTCCTTTTGATGTAGTATTGCCTCAAACTTTTAATATTGGTTATTCAATTTCAAAAGGCAACGACAAAATAGAGTTCATACCACAAGGTGGTCTTGATGTAATTGGGAGCCAATCCGCCCCCTCGGTTATTACCTATAAGAATGCTTGGGATAATACGGACGTTTCATTAGAGGTCCTGGGGAATGGATTAAAAGAAACAATTATATTGAAAAACAATCAATCACCTCAAAAAATTTCCTACGAAGTGATAGGGGATATTAAGGGGAATCTTACATCAACTGAATTTAGTATTCTTCCAGCATGGATGGAGGATTCGAAGGGTACAAAAAGAACGGTTAATCAATCTTATAGAGAAGCAGATGGGAAGAAATACATAGATTTTGAATTTGATTTAAGTGGTCTTGTTTACCCGATTACTATTGATCCAACGACAACTACATCTTCTTTTACAGGTATGGAGAATGGAAAGACATATTCATTTGATGTACCTGCAAACGCAAGCCAGATAAGTGCCGCTGCAACGGTGACTTCTCAGGATTATTCCCAAATCACATCACTTTATCAATTGGGTACCACCTCTTCAAGCAGTGGTACAATTACTCCTTCCTCTAGAATTAATACCACTTTTCCCATAACTAATTTTAATGTGCGAGGTTATGTTGTCACTCCTGGGGGGTTTGAGCCTGGAGATCCTCCTCCGGCAAGTAAAGTCCCAACTGATTCTGATTCAAGTATCACCGCCACTTCAGCATCTTGTTTCTCTAAAGACTTTGATTCAAGTTACGTTACAAAAATGTTTGAAATTAGAAGTAGTTCCGTCTCAAGATCGTTAAGATGCGAACTATTTGTTGATGGAGTGAGTAATAGTTCTGAAACTGCCGGAGGAGGTAGAGTGATTCAACAGACCGGTATTAATTTGAATGTTACGCAGAATATTAGTTTATTAAATGGAAGCTTTAAGCTTAATAACTCCAGTACCACCTACACCATTGGTAACTTATCTGGAACAGCCTCCAAGGTAATTACGCTAGGATCCAATGTTATTCCAGGGAAGAATTCAATTACTTTTAACGCTACAACTTATAGTAAAGCAAACATGGTGATCACTTATACCTGAGTCTGTAAAATACTTTGTGTAAACTCCAAAACCTATTAAAATGGAATCAGTAGAAAGGTTGGGAGAACACATGGGACTTTGGACGAAACAGCAGCTGCGCGACTTCATTAAGGAGAATAATTTGG
>NZ_JBHSHY010000054.1:0-31996 GCF_042653205.1 Paenibacillus sp. GCM10023250 | reverse complement strand
GGCTCCGGCGCCGACGCGGACGCCGCCGCCGCGCGCGAAGCCGAAGCCCGGCGCGGCGCGGAGCTCGCGGACGGGCTGCTGCGCCTGTTCGCCCCGCCGGCGCCGCCGGAGCGGCAGGCGCCCGCGGCCGAGACGCGCTTCGATACGCGCGCGCCGCTCGCGCTGACGTTCGTCTGCAAGCCGTTCGTCCGCGCCGGCGGCAAGCGGATGCTCGGCATCGAGATCAGAGCCGGCGCGAAGCGGCCGGCCGCGATTCCGCGCATCCGCGAGTTTCTGCGCTGCGCGGCGGACGGCGAGCCGTGCGTCCTGTCCAAGACGCTGTCGTACGACCCGCGGCAGCACAGCATCCAGGCGGCGGACTATGCCGTCGTCGCCCAGCTGATCGCGATGGAAGCGCAGGAGCGGCTCTACCGCGACACCTCCGGCGTATACGCCGCCCACGCCGCGCCGGTGACCGGCGAGCGGATGCTGCCCGTGCCGCCCGGCGCCTGGGACGCGTTCCTCCCCGCGCTCGCCGCGGCGCCGTCCGCGGTGCTGGAGCTCGACAACGTCGTCTACGCCGGCATCGCGCCCGCGGACGAACGGCTGCCGCTGCATTTCGAGCTGGAACAGCAGGCGCGCACCGGTTGGGGCGAAAGCGCCGGAAATGCCGGATACCGCCTGCGCGTGAGCGGTCTGGCGGAGATGACGGTGCTCGAGGACTACGGCCTCGTCCTCGCCGAAGGCAAGCTGCTGCGGGAGACGCCCGAGGCGTGCGCACGGCTGCTCGAGCTGCAAGCGCTGCTGGCGCGCGCCGCCGAGCCGGACGAGCTGCCTCTGCCGCAGGCGCAGATCGAGCCGTTCATGGAACGCGTCATGCCCGGCCTGCTGAAGCTCGGCAGCGTCCGGATCGCGGAGGACGTCGCGGAGCGGGTCGCGCACCGGCCGCTCAAGGCGAGGCTGTACCTCGACCGCGTACGCGACCGGCTGCTCGCCGCGCTGGAATTCCACTACGGCGACCTGGTGATCAATCCGCTCGAGCCGGAAGCCGAACGCCGCCGCGGCGGCCCGATTCTCGTGCGGGACGGCGAGAAGGAACGCCAGATCCTCGCCCTAATGGAGGAAGCCGCGATGGCCAAGACGGAATCGGGGTATTTTCTCGGAGACGAGGAGCGTGAATACCATTTTCTCCGCCATGTCGTGCCGCAGCTGGAGCAGCTGCTGTCCGTCCACGCCACGTCCGCCGTCCGGACGCGCATCCAGGCCGGCGGCGCGCCGCCGAACGTGACGCTCACGATGAACGAACGCACCAACTGGCTCGAGGCGAAGTTCGATATCGACGGCATCCCCGCCGCGGAGATCAAGGCAGTGCTGCAATCGCTCGAGGAGAAGCGCGCCTACCACCGGCTGCCCACCGGCGCTCTCCTGCCGCTCGACACCGAGGAAATGCAGGAGATCGCCCGGTTCATCAACGAAGGCCGGATCACGGCGAAGGACCTGCGCGACTCGGGCATCCGGATCCCGCTCTTCCGCGGCCTGCACCTGATCGACGCGCCGCGCGGCGGCGCCGTCAAGCTCGACAAGGCGTTCCGCCGGCTGCTGGAAAACCTGCGCAACCCGGACAACCTCGATTTCCCGGAACCCAAGGGGCTGCAGCATCCGCTCCGGGATTATCAGGCGTACGGCTACCAATGGCTGCGGACGCTGGCGCACTACGGCTTCGGCGGCATTCTCGCCGACGACATGGGCCTCGGCAAGACCGCACAGGCCATTGCCTTCCTCGCCGCCATGCTGCCGGCCATCCGCGAGGAGCGGCTGCCCGCGCTCATCGTCGCCCCCGCCTCGCTGACGTACAACTGGCGCAGCGAGCTCCGCAAGTTCGCGCCGCAAATCCGCGCGGCCGTCGTCGACGGCACGAAGGCCGAGCGTGACGCGGCGCTCGCCGCCGGGGAGTCGGCGGACGTCGTCATCACGTCCTATCCCCTGCTGCGCCGGGACATCGCCCAATACGCGGCGCGCTCGTTCCACACGCTCATCCTGGACGAGGCGCAGGCGTTCAAGAACGATGCGACGCAGACGGCGAAGAGCGTCAAGCTGCTGCAGTCCCGCCACCGGTTCGCGCTGACCGGGACGCCGATCGAGAATCGGCTCTTGGAGCTGTGGTCCCTGTTCGACGCCGTCTGTCCGGAGCTGTTCCCCGGACGCAAGGCGTTCGGCGAGCTCGCCCTCGAGACGGTCGCGAAGCGCGCGCGGCCGTTCCTGCTCCGGCGGGTGAAGGCCGACGTGCTGAAGGAGCTGCCGGACAAGATCGAATCCGTCCAGGCGTCCGCGCTGCTGCCTGAGCAGAAGCGGCTCTACGCCGCCTACCTCGCCAAACTGCGGGAGGAGACGCTCCGGCACCTGGACAAAGACACGCTGCACCGCAACCGGATCCGCATCCTCGCCGGCCTGACCCGGCTGCGCCAGCTCTGCTGCCATCCCGCGCTGTTCGTCGAGGATTACGAGGGCGGCTCGGGCAAGCTGCGCCAGCTGCTGGAGCTGATCGAGGAATGCCGCGCCGCCGGCCGGCGGATGCTCGTCTTCTCGCAGTTCGTCGGAATGCTGAAGCTGATCCGGCAGGAGCTGCAGCTGCGGAACGTGCCGTATTTTTACTTAGACGGCAGCACCCCGCCGAGCGAGCGGCTCGAGCGGAGCACCCGGTTCAACGACGGCGAAGGCGACCTGTTCCTCATCTCGCTGAAGGCCGGGGGCACGGGCCTTAACCTGACCGGCGCGGACACGGTCGTCCTGTACGACCTGTGGTGGAACCCCGCCGTCGAGCAGCAGGCCGCCGACCGCGCCCACCGGATCGGGCAGAAGAAGGTCGTGCAGGTCATCCGCCTCGTCGCCCAAGGCACCGTCGAAGACAAGATGATCGAGCTTCAGGAACGCAAAAAGAACCTGATCGACGATGTGATCCGCCCGGGCGAGGAGCCGCTCTCCGCCTTGACCGAGGACGAGATCAAGGAGCTGCTAATGCTGACTTGAATCGTCTCCGATTCTCCCGCGGCGTCCCGCCGAACCCGCTAGGGCTGGCCGCCGCCCCGGGCTCCCGGCGCTCTGATCGCTTGGCCCAAAGCCCGACGCTAAGACGAATACGACCGCCTCATCCGCCAAGAACGACTTGGCGGATTTTTTGCGTTTTTACGGTTGCGCAAATTCTGTATGCATAATATACTGTTATTACAATATACTGTTTATAATATACACTATAACGTAAAGGAGCATGAACGAATGACCGCATTCGCGATTGAAACGAGAGGGCTTCGCAAAGCGTTCGGCAAGCAGGCGGTGCTGAACGGCATCGATCTGTCCGTGCAGGCCGGCACGATCTTCGCCCTGCTCGGCCCGAACGGCGCCGGGAAAACCACTCTGATCAACATCCTCTCCACATTGACACAGCCGGACGGTGGCACCGCCGCCGTCGCCGGCCGCGACGTCGTCCGCGGGCGCGACGCCGTCAAGCGCGCCATCAGCCTCACCGGCCAGTTCGCGGCCGTCGACGACATGCTGACCGCCCGCGAGAATCTGATCATGATGTGCCGGCTGTCGGGGTTTACGCCGTCCGAAGCCCGCGCTCGCACCGCGGAGCTGCTCGCGCTGTTCGACCTGGAGGCCAGCGCCGGCAAGCTGGCTAAGACGTACTCCGGCGGCATGCGGCGCCGCCTCGACCTCGCGATCAGCCTCGTCGCCCGCCGGCCCGTGCTGTTCCTCGATGAGCCGACGACCGGCCTCGACACCGTCAGCCGCCGCGCCCTGTGGGATACGATCCTGCAGCTGCGGAACGAAGGCATGACGATTTTTCTCACCACGCAATACTTGGAGGAAGCGGATCAGCTGGCCGACCGCATCGCCGTCATCGCCGGCGGACGCATCGTCGCGTCCGGCACCGCGCACGAGCTGAAGGCCCGCGTCGGCGGCGAGCGGATCGAGCTCGTCGGCGAGGACGGCGAGACGCTCGCGGTCTACGCCACCGACGGCACCCTCCACGACATCCGCCGGACGCTGAACGAGCTCGCGGGCAAGGCGCCCGCCGGTACCCGGATCAGCCTGCGCAAACCGAGCATGGACGACGTCTTCGTCGCCCTGACATCCGCCGATTACAAGGAGGCCGCCCAATGACGAACGCCACTCGCAACGTCCCGGCGCGTAACGCGTCCCTCGGCGCCGTGAACGCCGTCTTCATCGCCCGCAGCATCCGCCTCAGCCTGCGCAACGCCGAAGCGCTGATCATGGCCATCATGCTCCCCGTCATGCTAATGCTCTTATTCACCTACGTCTTCGGCGGCGCCATCGCTCCCGGCGGCGATTATGTCGACTACGTCGTGCCCGGCATCATCCTGCTATGCGCCGGGTTCGGCTCCTCCAGCACCGCCGTGGACGTCGCGCACGACATGACGAACGGCATCATCGACCGCTTCCGCACGATGCCAATCCGCAGCCTGAGCGTCATCACCGGCCACGTCGCTGCGAGCCTGGCGCGCAACCTGCTTGCGACCGGCGTCGTCATCGGCGTCGCCTTCCTCGTCGGCTTCCGTTCGTCCGCCGGATTCCTGGAATGGCTGGCCGCCATCGGCCTCATCGCCTTGTTCATTCTCGCGCTCACCTGGCTGTTCGCCGCCATCGGCCTCATCGCGGGCTCCCCGTCCGCGGCGTCGGGCTACGGCTTTATCCTGCTCTTCCTGCCCTATCTCTCCAGCGCGTTCGTGCCGACGGAGACGATGCCGCGCTGGCTGCAGGGCGTGGCGAACCATCAGCCGATCACGCCGGTCATCGAGACGATCCGCGGGCTGCTCGCCGGCACGCCGATCGGCGGCAGTGCCTGGCTGGCCATCGCCTGGTGCCTCGGCATTCTCCTGCTGGCGATCGTCTGGAGCATCGCGGCTTTCCGACGGAAAGCCGGAAAGCGCTAGGGGCTCCCGTTCCTCCGACGCCTTCGTTGTAACGGTATTCGCGCCTGTAGGCGCGCATGCACAAAAAAGCACGCCGGTTCCGCTGATGCGGAAGCGGCGTGCTTTGATGTTCAAGTCGTCCGGTCGCCGCTAGCGGCATGCGACGATGAACGCCGTTGACTATTAACGGCGTCAACCGCCGCGCCTGCGGAACCGGTTGTGCCGGTTCATGCGGCTATGCAACTGCGGCTGCAGTTTTGCGGCTTTCAGGGTTAGCCTTCGCCCCGCTCGGCCGCCCCGCCTGTCGGCGCTTGCCGCCGGCGCTCCAAATACTGCTCGATGCCGTCCAAAATGCGCTCCAGCCCGAACGCCAGATCGTCGCCGACCGTGCTTTCGGCTTCGCGCTCGCCGCCGTAGATCCCGGACATGACGATCGGGTACAGATCGGGGAAGCGCTCCGGCGTCACCAGCTTCTTCAGCGCGGGGCTCATGGAGAGGCCTGCGAAATCCTCGGGCGTCCCGCCCGCGCGAAAGGCGATCTCCATGTCCCGCCGGATGAGGCCGACGGAGCGGCTGTAGCTGCTCAGCAGCAGCAGCACGGACATTTTCTCGTAATCGTCGAGCTCGAGCGGGCGCAGAGTGCGGATCACCCAGTCGATCAGGCGAAGCACGTTCGGCGTGACCGGTACGCCGCTCACCGGAATGTCGCCGTACCACGGGTGCTGGACGAATACGCCGACACACGCCTCCACGTAGGCGCGCAGCCCGTCGCGCCAATGCTGATCCGGATCCTCCGGCGGGATCGCAATCTCGCTCACGGCTTCCTGCATCAGCAGCAGCAGATCGTCCTTGCTCGTGATATAGCGGTACAGCGACATCGTCGTATAGCCGAGCGACTGGGCAACGCGGCTCATCGAGACGGCCTGCAGGCCGTCCGCGTCGGCGATGGCGACGGCCGCATCGACGATTTGCTTGATGCTGAGCTCGCCCTTCGGTCCCCGTTTCCCCTGCTTCGCGAGCCCCCAGGTGAGGGCGACGCCGGCCGGCAGCCGCCGGAGCGCTTCATCTTCCAAGTCATAGCCGTCAGGCATAAGCATATCCTCCGTTACGGTGCTTTCGCGAAATTGTATATGTCATAAACAGTGTACCATAACCGCTATGACGGAACAATTCCGCGGCGCCGCGGACGGATGCGCCGCCTCCGGCCCGCCCTGCCACCGCGCCGCTCGCCGGGGAGCTTGCCCGGAAGCGCTACGCCGCCGCCGACCGGCCGGCGTCGCGCCGTTTGCCGCGTTTGCGCGCGCGGGCCTTCATCCGCCACACGGTCAGTCCCGTTATCATCAGCACGAGCGGCATCATCCCGAACGCGAAGGCGATGAGGCGCGTGGTCAAGCCGCCCCACGTGGCGAAATGCAGTCCTTTGCGCCAGGCGTTGTACAGATTGATCGCCCAGTTCGGATGCGTCTTGTACAGAATGTTCCCGCTGGCCGCGTCCATATAGATCGTGCTGTTGCTGCCGTCCGAAGCGCCGAAGCCTTCTCTAACGCCGAATTGGTACGTGTCGCCCGGCTTCCGCGGCAGCGTGACCTTGATCAGCTTGCTGTGCGGATACTGCTCGCGCACGAGGGCGACGGCCTGTCCGACGGACAGGATGCCCGCGTCCGTCCCGACCGCGGCGGTCTTCTTCGCGGAATCCGGCACCGTCTCCTTGGCCTGGAAGCCGACCCAGCCCGGAATCTGCTTCTCGTAGGCGTTGACGACCCCGGTAGCGGCCAAGACCAGCAGCACCGGAATCGACAGGATCCCGACGACCTTATGCAGGCTCATGTTGAAGGCTAGCCTGCCCCGCCCCCGAATGAGCCGGAAGCCGAGCGCAAGCTTGCGGATGCTGGGCCACCACAGCCAGACGCCCGTCGCCAGTATCAGGATCAGCCCGACGCCGATCCACCCGACCAGATGCGCCGCGTGGGTCTTGCCGATCACGTTCGTCATCAGGAAGTAACGATGCAGATTGTAGATCGTCTCGAACGGTTCGCTGCGTTCCTCCCTCACGTTGCCGAACGTCCTGCCTGTGCCGGGATCGGCGTAGAGCACGCGCTCGTTTTCGCCGTCCTCGGAGATGCGCACGTGATAGAATCCGTCCTTCGCCGGCCACTCGATGACATCCGTCTCGAACGCCGGATTCAGCGCGTCGGCATGCGCCTTGATCGCTTCCGCGCCGATATCCCCTTCGGTCGGCTGCTCTTCGACGGGATACAGCCAGCTTTCCAACTCCGGCTCGAGCATGATGATGCTTCCCGACGTGCACGTCGTCACGACGAACAGACCCAATAGCAAACTGAGCAGCAAATGTGTTCTTAATACGACTTTCCGCATGCGTTCCGTCCCACTCTCCTTGAATTGGCCCATCCACAAGACTGTCCCGCCCGCAATCCGGGATCCCGCGAAGATCCGTTCGTTCGGCCGCGCGAAGACGAATTACTGATAATGAATTTCATTATCAATTATACCAAACGATTCCAATGATAATCATTATCAGTCACGGTGTCAATCCGTCATTTCCGTCATTGACGTTTCCCTCGACCTTATGATACCGGATATGATAACCCTGCTTCCTGTTCGTTGGCATCGGGATCACCTCTGCCTTATACCTATTCATGTCAGAATTTGTCGGATACATCTACGACTGTTCCTCCCCAAGTTCGACTGAAAGAAGGCCGATCGCCAGGGTACATCAAATGATCTTGTTTCAAGGTGTTGACATTTAAAGGGAAGTGGCATATATTGTTTACATACCAACCGAATGTATGTAAGGAGGGGGCATATGGCAAGAAATAAATATCCGGAGGAAACGACCAACCAAATCCTAACCGTGGCGCTTGATCTCTTTATACAAAAAGGGTACGAGCAAACCTCGATTCAGGATATCATCAACGGACTGGGGGGGCTGACAAAAGGGGCCATCTATCATCACTTCAAGTCGAAAGAAGAGATCATGCAGGCCGTAATCGATCATCTGTACAAAGATGTTGACGAGATGTTGACCGGTGTCCGGGACGACAAGGAGTTAAATGGTCTAGAGAAGCTTCGCAAGATTTCCAGCGTCTCGCTCAGCAATCCCGCTCAGAACGAAATGGCAGCTGTGGCACCCAACCTTTTGCGCAGTCCGAAGCTGCTGGCAGCCCAGATCGAGCACATGATTGAAAAAGCAATCCCCGTCTATATCCAGCCCATCATCGAACAAGGCGTGCGAGACGGCTCGATTCGAACCAAGTATCCGAGGGAGCTTACTGAAATGTTGCTCGTTCTCACCAATCTGTGGCTTAACCCGTCGGTTATCCCGGCTTCGCCCGAGATGATGTTGAATAAGGTTAAGCTATTCGATGAAATCTTGAAAGGCCTGGGACTCGACCTGTTCGATGAGCAAATGCTTCAAAGATATGAGGAGCTGTTTCGTATGGCAGCTAGAGATATCAGCATCGAGAAGTAAACTGCCGAAAGGCAGCTTTATTTTTCAGTTATACATACCGTCTGCCGGTATGGATAACTGACCGGCGTTCGAATTAAAAAAAATTCTAAGGAGATGTGAATGGATATGAATCAAAAATTAAATGTTTCTTTCCATCCGGGGTTTACTTTGACTAAAAAGTATTATCGCATGATCAAAACCATCTGCTTTGACGGCGCAACGATGGATAAATTGACCTTTGCTATGCTCAAAGGCATGGATGCCAACTTGTCAAAAGTCACAATCATTTAAAGGAGGGGACCCTCTGAAAACCAAGACCATTAGCCCCAAGTGCTGAAGGTGACGTTTCGGAGCCTATAGTGGAAGAACAAACGCGGATTCTTTGATAGAGGATAGTTTTAAAAAAAAATAAAGCGAGGGAACCTAAATGGAAAAGATAACAACTGGAGATTTTTGTTCGTCAGAAAATATGAAGGAAAGAAAATCCACAGATGGGCAGGATCGTCCGGAGCTGCAGAAGGCCATCGAGGAGATAGTCGATTCCGGTTTCCTCGGGGTGCAGTTGCGCGTGCACGATGAGAAGGGCGAGTGGGTCGGCAGCGCCGGGGTTAGCAGGCTGGGCGAGGCCGCGAAGCCGCCTACAAACGGACACTTCCGGATAGGCAGTAACACCAAGACCTTCACCGCGACCGTGGTGCTGCAATTGGTCGCCGAGGGCAGGATCGGGCTGGATGATTCGGTGGTAGACTACCTGCCCGAGTTCGGAATGGACCGGCGGATCACGGTGCGGATGTTGCTGCAACACACCAGCGGGGTGTTCAACTTCACCGGCGAGTACTACGAAGACGGAAGGGTCGTGCCGGGAATTCCCTGTCAAGGCCAGGAGTGGGTAGACAACCGATTCAAGACCTACCATCCGGAGGAACTGGTACGGCTGGCATTGTCCAGGCCGGTACGATTCGATCCGGGAACGGACTGGAGCTATTCCAACACCAACTACGTGCTGGCCAGGCTGTTGATCGAGAAAGTCACCGGCTGCTCGCTCGCCGAGGAGATGCAGCGGCTGATTCTGCGGCCGCTTGGGCTGTCGGGTACCGTGGTACCAGATACCCAGCCGGAAATCCCCGAACCGCACGCCCACGCCTACTATCGATACGAGGACGCCGGCGAGCAGAAGACGGTCGACATCACCTGCCAGAACCCCTCCTGGATTTCCACCGGCGGTGACATGATCTCGACCACCCAGGACCTCCACACGTTCATCTCCGCGCTGATGGGCGGCAAGCTTCTTCCGGCCCCGCTGCTGGCCGAGATGTGCAAGCCGCATCCCAAAATCGGCTATGGCTTGGGGGTATTCGTGCAGGACGCCGGCCCGAACGGCGACGGTACCATCATCACCCACAACGGCGGCATTTCGGGCTACGCGGCACTGATGTACAGCACGCCCGACGGCGGCAAGACCCTGACCGCCTCCGTTAACTATGTGGACGACGCCGCAATGTCCCTGGCAGTGGTGTTCCAGAAGGCGCTACAGAGGCTCGTCGAGGAGGTGTTCGGCGGCGGGCATGCCGAGTCGGCTGATGCGGCCGGCCTGGCCGGTAAACAGGACTGAGCACCCTGGCCAGGTTCTGCTTGTCCGATCAGCTTGGATAAGAGAGAAATGAGCAGCAAGTCCCACTCTGTATTTAAGCTTTATGCAAGCGTCTCCATAAAAAGGAAATTTGTATGATTGTTTCATGCATGTCGACTGATCATAATGGATTCGAGACGGCCGGTCATGTCAGGTACAAGGGGGCGATTCGCGAGCAGGTTTCCTTTCAGCGGGAACGTCTAAATGGTATGAACATAACTGCGAGGAGTGTTTCTATGAAGCTGCGTTGGATACCTCTGGTAGTGGCATTCATGTTACCGATGTTAGTCATGCTCCCTCTTACGGCAGCTGCTGATATAGGCGACAAAGCAACGAAATTGCTCTTGAACGATTTCAACGGGACCATCCTCGATTTTGATGCGAGTCGAATTCTATGGAAAGCGGACAATAAAGTGCTCTGGTTATATAACCGTACGAATGGCGCGCAAGTCAAAGTTGTGGATCGTACCGGTGCGGCGGATAACGTCTCCCAAGCGAAGCTGTCGGCGCAAGGCGTGGTATACAACCTGAAAGACCCCAAATTGCCAAAGCTCAATTCGGTATACAGCTGGAAGAACGGTCAGGCTTCGCGAATTGCAACCGGCGAGGATTTGTACGATATCCGGGGAAACGGAAAGGTTGCGCTGCTCAGTCAGCATACTGTAGATCTAACGACGGGACAGATTGGTGAATTCGGCTTTAACCGAATCGAGATTGCGCCCGATGGAACCATGATTTATACCGCTCCGGTTGCACCCGTTGGCGCGCTGGCGCTTTTTCAAACGCGTCCCGATGGAACGGTGATGCGGCTGGCGGAGCCCTCGAACAAAGTGGCATCGCTTTCGGGCGCGCCCTATGGCTATTACGGACCGGTAACGGATGGAAAAAGCATTCTCTACACGGAATCTGTCGAGAGCGATCATTATCGCAATCATGTATTTGCGCTTCGATTGCGAAACGCGGATGAAACGGTCACCACCTTGTCGGTCGGCGGAAGCTATCAGCCCAATTTTTCTTACCGGATCAACAATGGATGGATTGCTTATATCGAATTCGATAGGGTCAAAAGGACCAAATATGTGAACATCCGGTCGCCGGAAGGCGTCGTCAAACGGGTGTTTGAAAGCCCGCATTGGTGGTCTTGGGCCAACGCTCCCCTCACAATCGACGATCTGGGACCAGATGGCACGGTGGCGTTCACGTCTTTTGATAAAACTTACCTATCTTACCCGAAAGAGGACAAACCGGTCAGCATTCATAGAAGCCCGGCAAAGTTCCAATACCGGGAGCACGTCTTCGGCGGGCCTGGAGGTTCTCCAATCCGGGGCGGTGTATGGTATTTGATAAACGGCGGTTCGTTATATGCCGTTCGCATCTAACCCGATCCGCTCGTACGCCGCGGCGGCGGCTTGCAGATAGTATGCCAGCCCCGTCCGCTGCTCCTCCAGCATGCGCAGATGGAAGGCATCCTGCAGGAAGAATCGCGTCTGCGCCGCGAACGACTCCGGCGTGGCCGCGTGGCCGTGCGCGTTCAGAAACGCCAGGTGCCCCTCGATCAGCTCCCGCACCCGCAGGTCCGTATGCATCACGCCGCCCCGCAGCGCGTCCGCCATCCCGTTCAAGAACAGCATCGCTTCCCGTGCCTGCTCGTTCATCTCCGCAACGTCCGGCTCCGCCTCCAAAATATCCACGCCGTAGTTATCCTTCAGATACGCCCGCTGCTCATCCAGCGCCTCCCGCCATTCCGCTTCGCTCTTCAACCCTTCGAACAGCTCGCTCACCTGCATCGCCTCGCCTTTCTCCATGGATTCCAATGTCTTCGTCAACGTCCCGATGACCGCGTCCAGCCGTTTCCGGCGTTCCTGCAGCAGCCGCTTCTGGCCGCCCAGCGCCTCCCGGGGATCCTGCTCGCCTTCCATCAGCGTCCGGATCCGCTCCAGCGGAAAATCCAGCTCCTTGTAGAACAGGATCCGCTGCAGCCGCTCCAGCTCCCGCCTGCCGTAGTACCGGTAGCCCGCCTCGCTGATCTCGGCCGGAAGCAGCAGCCCGATCTTGTGATAATGGTGCAGCGTCTTGATCGTCACGCCGGACAGCTCCGACAGCTCCTTGACCGTATGCTTCATGTCTTCGCTCCTTTCAGTCCGTAGTGTAAGGCCTCCTCTAAGCGGAGAGTCAATGCCCCTTCGCAAAAAGTTCCCTCTGCGCCCTCGCCTCTCTCTCTCTCTCTCTCGATTGCACCCGTACGCGCAGCGCAAAAAAAGACCGGGACGCCCAAGGGGCGTACCCGGCCTGCCGGCCCGGCGGCCGCGCGGTCAGCGCGCGGCGTTCAGCTCGATGATGTTGCGGTCGGGATCCGTCAGGAAGATCTGCGCGAAGCCCGTGATGCTGTTCCGGTTGTGCCGATGCTCGATGCCGTGCTCGGACAGCCAAGCGATCGTCTCGTCGAAATCGGCGACGCGGATCGCGAAGTGCCCGTCCCGCGTATCGATGCCGCCGCCGCGCAGCGTCTCGCCCGTGTGCACGATGAGATGCAGCTGCTGCCCGTTGCTGCCGATGCCATACCACGCGCCGGGAAAATCGAACGCCGGCCGCGGGATTTCCCGCAGACCGATGATTTCTTCGTAGAACCGTTTTGCCCGTTCCAGGTCGGTTACGATCAAGCTGACATGATGAATACCTTCGTGGCGAATCATCGCGTAGGTCCACCGCCTTTTTTTGCCTATTATAGCATGGCTTGACCGCTTGCGGACGTCGGATTTTGGAAGCGGCCGCCGAACGATCCGGATGGTTCGCGGGCCGCGCCGCCGCTCCGCTACGTCCGGTCCGCGACGTCCCAGCGGCGGGCATGCTCCGCCAGCAAGGGATGCAGGGTCGGCGGCTCCGAGGCGAGCACCAGGCGCAGCTTGACGATCCAAGTCTCGAACGAGGCATACGAGGCGAACCGATTCGCCATCTCCGGCGTGAGATATAGGAAGAGCGGGGACGGATACGCGTCCGCCAGATGGCGGAGCGCCGTATCGATCGGCGTGTATTTTTTGCGCTTGCCCTCCAGTCCCTCGATGAACACCCGGACGCCGGCCCGAAGGAGCGTCTCCTCGCAGCTCCGCTTCCACTCATGCAGCCGGTCGAGCCGCTTATGGTACGGCAGCACGGCTTCCTTCGTCATGCGCCGCACCGTTTCTTCGTGCAGCGGGTACAGCACCAGCGCGGCAAAATCGCGCTTCTTCGCCGTCTCCGCCGCCTGCGCGAGCGCATCGTCCGCCAGCTGCTGGAACGTATCGTATACGGCTAAGGTGCCTTTGCGGTTCTCCGCCGGCGGCTCGTAGCCGAACGGAACGGATCCGGCAATGGGATGCATGGTCGCCCCCTCCTTTGGCATGATTTTCTATAGCGGGCGTCTCCGCAGAGCCTGCCGGCCGCGGGCGCCGGCGAGCCAGCCCCGTCTCGCCTGAGCAATCCGCCGAACTGGTTCAGAAGTACACGCCCTTGAGCACGTACATGCCGACGCCCAGCACGACGTTGATCCAGCCCAGGAAGCGGGAAAGCTTCTGCTCCGTAGGCATGTTCCGCTTCTTATAACCGGCGGCGTCGAACCGGACCAGGATGAAGCCGGTCACGAGCAGTAATGGCGCCGCGTAACTGACGAAGCTGATGGTATAGCCGCTGATTAGCATCCGTTACCTCCGGTTTTCCGCGTGATTAATTTGCTTTCATGCCGACGCGTCTGACGTTCACGAAGGCATGGATATCGAAGGTCGCTTCCTTATAAGCCTCCTGCCACCCTTTCTTCGTCTTGACGGCGGCGTTCCAGTACCTCGGCTGCTTCGCGCGGATGTATTCGCCGAATCCGAAAATGTCGCTGCCGGCCGCCTGAGTCTGCCGGATCAACTGCGCGCAGAACTTCTCCGCTTTCTTCGCTTCGATGTCCTGAATTTGTCGGACCACGCTCATGTCATCCAGATCGAAGTTGCGGGTCATCTTCTCTTCGATGTTGACCTCCAGCACGATGTTGATCGCGAAATGCGGTTTGCCGTCCCGGATACTCGGCTTCCACTTCGTATTGCGATGGGTCGTCGTGGTCATGACCATTTTTTTGGTGCCTTCGAGCATGACATAGACGCGGTAGCCGGCGGGGTTGGCGCCCTTGATCGCCATAAACGAGCCGATCTGGAGCGGCTTCGTCTTGCCCATCATGCGCGAGCCCCGGAAATACGCGAGGCCCATGATTTCGACGTTTTGCTCCTTGCGCAGCGCCACGTACGGCAGGTAGCCCTCCTCGCCTTTCTTGGACGCGTTGCTCCAGAAGATGCCGATGTAATCCCGGGGGAACTTGCCCATATTGATGCCCTCGTCCAGCGCGGACATGAGGTAGAGCGTCGGGATCCGCTCCAGCTTGGGCCCCGCCTTCAGGAGCGCAAGCGCGCTGCCCTTGGAGACCATGAGCCACGCCATCCGCCGAACCTCCGAATTGCGCCGGAAATAGTCGTTCACGTTATCGATGCCGCCCTTGGCGAACTCCTCCGACATGATGATGACGCGCAGATGCCCTAAGAAAATACGGCTCGACACCTGCTGCTGCAGCTTCATGAACGCGTCGTCGAGCGTATAGCCGACCACGTCGATAACCCACACCGTCTGCTTCGGGTCCGTCGCGCCGCCGCCGCCCTCGCCGGGGCCGAGCGGAATCCTTCCGGGCAGCGCGATTTGAACCGCAACCCGGATCAAGCCCATCTGGGGCGCCGGCATCGTCCCTTTGTAATGGGTGACATCGTCGGTATTGCCGCCCCCCTTGGCCTTGTCGATCGAGACGCCGAGCACGACGGCGCGGTCCTCGATTTCGAGCCGGTCCCAGCAGCCCGTGAGCAGCGGGAGGAGCATCGACAGCGCGGCGGACAGCTTAACGAGCTTGCTCCATCGTCCGTTCATTCGGTTGATTCCCCCGCTTCTTCCGGATGAGCGCCACGATCAGCAGCAATCCGGGATAGCCGATCGTGATCGCCAAGCCGATCGTGCCGACGTACTCGATGACGTCATACATTTGGAAGATATTCCGCGGAACGAGCGCCATGACGAAGACGAACGGCAGCACAAAGCTCGAAAATGCCTTATGGTCCCGCAGCCGGAACAGCTCGCTGCTCAGCCGGATCGTCAAGAAATACGTCGACAGGAGCGTCGTGAAGACCGCCGTGACCCAGACGGCCAGGAACGCCGCGTCCAGCCGCTCCAGCACGTTCGCGGGCAGCGTCGTCGCCTTCGCCAGCTCCAGCGTCGGCCAGAGCAAGTGCTTGATTTCCTCGGCGCCGAACACGCCGACGGCCGCGACCACGATCGATACATATAAGCCGCCGGCGATGACGATGCCCCAGAAACTGGCCTGCATGGCCCGGTCGGGGCGGCGCATGGCGGGAATGACGAGCGTCATGACGAACGATCCCTGGAACAAGGACCCCACGGTCATAATGCCCCGGAGCATGCCGTGCGGATCATTGCCCCAGATCGGCTGAAGGTTGATCATGTCCGCGTTCTTCATCGACAGCGCCACAATCAGAAATCCCGGGCCGAGGAGCAGCGGGAAATAAAAATGGTGAATGTACGCGAACGTCATGATATCGTTGCGGGCCGAGATGGTCGCCAGCACCAGCATGACGATGACCGTGACCTCGACGGGCGTGTTCTTTAAGACGGAGGTCACGACGACCTCTCCGAATTCCCGCGCGGCCAGCGACGTCAGGACAGCGAAGAACAGGATGATCGCCGCGCTGCCGACCCACGCCAGGCCGCGGCCGATGATGTCCTCGCTGTACCGGACGATCGACTGATTGGGAAATCGGACGCCCAGCAGCGTAATGAGAAAGAGGCCGACGTAGCCGAGCGCAGCGCCGAGCAGCGTGACGAGCGGCGCGCCGGCATCCGCCGCCCGGACGGCGAAGAGAGGCAGCGCGAGCACGCCTACGCCGATAATGGTACTGGCTAGAACCGCAGACGTTTGAATCGCCGTGATACGACGTAAATGGTCCATCGTTTATGTCTCCTTTCCGCCGCCGGACTGTCGATTCGCCCCCGTGTCCGGCTGATCGGATTGCGCGGCTTGTTGATCGGGGGCGGGGCCGTCCGGCTGGCCTTGGCCGCCTTGGTCGGCGCTCTGCTGGCTGTGCTCGTTCTTCCGGCCCTGCCGACGGTCGTCCTGCTTGGCCATGATCGTGCTGGGATCGAGTACGTCGTGCACCGGCTTCTTCATTTCGTCCATCGTCGCCTTGCTGACCCGGGTTTTATCCTCCGACATCATGAATGACGGCCGTTCCGGCATCCAGGACAGCGGCGCGCGGACGACCAAGTCCTTCAGGCCTTGGAAGCTGCCGGGGACGAGCGGGCTGAGATACGGCACGCCGAACGACTTCAGGGACAGCAAATGGTTCGCGATCAGGATGAAGCCGATCATGACGCCGTACAGTCCGAACACCCCCGCCATGATGATGAGCGGGAAGCGCAGCAGCCGGAGCGCGAGCGCCGCGTTGTACGCCGGCGTCGCGAAGGAGCCGATGGTCGTGAGCGCGATGATGACGACGGTGATCGGACTTGCGAAGCCCGCGGCGACGGCCGCCTGGCCGACGACGAGGACGCCGACGATGGAGAGCGCGCCCCCGACCTGCTGCGGCAGGCGGATCGTCGCTTCGCGGAGCACCTCCATCGAGATCTCGATGATCAGCACCTCGACGACGGCGGGCCACGGGACGCCCGCGCGGCCGCCGGCGACCGCGACGGCGAATTCCGTCGGAATAAGCTCGGGGTTGAAGGAGATGATCGACACGTACAAAGACGGGAAAATGAGCGAGAACACGAGCGCGATAAACCGCGCAACGCGTATGGCGCTCATCAGCAGAAACCGTTCCGTATAATCCTCGACCGTCTGATAGAACTGGTTGAACACTGTCGGTACGATCAGCGCGAGCGGCGACCCGTTCACGAAGATGGCGATCCGGCCTTCCAACAGGTTCGCGGCCACCTTATCGGGCCGCTCCGTGTACTGAACCTGCGGAAACGGCGAGTAGTGGTTGTCCTCGATATACTGCTCCAGGTACCCGGAATCCAGCACCGCGTCGATGTCGATCACGGACAGCCGGCGGATGACCTCTTCGAGCAGCTCCGGGTTCGCGATGCCTTCGATGAAGCAGACGGCGACGCGCGACTTGCTGCGGCGGCCGATGACCATCGAACGGACGCGAAGCTCCGGCGTCTGCAGGCGGTACCGGACGAGCGCGATGTTCGTGTCCAGTATTTCGATGAAGCCTTCGCGCGGACCGCGAATGACCTGCTCGGTCGCGGGCTGGTCGATCGCGCGCTTGTCGATGTGACACGTCCGGATCAGCATCGCCTGTTCCAGGCCTTCGACGAGCAGCGCCGTATTGCCGCACAGGATGCCCTCGACCACCAGGTTCAGCTGGCCTTCGACGTTGACATTGCTGTGGTACAGCGTGTCGTTCAGGATGAGGTCCGGCAGCAGTTTCGCTTCCATCGTCATCCCTTCCTCGTCGGACGGCTTCTTCATTAGCGGCCTCATGAGATCGTGGTTGATCATGCTTTGGTCGTTCATGCTGGAATAATAGATCAGCGCGGCCTCGAAACGGCCGAACACCTTGAACCGCCGCACGACAAAATCGTATTCGTCCGCCATGACGTCCTCGAGCGCCTTCAGCGTGTCCTCGAGGTTGCCGCTCATGTGCTGCTCCGCCAGCTTCTCCAGAATAGGGGAGGACGTCTTCCGATTCGGACGATCTGGGCCTTTCGAGCCTTTCGAATCCTTCGACGTCAGCCAGCTGCGCATGGACATGGGATCCCCCCCTTTCGCGATCGATCGGCAGCTGCCTAATTAATCCAAAGGTTACTTTGCGCAGAAAAACCAAAATTATGTATAATAGGAAAAACCGGCATGCCAAAAAGCGCCCGGGAATCCCGGGCGCCTTCGTTCGCGCTGCCGCGCTGCTCAGCTCAGGTAGCGCTCCAGCACAAGCGCCACGCCGTCATGGTCGTTCGTCTCGGTAACCTCGGCCGCGGCTGCCTTCAATTCGGGGACGGCATTGCCCATCGCGACGCCGTGAACGGACATCGCGAACATCTCCAGGTCGTTATGATCGTCGCCGAACGCGAGCAGCTCGGACGCGCCGATGCCGTCGCGTTCGCATACCGCCAGGATGCCGGTCAGCTTGGAGACCGACGCGTGCATGATCTGGATCAGCTTCCCTTGGTCCGTCGCGATGAACCGCGTCTTGGGGGCGAACGCCGCCCGCAGCCGGGGCTCGGCGTCGCCGAATTCCATCAGCAGCAGCTTCGTGGCCGTCTGCCGCTTCATGTCGGCCAGCCCGCAGATCGTCGGACGGTTCCACGGGCTGAAGAACGCCGAATCTCTCGGCGCGCGGCTGGAAAACAGCCGGTCGTTCGATTCCAGGCTGACCCGTACGTCCGCCGGCAGCCGTTCGGCGCAATAATCGAGGATTTCCGCCGCCGTCTCCCGCTCGATCGGCGTGTGCAGCCAGAGGCCCGCGGCCTCGTCCACGACGAGCGCCCCGTTGTAATAGACGAACGCCGCCCCGTCCAGCAGCTCCGGCGGAAGCAGGTTCCGCACCGAGCGCGGCGGCCGCCCCGTCGCGAAGATGATCCGCATCCCCCGGCGCTTGCAGGCCAGCAGCGCATTCGCATTCCGCTCCGATACCTGCCTCGCCGAATTAAGCAGCGTTCCGTCCAAGTCCAGCGCGATTCCCCGCATGGCTTCTCCCCTTTTCGTGCGTGATGTGGCGGTTGCCTGTTACTGGCGATACCAGCATAACCGCTGACTTACTGGCTGGCCCCCGGCCTTGCGGCATAATGGCTCCATCCCCCTGAAATCATGTCGAGGAGGGTTTGTTTTTATGCATGGCATTGCGAATAAGCGGCGGCTATGCCGAGGGCATCGCCGTGCCCGTGGAGGTCGCGATTACGCTCGAGCCGGACCGGATCTCGGAGGAAGCGTTTGCATTCGCGGCCGCAATCCCGCCGGATCTCGCAATGATCCTCCGGGAGGTCGCCTGCGTCCGGCCGGGCTACACCGTGCTCGTGCATGCCGCGGCGGGCGGCGGCGGCAGTTTGATCGGGCGATCGGCCCTCGCTTCGGCGCCGGCTGCGTCACGGGCACGATCGGCAGCGCGGACAAGGCCGCCTGCGCCAAAGACTTGGGCTACGGCGCGATCTTCCTCCGCGACGGGTACGCCGAAGCCGTACTGAAGCTGACCGGGGGCTCAAGCATGGACATCGTCGTGGATCCCGTCGACGGCGCGCTGCGGGACGAAGCGCTGCGGCTCTTGAAGCCGCTCGGCCGAGTGGTGGCTGGGGGCAATGCCGAAGGCGCGTACGATGTCTGGTAGTCCGCGAACGAGCTTTGGTTCGCGAGCAAGACCGTGGACACGCGCCCCCTCCCCTGCTTCGTCTGTTGTTACCATTATACCCGCGCGACCGCGACGCGGCCACTGCGCTCCGCAGAGCTCGCCGGCGGCGCAGCGCGGCGCCCGTAGAACGCGCTGGCGGCGCGGCGGCTGTGCTGCGTCACTGCGTCCCGGTACCGCTAAATTCCGGCACGATCAAGCGGACACAGGAGCCGCTATTTCGGCCAAAAGCGGGAATTGGCTGGCTAGGCGGACACAGGAGCCGCTATTCGCCCGATTCGCAGCCGAATGGGCTTTGCGGGACGCCAATAAGCGCTCCTGTGGCCGCGAAACGCCAAAAAACCGCCAAATCGCGCAAATAGCGGCTGTCATGGCCGCGAAATTCCTGGGAAGCCGCGGGGCGACGGACTCGGCACTCGAGTGCCGCGCTCCGAGCAGGCCCGCGCACCGGCGGCGTCGGAGGCAACGCGCAGCCGCCGCGCCCGCTCGCCCTGCCCTCGCCGGCCGGGGCCGCGCTCCGCGCCGGCCCGCTCGCCTCCCGCACCCGCTTCGCTGCCGCCCCTCCACGCACCGCCCGCCGGGGCCGACGCGCCGACAACGCCCCGCCCGGCCTGCCCGCCTCGGCCCGCGCACCGGCGCTGGGCTCGCCAGCCCCGCTTCGCGGCTGCCCCCGCTTCACCACCGGCCCGCGTGCAGCCGCCGCCCGCCCGCGGCCCCAACCCAAAAAAACCAGCCCCGCCAATGGCGGAGCTGGTTGTGGAGCAAGCCAAACGTTACTTCGCGGCGAGCGCGCGCAGGCCGAGCGCCAGCGAACCGCTGAGGCCGGCGTTGTCGCCGAGACCTGGCGGCACGATGTACGCGTCGATGTCGTCCAGCACGGCCTTCGCGTTAACGTAGCCGTTCAGGTTTTTGCGTACTTCCGCGCGGATCAGCGGGAACAGCTGCAGCTGGTGCATGACTCCGCCGCCCAAAATCACGCGCTTCGGCGACAGCAGCAGCACCGCGTTCGAGACCGCTTGGCCGATATAGAACGCTTCGATGCCCCATGCCGGATGGTCGACGCCGAGCTCGCTGCCCTTCACTTTCCAGCGGCCTTCCAGCGCCGGACCGGCCGCCATGCCTTCCAGGCAGTCGCCATGGTACGGGCAGAAGCCTTCGTACGCGTCTTCCGGATGGCGGCGCGTCAGCACGTGGCCGCCCTCGGGGTGAACCAGGCCGTGCACGAGCTTGCCTTCCGCGTACACGCCGACCCCGACGCCGGTGCCGATCGTGTAGTAGAGGCAGCTGTCGAGTCCGGCCGCCGCGCCCCACGTCGCTTCGCCGAGCGCCGCCGCATTCACGTCCGTATCCCAGCCGAACGGGACGTCGAACGCCTTCTTCAGCTCGGGCAGGAACGGATAGTTGCCCCAGCCCGGCTTCGGCGTCGTCGTGACGTAACCGTACGTCGGGCTCGCCGGGTCGATATCGATCGGGCCGAAAGACCCGATGCCGATCGCATCGACGCCTTTATCCTCAAAATAATTCACGACGTTGGCCAGCGTCGCTTCCGGATGTTCCGTCGGAAAGCTCACCCGCTCCAAAATCGTGCCGTCTTCCAAACCGATGCCGCAGACGAACTTCGTGCCTCCGGCTTCAATAGCTCCAATGCGCATGCCTCACTCGTCCTCCTCAAATTCTCTCTCTCAGCCATGGCCAGACGACGCTCAGCGTCAACCGCAGATTCGTCAGCCCCAGCTCGTTGATGAACGGTTCCCGTTCGCGAAAATAGTCCGCGTGCTTCCCGATGATCGGCACCCCGCGGCGCTCGCCCGGAGCGTGCTTGTCCCGCCGCCAGCCGCCGAACGTGCCCAGCCGGCTGACGCCGTCGGCCGGCTTGCCCGCCGCCGCGGCGTCTTCCGCCCCGCCGGCGTACGCGAACAGCGTCGACGCCCGCATGGCAGCCGGGATGCGGCAGCGGGGCGAGCCGATCATGACGACCGGGCTCGGCGCACCGCCGAGCAGGTCGTGCAGCATCCACGCGGCGTGGACCGCCGCGACGCCGCCGCCGCTGTGGCCGATCAGCACGATGCGGCCGGCCTGGCCCGGCTCGGGCCGCCAGCCGGCACCGATCGCGTCCACGGCCCTGCGGCCGCCGATGGAGCGCCCGATGATGCGCTCGGGGGCGAGCCGCATGTCCCGGCCGATCTCCCACAGCTGGGGGACGGCGCGGCGGTTCCAATCGCCGTACGGAAAGAGCAGCTGCGACGTCCGCACGGTGAACCCTTCACGCTCCAGTATAGCATGCAACGCGCCGCGAAAGCTCTCCATGAATTGCGGCGCGGTCGCAAGCCCCGCGAGCAGGTACAGCGATACCGGCGCCTTGTCCCCGCGCTCGCTCATCTTAGTCCGCCTTCTGCCCGTGGGACGCGGCGAACTTCATTGCGGCGACGATCCGTTCCATGTCGCTCGGATGGTCGTCGCGGAACCAGCGCACGAGCAGCGGCGGATTGACGTCGCTCAGCGTGATGACGCCCGTCTTTTGCTGCATGGACACGGAGCCCTCCGCGCTGTTCAAGAGCCGCATCGCGTAGGCGTCCGCGGACGATTCCGCGCTGCGGGACACGGCGTTGCTGACCGGCAGCGAGACGACCGAGAGCACCGCCAGGATGAGCAGCAATAGCGGCAGCGCCGTCACGTCGGACCGGCCGCGGATGCCCCACGCTTCGCCCCAGCGGCGGAGGCTCCAGACGTAGATCGCGCCGCCGATGCAGATGACGGCGAGCGAGGAGCCGACCGCGCCGACCGCGCTCCATTCCAAATGGTGCATGACGTAATGCCCCATCTCGTGCGCCATGATGTGCAGAATTTCCGGCTCCGTCAGCTGCTTCAGCGTCGTATCCCACAGCACGATGCGCAGCGACGGCCCGATGCCGGTGACGTAGGCGTTGATCGCGTTCGTTTTTTTGGACATGTCGACTTCGTAGACGTGATCCGCCGGAATGTCCGCCTTCGCCGCGAGATCGAGAATCTTGCGCTCCAGCTGCGGGTCGGACAGCGTCGTGAAGTTGTTGTACAGCGGGTCGATCACGACCGGCTCGACGTACATCATGAACACGGTGAACGGCACCGAGATCAGCCACAGCTTCAGCCACCAGCGGCCCCGCCGCGACAGGATCCAAAACGCGACCGCCGATACCGCGAGCATCGTCAGATAGCCGATCCCGAACGCCACGAGCTTGTCCCGGATCCAGCCCGGCACCGGCTGCGTCGTGATGCCGTAGCTCTTGGACAGGGCGTAGCTGAAGATCTGCAGGGGCAGGTACAGCACGAACGACACGACGTCCACGAGCAGCACGAACAGCGGGAAGCGGAGGATCAGCGGCAGGCCGCCCAGCGCGTGGCGCCATGATTTGGCCCAGCCCGCGGAGAGCATCAGGAGGTAGATCAACCACTCCCACGGCACGCTGGTGAAGAAGATCCAGTTGCGGATCGGGTTCAACTTCTCACTGTCCTTCAGCTGCTGCGGCGTAAAATACGTCTCGGGGTCCGCGGGGGTGCCTTTGTACGCGGCGGGCACGTTATTGGGCGAGGTATACCAGACATAGGCGGCTGCGGCCATCGCGTAGACCAACAGCAGCAGCAGCCATCTTTTCTTAAAGCGCGTGTGCGCCGGCATGCCACCATCTCCTGTTTCTTCCAGTGTAACGACATGCTTATCATAGCATGTTTCGCCGCCAAAACAGAATGCGAGCGCCCGCGGGACGTGTGCCCCGGAGCGCTCGCGTGGTGCGGGTTATGGCGTGCCTCGATCAACGGCGTCAATCGTTTGCGGCGTTAACGGTTCAGGCGCTAAATGACCTCGCGGCCGTCGTTGTCCGCCAGCTCCGGGAACGCGGCGTGCGGCTCCGACTGGTACCAGAACGTCGTCGACGCGATGTCGCTCTGCTGCGGCAGGTAGCGCCCGCCGGAACGCCAGCCGAGGTCCTGGATCGTCACGCGCAGCCCGGTCTCGAAGCGGATCGGATCCTGCACGTGCCAGCGGTACATGCCGAAGCGCTGCTGGCTCCGGTACAGCCCGTCCGGCTTGATGACCTGGTGCATGCCGAGGAACGGCGTGGAATACGTGCCGTATTCGCCCCGCGGGTGCTCCCAGTTCCAGGCGCCGCCGAAATAATCCTCCGTGCCGGTGCCGCAGATCGTCGGGAACTCCTTGTCCTCGTCGAGGTAAAATTTGATCTCGCCCTCGCCCCACCAGCCGGTGTTGTTGACCTGCCACGCGAGGTAGCAGCCGACGAAGTGCCCCTTGCCCGCCACGCCGTCGACGAGCGTGTGCACGCCCTTGTACGCCACCGGATTGCTGCGGCGCCATTGCGCGTGGAAGTACGCCATGTCTGCCGGCACGTCGGTGAGCGTGTAGTCGATCTGGTAGTAGAGCACGCCTTTCTCGGTGCCCGTGTTCTCCATCGTGATGCGCGCCGACCGGCGGAACGGCATCTGCCAGTAGCTGTTCATGCCGCCCGCCGGATTGACGGCCACCGGGAAGGAATTGACGTTGCATCGCTCCTGCCAGCCGTTGCAGAAGAAGTCGCCGACCGGCGCTTCCACGGATGGCGTCTCCTCGCCGTCCCAGTACATGCGCAGGATGAAGTTGCGCCACAGGTTCGGCCCGCACGTCAGCCATATATGCTGAATGGCGCCCGGTCCCGCGATCTCGCCCATCGTGAACGTCTGGCCCGCCTCGATCTCCACCGAAGGCGACACTTTCCAGCCGAGCCCGAGGTCGCGCGCGCAGTTCGCGCCCGTGCCTTCCGCAGCCATGCCGCCCTTGCCCGGCTCGCCCGTGAAGTTCTCCGCGCTGATCGACCTGCTCTTTGCGTCCGACAGCCTCGCCAGGTTGCCCAAGCCCATATCCAAGCCGTTAAAACCAACCATCGTTCCCTCTCCCTTTGCGAACGGATGAAACCGCTTTATTGGTTCAATCTGGAACCTATGCTATCCCGTTGGCAACGGCCTGTCAAGCTTCGCCCGGCGCTAAAAATAGGGCCGCGCTGCGCGCTTGGGGTCGCGACTGTGCGCCGCTCGGGTGGCCGCGCTCCGCGCTCTTCGCGGCTCGGCAGCTGCGCTTCAGGCCGTCGCTGCCGACGTGCGCTCCCGTGGTGCTTCGCACCAAAGTCGCTCTCGCTTCGGCAGGTCGGCGCTTGCGCTTCGGCCCTCGCCGGGCGCGGCGGAGGCGCCGCTTAAGGCCGGCGCCGGCTCATACCAAAAAAAACGCCCGCTCCGTCACGACGAAGCGAACGTTTGAAGCATCCGGTACAGCGCGTCGACCGACCGCATGGCGTACTCGGTGCGCGCGGGCTCGCCGTCCCGCACGAGCACGAGCGCCGGCACGCTGGCGATCCGCCACGCGTCGCGCAGCTCCGGCGCGAAATTGATGTTGATCTTGGCGATCGGCACGCCGGCGCCGGCCGCTTGGGCGATCTCGAGCATGCGCAGCCCGATCTTGCACGTGCCGCACAGCGGGGTGAAGAAGAAGACCGCTTCGCGCGGCGCTTGCTCCCGCGCCAGCCATTCCCGTTCCGTCATTTCCTCGATGGCCATGGATGCCGCCGCCTTTCCGTCAGACTTGCCGCCTCCGCACGCGGGGGCGCCGCGATCGCCCGCCGATGCCGCGGGCCGTTCGACCGTTAGGACCATTATAGGGCTTCGCGGAGCGTTTGCGAAGGCGCGGGAGGTGACAAGCCGCCGCCAAAGGTCTATTTGCCGGCCGAAACGGGCATCCTCGTACCATCTGAAAGGCGTGTGTTGTCAATTGAAAGGAGTGCTTTCGATGTTCAAATCCTTCGCCCCGCTCCTCCTGGTCCCGCTTCTGCTTCTCGGCCTGGCCGGCCAGCCCGCCCCCGCCGAAGCCCATCATGCCCATCACGATGCCGCCGGGATCGTGCTTCACCGGTACGCGGATTACATCAACCAGAAGAATTGGCCCGCCTTCGCCGGGTTGTGGTCCGCCGGCCAGCAGCCGATGTGGAGCAGCTTCTTCGGCAGCGCGGACAACCGCAAGCAGCATGCCGGCGTGCTGGGCGTGAAGCGCGCCAAGCTGGTCGGCTATAAAGAAGTGCCCAAGGAACTCGGCCTGAACTTCGTCGGAAACGGGACGGGCCGATACTTGGAAACCTCCGGCGCGGAAAGCCGGTTCTTCTACGCCGCCTTCCGTTACGACGTATTTCGCGAATCGCAGTATAGGTTAAACGGCATGAACTACATGCTCATGGTGCTCGTGAACGAAAACGGGCACTGGCGCATCTGCCACTGTTCCGTCGCGCCGACGGCGCGTTTCATCGAAAGCGGCTACGGCTTCGGCACCGCCGACGAGAGAACCTACGACGAGCGCCGGCAGCGCTTCGTCCACTGACCGCGGCGCGCGTGAATACGACAAAAAGGGACTTCGCCGAGAAGCCCCTTTTGCCGTGCCCGCTTATTTCCGCCCGTAATCCGCCTTGATCTCGCCCCACTGCTTCGTCTGCCACTTCAGCACTTTGTTGCTGTACGTGTTGGTCTGCAGCCAGCGCACGGCACGATCGACCATGCCCCAGATCTCCGCCGTGGACGCGTCCCGCGGAAGCGTCGTCGAGACGGCCTTCTGCTTCACCCACTTGAGCGCGTTGACGGAATCGCTGTACACCGTCTTGTCGCTGCCCTGCTGCTTCAGATACGCCAGCGCGTGCACGATGGCGAGAAATTCGCCGAGATTGTTCGTCCCCTTCTTGACCGGACCGACCGCGAAAAGGACCTCGCCCGTCCGCGTGTCCACGCCCTTGTACTCCACCGGGCCCGGGTTGCCGCTCGTGCCGACGTCGACGGAGATGCTGTCGTAGTCGATCTCGCCCGGCTCCTCGAACGCGGCGGCCGGCTTGCGGCGGAAGCCGCCGGGCTTGGACGCGCCTCCGCCGCCCTTGCCCCAATGCTTCTGCCAGCCGCCGCGGTACGCTTCCTCCGCCTCCGCCCGGGTTTCGTACGATTTGAACTTCGCATCGTCGAACTTATTGATCTGCGCCTGGCACTCGCCCCAATTCGCATACACGCCCGGCTTGCGGCCGACCCAGACGACGTAAAATTTTTGCTTCGCCATGATTGCTGCCCTTCTTTCGCTTCGCTTGGGCCCTGCCGGCGCCAATCGCCGGCCGCCCTCTTCCCGCCGTTCCCCGAACCGGGAGCTGGCGGACAAGCTCCCTGACCGTTTCGACGGACCGGCCGCCAATCCCTCCATATCCGCGCGAAAAATACGCACCAACGCGCCGTCCTACGCTATCTTTGCCCGCTTTGCGAGCGGTGTAATCCCGTGAAACGCCGCGCGCCGGCGGCGGCCGGCCGAATTTTAAGGGGCGTTCGGGTCCCGCGGGCGGCAGAGCTGGTATAATAGAAAGCGAAGTTTTAAGAATACGCGACGACGTAACCGGGAGTCAACGGATATGGATATGGACTACATGCTGGATGACGGTGCATGGCGGCGGCTGCTGGAAGGTGTCGCCGACCGCTTCGACGAACTGACGATCATTCGCGGCTTTCAATATGCGAAGCAAGGCCGCGTCGAGGAGCTGGCGCTCCGCGACGACGGCGTGCACGTGGACGCGCGCGTCAAAGATAACCGGATGTACGACGTCGCCGTCGATCTGGACGACCTCGCGGCGAGCGTCTGCGGCTGCTCCGCGAACCGCGCCTGCACGCACATGGCCGCCGCGCTGATGCGCTACGCGGAGCTGTGCGGACGGCCGGTTCAGGCGCTCGCCAACGCGCGCAGCGCCTTGAAGAGCACGGCCGTCGGCGCCAAGCCGGGCGCGGCACCGGAGAGCGGACGTGCGGCGGCCAGCGCAGGTGCGGACAGAGAAGCCGCGGCGACGCCGTCCCGGCCGGGCCGCGGCGAGGGCGGCCCGAACCGCGGCGCCGGGCCGGCGGCCCCTCGGGCCGTCCGGCCGACCTTGACGGAGGCGGAGCTGACCGAGCTCCCCGTCGCCAAGTGGCACGAGCGGTTTCAAGCCCGCCACGGACCGATGCACCTGCATGTCCGCACGGCGCAGGAGGCCGGCGAGCTGCTCGCCGACCTGCAGGCGATGCGGCCCGAGCTGCCCTGGGCGCTCGAGCAGCTGTTCACGCTGCACGCCCTGCTGTTCGTGCTGGAGCAGATGGTGAAGCCGGCCCAGGCGGACTGGCGCCAATCGGGCCTGTTCATGGGCTATCACACGCAGCTCGCGCTGGACGGACTGCGCGGCCGGGCGCGGAGCCTGCTCGAGGACAAGCTCGCGCTGGCGGACGACGGCTCGGCGTACTGGGAGCGGCTGATGGAGACGGCGGATTTCCTCCGGGAACGCATGCTGACCGAGGATCGGACGCTCGGCTGCTTCGCGGCGCTCTACGCGTCCCTGTGGCTCCATTGGCTCGGTCCCGGATCGGCCGGAAGCGAACCGCTTTACGAGGAAGAGCTGCGCAAGCTGCAGGCTGCGGAAGCGGAGCTCGGCCCGGCCTTGTCGCGGCTGCCGTGGTCGCTCGCGCAATGCCTGCTGCTGGTCTATATGGCGCGCGACGCACAAGCGCGGGCGCTGCTCGCCCGGGGCGGGAGCCAGCTGATGCTGAAGCCGGAGCATCTCGCGCCGCTGCTCGGCGTCCTCGAGCGCGGGGAGCAGTGGACGCGGCTGCGCGACTGGCTCGCGGAGACCGGCCCGCTGCTCATCGGCTTCCGCGGCGAGGACTTGGCGCCCTACGGCAACTATTGGGAAGCGGTCGTGGCGCGGCTGCCCGAGGCGGAGCCGGCGATGTGGCGCACGCTCAAGGCGATGCTGCCGTTCTCGCGGGCCGTCTACGAGGACGCGCTGGCGGCGCACGGCCGGTGGGACCTGTGGATCGACCTGCAGATGTGCATGGGCCAGGATCCGCTGTCATTCCGCGTGACCGCGCTGAAGCCGGTCGAGAAGGAAGCGCCGGAGCTGCTGCTGCCCTTCTACCATCAGGCGGCGGAACGATACGTGCTGCAGAAGAACCGCGACGGCTACAAGGCGGCGGCGAAGCTCCTGAAGCGGCTCGCCAAGCTGTACGCCCGCCTGAAAAAGGGCGAGCGGTGGGAGCAGTTCCTCGCCGCCTTCGCGAGCCGCAACAGCCGGCTGCGCGCGCTGCAGGAAGAGCTGCGCAAAGGAGGATTGCTGTCATGAACGCGTACGCCGATACGCTTACGATTCAAGCGAGCCTGACCGAGCAGGGCGACGCGCTGATCTTCGGCGCGGACGCGTCCGGCTATGCACCGGGGCTGCTCGTCAAGCAGCGGCTGTTCGCGCGGCACGAGCCGTCGTTCTACGGCACGGAGCTCGAGATCGAGAAGCTGCGGGACGAGCTCGAGCTCGTCGTACTGCCGGCGGAGATGGTCCTGCCGTTCTTCGCCGACCCCGAATTGCTGCCGATGCACGTGACTTGGCGGCTCGAAGGCGACGCCGCGCGGCTCGCCGCGCTCGCGCCGGCGCTGGCGCACGGCGTCGAGGAGCGGAAATTCGTCCCGAGCTTCGAGGCCTACAAGGTCGGCAAGCTGCGGTGGACGTGGGACGCCGAGGCGCTGGGCGCGAAGGCGCGCCGGGCGCTGCGCGCGCTCGCCGGCGGCGCCGGCCGGGCGCACGGCGGAGGCCTGTACGGCGGGCCGGACGACGACGGGCCGGACGAGGACGGCGCGTGGGAAGAGCATGGCACGCGGGATGGAGAAGCGCAGGGCGACGAAGCCTGGGAGCCGGAAGCGGCGGACGCCGCCTTCCTGGCCGGACTCGGCGCCGCCTTCTCCGCGTCGGTGTTCTCGCGCCACTACGGCACGGAGGAAGCCGCCGCCGACCTGCGCCGCGACTTCCCGCTGCTGTTCGCGCGCGACCGCGCCGCGGCGGCCGCGGGCCTCGACGAGCGCGGCTGGCTCGTCGCCGCCGGCTGGAAGGCCGACACGCTGCCGTTCCGGCCGCTCCTGCAGCTGCTGGAGCCGGAGGACGCCGAGGCCGGCGGCTGGCGCCTCGCGCTGCTGCTGCAGGACAAGCTCGAACCGGCGAAGCTCGTGCCGGTTCGGCTGTCCGCGGACGGCGAAGCCTCCGGGACGTGGCCCTCCGGCTGGACGCCGCATGTGCGCGAGCGCTCCCCGGCTTGGCTCGCGCATCTGCGCGCGAGCCTGCCGCCGGACCGGCTGGCCGGCAGCCCCGCGGACGTGCTGAACGCCCCGCTGTCCGACGAGGACGCGTGGCGGTTCCTGACCGCGGACAGCCAGCGTCTCCTGGCTGCCGGCTGGCAGGTACTGCTGCCCGCCTGGTGGGAGGAGGCGAGCCGCAAGAAGCCGCGCCTGCGCGCGAAGGTCCGCCCCGGCGAAGGCGAGGGCGACCGCGCGGGCGGCGGCCGGTCCTTCTTTGGCCTCGACGCGCTGATCGATTTCGACTGGCGCGTCTCCATCGGCGACACGGATCTGAGCGAAGCGGAGTTCCGGGAGCTGGTCGCCCGCGGCGAACGGCTCGTGCAGTTCCGCGGCCAATGGGTGCCGCTCGATCCCGCCCTGCTCGCGCAGATCCGCAAGGCGATGGCGGGCGTCGATCCGCGGCGGGGCTTGTCCTTCCAGGACGTGCTGCAGCTGCATTTGCGCCGCAACCGCGGCTTCTTCCTGCCGGCGGCCGGAGGCAAGGACGGCGAAGGCGGCGCTGCGGAGGAAGCCGAGGACGACGGCGCCCTGGAGGTTGACGTCGAGCTGAACGCCCACCTGACGACGCTCATCGGGCAGCTGACGCAGCAGACGGACTGGCCGTCGGTCCCCGTGCCGCCGACGCTGCGCGCGGAGCTGCGCAGCTACCAGCGGGACGGCTGCTCCTGGCTTGCGTTTCTGCGCCGGTTCGGACTCGGCGCCGTCCTGGCCGACGACATGGGGCTCGGCAAGACGATCCAGTTCATCACGTACCTGCTGCACGTCGCCGAGGAAGCGGCCGCGCATGGGGATCGCCGTCCCTCCCTGCTGATCTGCCCGACCTCGGTGCTCGGCAACTGGCAGAAGGAGGTGCGCCGCTTCGCGCCGTCGCTGCGCATCCTGCTCCATTACGGCAGCAAGCGGCTCGGCGGCGAGGCGTTCTACGAGGAAGCGGAGGAAGCCGATCTCGTGCTGACCTCGTACGCGACGGCGACGCTGGACCAGGAGCTGCTCGGCGGCTATACGTGGTCGGCGATCTGCCTCGACGAGGCGCAGAACATCAAGAACGCCGGCACGAAGCAGGCCATGGCAGTCAAGAGCTTCCCCGCGCGGCACCGCATCGCGCTGACGGGCACGCCGATCGAGAACCGGCTCGCGGAGCTGTGGTCGATCTATGATTTTACCAATCCGGGCTATCTCGGCACCGCCCGCACCTTCGCGGAGCGGTTCAGCCAGGCGATCGAGCGCGAGCGCGACGAGAAGCGGACGCAGGAGCTGCAGCGGCTCGTGAAGCCGTTCATGCTCCGGCGCAAGAAGAAGGATCCGAACATCATGCTGGACCTGCCGGAGAAGAACGAGATGAAGACGTACATCCATCTCACCGGCGAGCAGAGCGCGCTCTACGAGCAGACCGTCAAGGAGCTGATGGACGAGATCAAGAAGCTGGAGGGTATTCAGCGCAAGGGCGCGATCCTCTCCGCGCTCACGCGGCTGAAGCAGCTGTGCGACCATCCCGTGCTGCTGACGAAGGAAGCCGTGCCGGTGCCGGAGGACGAGCGCGAGGAAGCCGCCGAATCGGCGATGCTCATCGGCCGCTCCGCCAAGCTCGAGCGGCTGCTTGAGCTCGTAAAGGAGCTGCGCGAGGAAGGCGAGCGCTGCCTCATCTTCACGCAGTACGTCGGGATGGGCGAGATGCTGCGGCGCGTGCTGGGCCGGGAGCTCGGCGAGCCCGTCCTGTACCTGCACGGCGGCACGTCCAAGACGGCGCGCGACCGGATGATCGAGCAGTTCCAATCCCGCGAGCTGCCGGACGCGGAGCAGCCGAACGTGTTCATCCTCTCGATCAAGGCCGGCGGCGTCGGGCTCAACCTGACCGCTGCGAACCACGTGTTCCATTTCGACCGCTGGTGGAACCCCGCCGTGGAGAACCAGGCAACGGACCGCGCCTACCGGATGGGCCAGACGCGCGACGTGCAGGTGCACAAGTTCATCTCGCTCGGCACGCTCGAGGAGCGGATCGACGAGATGCTCGAGAGCAAGCAGCAGCTGAGCGACGACGTCATCACGAGCTCGGAGGGGTGGATCACGGAGCTGTCGACGGACGCGCTGCGCGACCTGTTCACGCTGCGGCGCGACTGGTCGGAGTAACGGCCCGCCGGCAGGCGAGCTCGCGGAGCGGCTCGCCTGCAGCACGCTCGGCTAGTCCGTGACGCTGACGAACGTGGTCAACCCCTTATCGCGCCCGCCGGCACAGCGGCGGTGACGCATAGCGAAAGGCCGCCCGGGATACGCCGAGGCCACTGAAAAAGTCCAAAAGGGTACATTTTCCTTAATTTTAAGGGAGATGTACCTTTTTCTCTGTATACTTAAGGTATAACGGTGAAAGGGATGAAGCTTATGTTCCAGCCACAGATCTCA
>NZ_JBHSHY010000053.1:0-32201 GCF_042653205.1 Paenibacillus sp. GCM10023250 | reverse complement strand
CCAGGCCGCCGGGGCGGCGTCGGGCCGCCGAGGGCGGCGTCGGGGCGGCGCCAGGCCGCCGGGGCGACGCTAGGCCGCCGGGGCGGCGCCAGGCCGCCGGGGCGGCGTCGGGCCGCCGCACAGTGCCGCGCGATCCACGGCCCCGTTTGCCGGACACACGAGCCGCTATTTCCTCGAATACGGCCCATATCGCCATTAGCCGGACACCAGCGCGCTTATTGCCCCAAAATCACGTTAAAACCAAGAGGCCAGACCCAAATAACGGCGCTGGTGTCCGCGTAAGCGGAAAATCCGCGGGATTCGGCCAAATAACGGCTTTCCTGTCCGCCAAGCGCCGGAACCCAGGACCGGTGGGGCAGCATAAGCTTCGTCACTCGCATCAATGCTTCTTCGTTAAAGGCAAAAGGCTGGGAAGCCCCGAAGCTCCCCAGCCTTTTGTCATTCGCGTACTATTCTATATACAGCCATTCACCGTTTCCGCCGTTTTCGCGCATCCGTCCTTCATTAACGGCCTGAGTAGCTGCCTCCTGGTCTGACCTCCGTTACTTGATTCCTTTCCTTGCTTCCGTTCCTTGCTTCCATTCGACGTTCTTCATTCGTACTTCCCGCTATAAAATCGCAGCACGTTGGACGCAGCCCACCTCGCTTGCAAGCTCCATCTAACTAGCTCATGTTTGCAAAGCATTGTCGCCGCGATGCATTCGGCCCGGGAGCCGGGCGGCTCGTTATCGACGCTAGCGCTTTCTGATCTTTTTGCTACGCCACACGTTATTCCTGAACTTGACGGCTTCCTGGCCGCCCTGTTCGTCGTTCCGTTTCCCGGCTATACCGCTGCGTCCGTTTCCATCGGCGAATTGCGACTTGAAATTCGCGGTACGGCTGCGTCCGACGGCCGTTTGGCCGCCTTGGTTAGCGTTGTAGCCGACCTTGTGGTTGATCTGGCCTCCGCCTTCCGCCCGCTGCTCGATATGAATCTTGTTCCCGATGTGGACATTGTAAATATGGATGATTTTAACGAATCGCTTTCCCTTTCTATTGCTCATCATTCATCCTCCCATCCTATTTGTACACCATATGAATCTATCGGGGGAATGACTATGCGATTGTCCCTTGGGCATACATGCGATTCGTCGCCCCGGTGCCGGCTGATGACGGGCCAGTCTGGCCAAAAACGCATCGGCATATTGCAAAACGGTGGTGGCTAGTCGAACTGGAAAACGGAGCGCATGCGAGCGACCCGGCAAAACCTCCAGGTAACGCAAATCGCGGTGATGCCAGCGGAGTAAGCCCCGTCAGCGGACACACGATCCGCTATTCTCTTGAAAATCACGATTTCGGCGTATATCCGGCCATGAGCGCCGCTATTGCACCTGTACGCCGCCAAATCCCAGCCTTCCGGCGCCAATAACGGCGCTGATGGCCGCACAATCCGGAATTCCAAAGGTTTCGACCAAATAAGGCCTCTCCTGTCCGCCAATCCCCGGGGCCACGGGCCAGCAGCCCAACCACCTCCACGCCTCCGGCTTCGCCGGTTTCTTCAACTAATATCTGCAGTCATGCAGGCAAAAGGGGGGAGCGAGTTCAGAGGGGGCCGAGCCTCCGGTTGCGAAACGCGACAAGCTTTGGCGAGTTCCGGGGGGCGCCAAGCCCCCCAAACCAACATCGGGCATCAAGCTGCGGAAGAACGCCGCCTCCAATTCTTAATTCTTGTCCGCGCCAGCGGACAAAAACGGGCCGTCCCCGAAGCAAGCTTCGAAGACGGCCCCGCCGCAGGCACGCCCCTTCCGGGCCCGGGGACGGCGTCCCAGGGGTCCCCCTTAGGCAAGGGGGATTTAGGGGGCTGCGAAACGCTTTTAAGGCAGTGAAACGCTTTTAAGGGTTGCGAAACGAGGCCCCAGGGGGGAGAATCCCCCCCCCTTCCTCTCATCGCTCCGCGAGCAGCTGCTGCCGATACTCCGTCGGCGTCACGTTCATCTTCTTGCGGAACACCTGCGTGAAATGCCGCACGTCGCCGTAGCCGATGCGTTCCGCGATCTCGGCCAGCTTCAGGCCCTGCTGCCGCAGCAGCTCCTTGGCCTGCTCCATGCGCAGGCTGATGACGTAGTCCTTATACCCCTGCCCCGTCTTCTGCTTGAACAGCTGGCTGAAGTAGATCGGGTTCAGGAACACGACGGACGCGACCTTCTCGAGCGACAGCTCCTCGTTATAGTGCGCCTTCAGGTACTGCAGCGCGACCTCGATCGCCTTGTCGCCGCCTTCGGGCCGCTCGAGGCCGGGAACGGAGCTGGCCTGGCGCAGCTTCTTCACTTCCGCCGCGATGTCGTGGTAGTCCGATATTTTGCGCGACGCCGTCACGCGGAACGGCACCTTCAAGTAATGCCCGAGATGCGTCTTCAGCTCCGCGAGCAGCGCGTCCTGCGCCGCGGCGTTCGGGAAGTGGACGATCCCGAGCAGGCTCTGCCGGTCGAAATTCACGACGAACCCTTCCCCGTGGCGGTCCACCAGCTCGGAGAGCACGTTCTCGATGATGAAATGCTCCAGATGGACGGCCTTGACCGCTTCCTCGAGATGCGCGAGCACGAGATGATAATCCGGGTAGCGCTCGAACAGCGGCGCGATGTCCATGTTGCCAATGTCGAGCCCGGACGCGAGCCGCTGGAACACCGCTTCGCGCAGATACTTCAGGTTCCGCTTCATCATCTCGCTCTCCGCGGTCTGCTCGGACTCCGCCTTCGTCTCCGCGGTCAGCTGCGCGATGAGCTCGACGAGCCGCTGCTTGCCGATCGGCTTCAGCAGGTAGTCCCGCGCGCCGAGCCGCACGGCCGTCTGCGCGTAGGCGAATTCCGAGTGCGCCGAGATGACGACCCATTTCGCCTGCGGATAGCGCCGCCGCGACATCTTCATGAACTCCAGGCCGTCGATGCCCGGCATCAAAATATCCGTCAGCACGATGTCGACCGGGTGCTGGTCCATGATCTGCACCGCCTCTTCGGCGCAAGCGGCCAGATGGACCGTGATATCGGGAAAAGCCCGTTTGATCGTGCGTTTCACACCTTCGCGGATGACGTGTTCGTCATCCGTGATGAGGATGTTCGCTGTCAAGCGCAGCGCCTCCTTCCTTATGCAGCGGGAGCGGAATCGCGATGATCGCCGTCGTCCCTTGATTCGGCTCGCTCTTCAGAGCCAGCCCGTATGCTTCGCCGAACATGTGCTGGAGCCGCCGCTGGAGGTTGACGAGCCCGATGCCGCCTTCCCGGCGCTCGGACTCGGCGTTCACGTCCCGGACGGTATCGTCCTTCGCCCGCGCGAGCAGCGCGTTCAGCCGCGACAGCGTCGCCCGGTCCATGCCGGCGCCGTTATCCTCGATCAGGATGCGCAGCTGCCGGTCTCCTTCCTCCACGTACACGCGGAGGAGGCCCGGCCGATCGGACAACGGCTCGAGGCCGTACTTCACGGCGTTTTCGATGATCGGCTGCAGCGTCATTTTCGGCAGGACGATGCGCGACAGCCATGTCTCGCTCACGTCGACGTCCACCGTCAGCCGGCCTTCGAGCCGGGTCACGATGATCGTCAGGTAGTGCTGGATCTGCTCGATCTCCTCGCGCAGGGTGACAGCCGCGCCCGGCTCCCAATGGCTGCTGTAACGGAACAGCCGGGACAGCGACAGCACGACCTCGCCGAGCCGGTCATGGCCCTTCTCGTCCAGCATCCAATAGATCATGTCGAGCGTGTTGTACAGAAAATGCGGATTGACCTGCGACTGCAGCGCCTGCAGCTCCGCGTTCTTCTCGCTCACGGACGCCACCTTCACCCGCTCGATCAGCTCCGCGATGCGATTGACCATCTGATTGAACGACGCGACCAAAATGTCGATTTCCCGGTACGACGTCACGTTCAGCGAGCCGCGGAAGTTGCCGATCTCGACCTGCTTCATCTCCGAGATGAGCCGCTTGAGCGGCGACGAGAGGGTCCGGGAGAAGATCGTCGCGAGCAGCACCGAGAAGATGACGAGAATCGCGCCGACGATGATCAGGAACCGCTTCGTCTCCATCAGCTCGACGTTGAGGTCCTGGTCCGGCGTGACGCCGAGCACCGTCCAATCCGCGAACGGGAGCTGCGACGACACGACCAGCCGGCCGCCATGCTCCTCGACGACCGGCGCGCCCTCCTGCGGGCGCGGCAGGCTCCTCAGCCAAGCCGGATCCCAATGGTACGCGGTCGTGGAGATAATCATCCCTTCGCGATTCATCAGGTACACATCGCTGTGCTCGCCGAGCTTCAGGTTATCCATCGCGGCGATGATCGCCTGCGGGTTCGTCTCGAACAGGGCGATGCCGACCGGCCGGTGGTTGTTCAGGTCGTAGATCGGCCGGCCGAACGCGAAGACCGGCCGGTCGTCGACCCGGTCGATGATGGAATGGTCGAACACGCCGAGCCACACCATGCTGCCAGCCGACGACGAGATCTGGGCGTACCACGCGGTCGATTTGTAATCCGGGCTGATGACGCTGGCATAATTGCTGTAGTTGTAGACCTTGCCTTTATCGGTCAGCACGTGGATGCCGATGATGTCCTCTTGCGACAAAAAAGCGGCCCCCAATATATTGGTGATGGCCTGCTCATTAAAATAATCGACAGCGGGGCTGTCGATTTGGGGATTGCTCAGGATGCGAGCAAGATCGTTATTGCCGATGACGGCCTTCGACAGGCTGTCGTACCCTTTCAGCAGGAGATCGAACAAGCCTGCCGTCTGCGAGACGTTCTGCTTCGACAGGCTGCTGATCTTCTCATGAAATTGGACCGTCGTCCGGTTATAGTACAGGATGCTGACCGTCAGCACGATTGCGGACATGCTGATCAGGAACAGCACGAACAACCGGTATTGAATGGAATGTGATCCGCGCGTCACCGCCGTTACCGCCCTTCCGTGGCAGCATCCCTAGTTAAAGTCCTTACCCTTTGACCGCGCCGGCGACCATGCCTTTCGTAATCCGTTCGGAGAGGACGAAGTACACGAGCAGTACCGGCAGCGCGCCGAGCACGAGGAATGCGCCGATTGCGCCATAGTTGACGTTGTACTGGCTCACAAAAGTATATATGCCGAACGGGAGAGTTTTCAACTTCTCGGACGAAATGAACGTCGCGGCCATGATGTACTCGTTCCAGATCGTGATGAACGTCAGGATGACGACCGTCATGATCGGCGGTATCGAGATCGGCAGGATGATGCTGCGGAAGATCCGGTACACGTTCGCGCCGTCGATGAACGCCGACTCCTCGATTTCCGCGGGAATGCCGCGCATGAAGCCGCTCAGGATGAAGACAGAGATCGGCGTCGAGAAGGCGATATACGGCAGGACGAGCGCCCAGCGTGTATCCAGAATGTGCATGTGCTTGAAGATGACCATCAGCGGCAGCAGCGTCGCCTGCATCGGGATCATCATGCCCATCAGGAAGATGAGCGTCACGATCGGACCGTATCTCCACTTGAACCGCGAGATCGCGTAGGCGACCATGGAGCTGAGCACGATGACGCAGATCAGCGTCACGAGCGTGACGAACACGCTGTTGCCCAGGTATTGCAAGTAGTGACCGCTCTTGTAGGCGTCTTTATAGTTAGTCCATTGCGGCGTCGTCGGCAGCGAGAAGAAGCTGGAGCCGAGAATCTGCTCGTTGTTCTTCAGCGAGTACAGAATGAGCCAGAACAACGGATAAATTTGCGTGACCACGAGAATCGCGAATACGGCGTAGACGATTCCTTTCGATAATGCTTTCATGATTGCCGTTCTCCCCTCAGCTGTACTTCGCTTCGACTTTTTTGAACACGAAATTGATGACGACCGTAAAGACCAGGCACACGAACACGAGGAACGTCGCCAGCGCGCTTCCGTAACCGTACTTCAGGGACAGGAAGGAGCTGTTATACATGTGCGTGGAGATCGTATCCGTCGCGTGCGCAGGTCCGCCGCCCGTCATGACCCAGACGAGGTCGAACTGCTGCAAAGAGCCGATGAAGGCCAGCACGATGGAAATTTTGAAGATCGGCACGGCCATCGGGTACGTGATGTACCAGTCGGCCTTGAACCCTTCGGCGCCGTCGATCTTCGCGGCTTCGTACACGTCGGACGGGATGTTCTGCACACCCGTGAATTGAATGAGCAGGTGATACCCGAAGTATTGCCACAGCGATACGAAATACAAGCAGTACATCGCGATCTTCGGCTCCGTCAGCCAGCTGTGCGTCCAGCTGTCCAGGCCGATCGTCGTCAGGATGCCGTTCAGCATGCCGCCCATGTCGGCGGGGTTATAGATCGTCTTCCACAATTGCCCGATGATGACGGTGGACAGGATGACCGGCACGAAGTAGATCGAAACGAGCGTATTGCCCCGTTTCACGTAGCGGTTCAGCAAGCCCGCCATGAACAGACAGATCGGAATTTCCGCCATGGAGAACACGGCGTACAGCAAGGTGTGGCGGACAGAAGGCCAGAAATTCGCGTCGTGGGCGAACATCGTTTTAAAGTTGTCCAGCCCGATGAATTTCGCCTTATTGATGCTGTCCCAATCCAGCAGGCTGTCGTAGATCGAAACGAGAATCGGAACGAACACGAGACCGATGTACACAATCAGGCTCGGCAGGACGAATACTGCGATTGTACGGGCCGGTACTTTTAAAACATTCACTGGGGTTGCCTCCTGATTCTTAGCGGGATTGCGAGAAGCGCGCGGCCGGCGCGAAAGGCCGGCACGGTTTCTTCGGTGTCGAAAGGGGTCGGGGGCGGAGCCGCCGAAGCTGCTCCACCCGCGCCGCCCTAAAGGCTTACAAGGTGCTTATTTGTTGGCGTCGAACGCGGATTGGTGCTCGCCCGCGACGGTTGCCGGATCGACTTTCTGCACGAACATGTTCTGGATGCTGCTGAGATGCGCTTGCGCGATGGCTGGCTTCATCGTGTTGTCGAACGCGAGGTCGCCGCCTTTGACGTTTTGGAACAGTGCCAGGACGTCCTGCGCCAGCTGCGAGTAGCCCGCCGCTTTGAAGTCCCCGGTAATGACTTGGCCGCTGCCGACCGCGTTCTTCAGCTCGAATTGCTTCTTCGGCATTTCCGTCATGAAGTAGTTCAGGAAATCCTTCGTTTCTTGCAGATGCTTGCTGTTGGCCGATACCGCGAACGCGGAGCCCGGCGCCAGCATGAATTGGTCCGGATCGCCTTTGCCGTTCACCGTCGGGAACTTGAAGACGCCGACTTTCGGGCCGACCGTGGACGAGTCGATGGCGCCCGTTTCCCACGTGCCCATGACCATCATCGCCGCTTTGCCCGTCTTGAAGATGTTGCCGCCCGTGTTGTAGTCGATGGACGTCGCGCCTTCTTCGAACGCTTTGGCTTGGATCAGGTCCTGCATCGCGGATACCGCGTCCGTGAAGGCCGGATCCTTGAACGTCTTCTTGCCGTCGATCACGTCCTGCAGGAAGCCCGGGCCGCCGTTCGTGCGGAGCAGGATGTTCATGAACAGGAACGAGCCGGTCCAGGAATCCTTCTCGCCGATCGCGATCGGCGTGATGCCTTTCGCCTTCAGCGTCTTCACGTCGTTCACGAGCTCTTCGAACGTCGTCGGCGTGTTCTTGATGCCCGCTTGCTCGAACAGGTCCTTGTTATAATACACGACTTCGATGTTGTTGCCGTCCGGCAGGGCGTAGACGTTGTTGTCGAAGCTGTAGTAGTCGAGCAGCCCTTTTTGGAACGTGTCCTTCAATCCGTTCTGCTCCAGCATGTCGTTCAGCGGGGCGAACAGCTTCGCGTCGACGAACGGCTTCATTTGCGCGGCCGGGTTGACGATCGTGATGTCCGGCACTTCCTTGGACGCCGCTTGCGTCTTCAGCTTCAGCTTCTGCTGGTCGGTGTTGAGGGAGTCGAGCTCGATTTTGACGTTCGGGTGATCCTTCTGGTACTGGTCGACGATCGCGTGGAGCATCTTGTAGGAAGGCGTCGCCGGGTCCGGGTAGATGTTCTGGAACGTGATCGTCACGTTCTTGTCGCCGCTGCCCGCGCTGCCGCCTGCATTGGTCGAGGTGTTGCCTGTATTATTGGATGTGTCGGTGTCGGGTTTGCTTCCGCATGCTGCCAGGCCCATGACCAGCGTTGCCGCGGTCAGTGCGATGGCGGCGGTTTTCGTCGTTTTCTTAACCATCTGTAAATCCCCCTTGGGTTAATATACGCTTATTATCATGTACCAACCGTTTTTCAACAATGCGCGAAATCAAGGAGTGAGGTTTGCGTTTTCAAGGTCCGCGGACGGAGAAAAGTGAAGTTTGCCCACCTTCGTGCTATGATGAAGGCGGAATGGTAAATATGGCCTTCGGACCGCACGGCAGCAAATATGGCTGGCCTCGCAGGCATTCCGCTCGCGCGATCGCGGGCGCCGCCGCCGGACGCAAGGCTTCGCAACCCGAATCGAACGCCGAAAAGGAGACCGTGATATGGAAGCTATCCGCAATATTTACTGCGTCGGCCGCAACTATGCGCTGCACGCGCAAGAGCTCGGCAACGACGTGCCCGAAGAGCCGATGATCTTCTCCAAGCCGACGCATGCGCTGCACCCGGCGGCCGGCAAGCTGACGCTGCCCGGCAAGATCGGCGACATTCACCATGAGCTGGAGATCGTCGTCCGCATCGGCAAGGATTATAAGCCGGGCGTGAGCCCCGGCGATCTCGTGGACGGCATCGCGCTCGGCCTCGACCTGACCGCGCGCGACGTGCAGTCGCAATTAAAGGAGAAGCGTCACCCGTGGCTGCTGGCCAAAGGGTTCGTCGGCTCCGCCGTGCTCGGGCCGTTCCGGCCGTTCCCCGGCGAGTACGCGTTCGGGACGCTGGCGTTCAGCCTCGTCAAGAACGGCGAAGTCGTCCAGCACGGGTCGCCGTGCGACATGATCTTCTCCCTGCAGCGCCTGATCGACTTCATCGGACCGCGCCTCGGACTCGGTGCGGGCGACGTGATCTACACCGGCACGCCGGCCGGCGTCGGCCCGCTCGCGGACGGCGACGAGCTGACGCTGAAGCTGGCGGTCGGCGGCAAGGAAGAGACGTTCGGGCCGCTGTACGTGAACCTCGGCTAGATACGCGGCGCCAATACGCCGGCCCGCAAGTCCATTCACGGGACTTGGGGCCGGCTTTCTTTGTCAACGTACCCAATGAGCACTCTAATACATCGTTCCACGACATTCCCTTCCATTCCCGGCAACTCGTCTGCTGCCTGACAGATTTCCCGATGCCGAGCGGGGCTGCCTTGTTCTTTTGCAGGATCTCCGCGACTTTCATAGACATCCGTTCCACGCTTCGGCTTCACGCGAGGCAGAGGCACGCAAAACAGAAAACGGCGGCACCAGGGACGTTCCTCCCCGATACCGCCGTCTTCCGCTTGCTGCATTGCCCGCTTATTCGTACAGCTTGAACGAGGCGACGCTGATCGCCTTCACCTTGCCGTCCTTCAGCTCGAATTCCATCGCGAGCCGGTTCGTCTTGTCGAGATACCCGATCGCCGCGGGCGGTTCGCTGCCGCTCCGCTCGTAGTAGCCTTCTCCGTACGCCTTGACGACGTCGGCCATCGGCGCGCCGAGCTTCAGCCCTTTCCCCGTCGCGGACCGCGGCCCGAGAGAGTAGCCGACGACCTCGCTGCCGACCGACGTGTATTGGTAGTCCTCGTACATGAACAGGAAGCTCCGCCCGCCGTCGTTCCACGTCCGGATCGGCTTGCCGAGCCGCTTGACGAGCTCCTGCTCGCTGATGCCGAGCTGGACCTGCGCCTTCTCCGCGCTAAGATTTACCGAATCTACCTTGTCCGCGAACGAGAGCGGCGTCTCGATCTTGCCGCAGCCCGCCAGCAGGAGGACGATCGCGAGAACCGCACAGGCGAGCGGCGGCATGCATACTGTCAACTTGCGCCTCATATCCGTATCCGCTCCTTCATCGGCGGCCATTCGGCCGCTGCCGCCTATTCCCTTCGTCCCGCCGCCTGGCGAATCCTGCCCCGGTCACGCGCAAAAAGGCACGAACTTGTTACAGTTCGCGCCTTGCTAGGCCGCATCGAACCCGACTACGGTTCCCGGTTCGCGTCCGGCTGTGCGCCGTGCGGCGCGCTCCCGTCGCTCTGATACGCCACGAGGACGATCTCCTCCGACGTCTGCTCGCGCAGCTCGCTCTCGAACCGCTGCAGCTGCGCCAGCGCGGCGCGGTCCAGCATGGCCGGCTTGAATTCCATCCGCTTCTCCCCCTCCCGGTACGCTCCTGCATCCCGTCTAGCATCAGTGTTGACTGGACGCAGCCTCGTTATACCGCGCGGGAGCGGAGGGACTACGGTCAAGAAGGCAGGTCGATCAGCATGAACCGGGCATCCGAGAGCGCCCGCACATCGAGCTTCGCGGTATCCGCGATGCGCGCGGAATCGCTGCGGCCGAGCGGCTCTCCCCCGTTCAGCGAGACGCTGCCATCCATGACGAACAGGAAGATTTTGCGGGACGCGTCCCCGTCGTACGTGACGGTAACGCCGGCGTCCGGCTCCGAGAGGTAAATCGTCATGTCCTGGTGGATATCCACCACGGACTCGCCGCGGATCGCGTTCGAGACGATCGGCGCGAGCGCGTTCTTCATGCCGGCACGGTCCTACGCCTTCTGCTCGTAGGACGGCGTCAGCCCCTTGCGCTCCGGCAGGAACCACAGCTGCAGCAAATTGGCGACCTCCGTCTCGGACGGATTGACCTCCGAGTGCAGGATGCCCGAGCCCGCCGTCATCCGCTGCACCTCGCCGGAACGGATCACGCCGGACCCGCCGGAATTGTCCTCGTGCTTCACTTCCCCGCTCAGGACGACGGTGACGATCTCCATGTCGCGGTGCGGATGCGTGCCGAAGCCGCGTCCAGGCTGGATGTAGTCTTCGTTAAAGACGCGCAGCGGGCCGAAATTGACATTGTCCGGATCGTAATAATCCGCGAACGAGAAACTAAAATTAAACTGAAGCCAGCCAAGATCGCCGGAAAAACGCGATGAAGCCGGGTAAACGCTGATCAAGGATATCCGCTCCTTCTTGGGTCCCGCGGGACGCACGATTTTACTCACGGAACGGTCATTAACTTACTTTATGTAAGTATCTAGTGTGCTATAGTTAGGATGTCAAGGAGGGGTAAAATCATGGACCATCCGTACATCCGCCACACGGTCGGCGGCCGCTTGTTCCTCGATTCCAAGAAACACGGGACGCCGTTCGCCATCGCGCCGGCCGAAGGCCGGGAAGGCTGGACGATCGCGATCGACGTGCCCGATGCGGCGCTTGCCGAGGGCGTCATCCGGCACCGCGACGAGCGGACGGTTCGGCGAACCGGAAGACGTGGTACTTCTCCACGCACGGCGAAGTCGCGTACGACCCCGCCGCCGGCAGGCTCTTCATCCAAGCCGACGGGCGCATCGATTACGACGTGTGACGCTGTCGTTGCGGCGGGCGGCCGCGTCCCCCGGGTCGGAATCCGGCCGGGAGATGTCCGCCCGCTCACCCGCTCACCCGTTACGTCCAAGCCCAGAAGAACCCGTTCCGTTCCCAGGCCGCGCGCCCGCCATGCAGCTTCTTGAACCGTTTCTTCACGTCCTTGTCGATCGAGACGTTGCCGTTCTCGTGCCGGTAGAGGTAGCTGTCCCCGTAGCGCGAGCGAATATGCGCGACCGCCCGGTCCTGCTCCAGCCTGCCCGACGCTTCGAGCTCCGCCAGCATCCACCGCGCGATTTCCTCCGCCGTTTGCGCTCTTTCCATCATTTTCGTTCACCTCCGGCGGTTTTCCTCCAGTTTACCAAATTTTGTTGTCACTTTCCCGCTCTCCTGGCGTATCTTCTACTACACGCCCGCCCGGCGCCGATCGCGCGTCCGGCCGGGGCTATCGATGGGAGGGGTATCGATGCATGTCGTAGAACCGCAAGTCAACCGGCCGCGTTTCCCGATGCGCCCGGTCGTCTGGACCGTCCTGCTCGTGCTGATCGGGCTGCTCGTCGTCTTCAATTCGTTCGCGACCGTCCAGTACGGCAACGTCGGGCTGTACAAAACGTTCGGCAAGCTGAACGACAACATCCTGGCGCCGGGCATCCATCTCAAGATTCCGTTTGTGCAAACCATCATTCAAGTGAATGTGCAGGTGACGAAGGCGGAGACCGACACATCCGCGTCGTCCAAGGACCTGCAGCCCGTCTCGACGCATGTCGCCGTCAACTACTCCGTCAACAAGGAATCCGCCTACAAGCTGATGAACAACGTCGGCGGCGCGTTCGACAGCGTCATCGTCCACCCCGCGATCCAGGAGATCGTCAAGGAAGTGACGGCGCGCTATCCGGCGGAGGACCTCATCGCCAAGCGGGACGTCGTCGCCGCCGAGGTGCGGGACGCGCTGACGAATCGGCTGGCGCGGTACGATCTAATCGTAAACGACATTAATATCGTCAATTTCAAATTCTCCGATGCGTTCGACCAATCGATCGAAGCGAAGCAGGTCGCGCAGCAGCAGGCGCTCAAGGCCGAGAACGACCTGAAGCGCGTGCAGATCGAGGCGCAGCAGAAGATCGCGCAGGCGCAGGCGGACGCGGAATCGCTCAAGCTGAAGAAGCAGGAAGTAACGCCGGAGCTGATCCAGCTGAAGCAGATCGAGGTGCAGGAGCAAGCCGTGGAGAAGTGGGACGGCCGGCTGCCGAGCGTCACCGGCGGAGCGACGCCGTTCATCGACGTGAACATGCTCGGCGCCGGCGCGAGCGGCGCGGCCGCTTCGGGCGCGAACCGCGCCGCGGAGGATGGCGCGGACGCCGATGCCTCGGCTGACGCGGCGGCGCAGGAGAACGGCACGTCGCAGCCTTAAGCGCGGTACCGGCGAGCGGCGCGGGCCGGCCCTGAGGGCCGCGCATCCGAAACGGGCAGCAAGTCCTGCGGGGCTTGCTGCCCGTTTCTGCGTTCATGCGGCTGCCGGCCGCCAAGAGCGGCCAATTGGCCGCTCATCCGCCCCAGCCCGCATGGCGGATGCGCCAAAGTGCCGAGGATTCGCGCAAAACCACTTTGTTTAGCGAATGCGCACTACCTTTGTCACCCATGCAGGGACGCGGCGTTCGCGTCGCGAATTACTCTAGCAATCCAACGGAAGCGGAGTGATGAGGATTGAGTCTCGTGAAGAGCAAAGAAGCCGCTGTCACGCTGAACGTCAGTCAAACGACGGTAAAACGCTGGGCCTCCTACTACCCGACGGTATTTCGCAAAGACCAGTTCGGTCATTATATTTTCAACGAACAAGACATGGCGCTGCTCGGCTTCATCAAAGCCGCGATCGAACGCGGCGAAACGATGGAGCAGATCCAGCTTCCGGTGCCCGATGCCGCGCCGGCGGCGGGCACGGAGCAGCAGCCGCGGCTGCTGGACGCGTTCCTCGAGACGGCCGCCAGCTCCGCCCTGCTGCAGCCCGCCGAGAACGACGTGCTGACCCGGATTCTCCAGGTCGAGCGCCGCCTGGACCAGAAGGCCGACGAAGTCGTGAACGCGCAGATCCGCCAGCATCGCGAAGAGCTGGAGGAGCTGCGCCGCATGGTCGAGCAGCTGGCCGCTTCGGTCGAGCAGGCGCGCCAGCCGATGCCCGCGGAGGAGATGCGCCGAAGCGCGCCGGAGACGAAGCCAGCGGTCCAGGCGCCTGCCCGCAAGCGGGGCCTGTTCAAGTCCATGTTCATGTGGTTCTGAGGCATGCCGATGCCGATCCCGCTTGATCGGCGAAAGCCCTGACCCTTGCCGGGGGTCGGGGCTTTCGCGCGTCCGGGCGGCAACGCGCGGGCGCGCGGGCCGCATCCGCGCGACGTCCAGCCCAAAGAAGCCCTCGTCCCCGCGCCGGCCGCGGTTCCGAAGGCTCCTTCCTCGCCTCTACAATTAATACGACTTGCTCGCCAGCTCGCTCAGCGGCTTGAACGTATAGCCCTTCTCGCGCGCGGCGTCGATGATGCGCGCGAGCGCGTCGGCGTTGTCCTTGGACACCGCGTGCAGCAGAATCACGGCACCGGGATGCAGCTGCGCCATCACGTTGTCGTAGGCATACTTCCAGCCGCGCTGCGCGTTCGGCTCCCAATCGCGGTACGCGACCGACCAGAACACGCTCGTGTAGCCCTGCTCTTTGCTGACGGCGAGCACCCGGTCGTTGAAGATCCCCCGCGGCGGACGCAGGAACGTCATCTCCTTCTGAGCCGTCAGCTCGGCGACAGCGTTCTTCACCTTGGCCAGCTCCGCGCCGATCTGGGTGCTCGAGATCACGCTCATGTCGGGGTGGCTCCACGAATGGTTGCCGATCAGATGCCCTTCCGCGACCATCCGTTTGACCAGCTCCGGCTTGTCCTTCACGTAATGCCCCGTCACGAAGAAGATCGCGGGCACGCCCTTGGCCTTCAGCACGTCCAGAATGCCCGGCGTATAGCCGTTCTCGTAGCCGTTGTCGAAGGTCAGGTACAGCTCGCGCCGCGTCGTGTCCCCGAGGAAGATCGCCCCGTGCTGCTGCAGGAGGCTTTGGAATCCTTCCTCCTTGATCGAGGGCAGGGCGCCGCCGACGCTCTTCTTGAAGCCGAAATGAAACGGCCCCGCCCCCGGCGCGGCGGACGCCTGCCGCAAGTAGGCGAACCCCGAGGCGATGAGCAGCGCCAGCAAAATAATGATCCATTCTCGACGTTTAATCATAGTCTCCTCCACTTTCCCAGGTTGAACGATGTTTCCATAAACGTACTATGCCTCGAGCCGAGGGAAATTATGTGAAGCCGCGAACGGGAAGCGGGCGCGCGGACGCCTGTGCTACAATAGAACCGACAACCAAGCGCAAAGGAGGCGGAATCGCGGTGGTGACGATCGTCAAAATCAGGGCCGGCGTCTTTGTCGGCGGCGTGCACTGGCAGCCCGCCGTGCGGGATCCGGAGACCGGCCTCGCGTACGAGGAAGCCGGGGACGCGCGGGCATTCACGCCGCATGCGGCCCATGCCGGGCGTTCGCGCGCCGAACAGGAGGTCGTCGTGGATTTCGCGAAACGCAAGCTGTTTCGCTTCGCGGATACCGGCGAGACGATTATCCGGGAGACCGGCGCGGACGGCGTATCGGTCAAGCGGCAGGCCAAGCCGCCCGCGGACGGCATCGCAGCGGACGACGAATCCTGGAAAGCGTCGGCGGTCTCGTTCACGATGCGGGCGAACGTGCCGAACCCGCTTCGGCCGGATACGCCGGCCGCGGGATACGCGGTGCGGGTGACCGTGCGCGGCGAGGACGGCGCCGTCGAGCTTCGCGGCGGCCATGACGTATTCCCGTGCTATGAATTTTATAAGCAAGTCGACTTCGGCGAATTCGAGCTGCTGCACCGTTACGACTATCGCGAGGCCGGGACGGCGGCACCGACGGGCGGGACGGCGGTTCCCGTCGAGCGCAGCCTGTAGGGGCCCCGGCAGGTCGATGGAGACGGCATTACGGAAGGGAGCGGGAGGAATGGCATTATATCGGCGGCTCGTCTCGGACGAGGATTTTACGGAGGCCATGGAGCGGCAGTTTCGGCTGCGCGTCTACAAGGACGACCACATCGTCGACTCCGGCGGCATTATTATCCGGTTCGACGACGCCCTCGTCGTCAGCCAATCCGGCGTCAGCGAAGTGACGTACCACGACCGCGCAGCCTGCGAATTTTTTGAAATTCGCCGGCGCTGAGCGGCGCTGAGCATGCGGCGCGGCCAGCGGCCGTTGCCAGGTCGGCGCCAAGTGCTTCAGGCGGCGGCCGAAGGCTCAGGCAGCATAAGGCGCGAAGCAGCTGCCGCCACTGGCGCTTTGTCGGGCGCGAGGCAGGCCGAACAACGCGCAAAAAGGATGCCCTCCCCACGCGGGACGGCATCCTTTTTTGCGTTGCGCACGCGATGCAGGGCGCAAGGCCCGCGCCTGTCGCTCAGGCCGGGCAGCCGGAATCGGCGCGCCGGCTTGACCCGCTTTACGCGCCTTTGCGCTTGATCGGGACGTAAATGTCCATCTGCCACAGCTCGTTGCCCGGGCCGCAGCGCTCGTCGTAGAGCTCGAACTCCGGCTTGCCCGCGTGCTCATAACCGGAATGCGGGAACCATTCGGAGAAGATCGCGTTCCAGGTGTTCTGGATCGCGGGCGAGAATTCCTGCTCAGGCACCTTCGGCGAGGTGAAGACCGCGTACTCCGCTTCGCCGAACTCGCGGCAGACCAAGCCTTCAGGCACGTTGTCGAAATCGGTGGCTTCCATGCCGATCAGGTACAGGAACGTCCCCTCGTCCGTATTGTATCCGTGGCAGATCCCAAGCTCCACCGGGCTGTCGGCATGAACGCGGTTCGGAATCTTGCTCGCCCAGCCGTTACGCAGGTACTCCTGCCAGAAGGCCGGAACTTGCTTTAAGTTCTCCCCGTTATTGGTCGTTTGCCGCTCGTAGCCGATGACTTTGAATGCCGGTTTCGTGACGATGCGATGTTCCATTTGAATGCCTCCCAAATATGGATTCGTGTTGCGCTGCAGCACGTCCAGCTTCCCGTACGCCGGCGGCCGGATGCCGCTCTTGCGATACTCGGCCGGCGTCATGTCGAACATCCGCTTGAAGGCGCGGGTGAACGTCTCGTGATTCTGAAAACCGTGCGCGAGCGCGATGTCGAGGAGCCTGTCGTCCGTATAGGCGACCGCATACGCGGAACGGGCGAGCCGCCGCTTGCGCACGTATTCCATCACCGTCTCGCCGGCCATGACCAGGAAGACGCGGTGAAAATGAAAGTCCGAGATCCGGGCCACCGCCGCAATCCGCGACAAGGACAGCTCTTCGTCCAAGTGCGCTTCGATATAGTCGATGGTCGCTTGAATCTGGCGCAAGTAGTCTGTTCTCATCCGAAGTTCGGCTCCTCTCTGGTTCTCATTGTATCTCTGCCCGCCGCGCGGATTCTTGACGATTCTTGCCGTCTTGGAGCTGGCGGTCGCGCGCGCGTGATCGGCCCTCCATAACCTTAAGGGCGGCTGCCAGGCTTCCACTCCTTGCCGGCCATTCGCCCTAGCAACTTCGCCTGTCCCTGCATCTATTACTACTAACATGCATTCAACGAGACGAGATCATAGAAAGCAGGGATAACAGATGACGATCGCCAAACCTACCGGTCCGCGCCTACCCGCGAAGAGCGCCTCCGCGCAAAGCCGGACGGCGAAGCGCGGCGACCACGCGGGCAAAGCCGCCGCGGCAGCCCGCAAGCCGGCGGTCCGCGCCACCGCCAGCCGGTTGCGGCGGTGCAAGCCGCTGTCCGCCGCCTGCTGCCGGAAGCGGCGGCGCAAACGCGTCAAGCACGCGCGGGCGGTCTTTACGACCGGGATTCTCCGCCGCAACCCGGGCACGAGGTACGCGCTCGTCGACTTGGTCAACCTCGGCGCGACGGTCGCGCGCTGCATGACGGTGCAAGTATTCGACTGGTCGAACGGCCTGCCGGTCGCCCTGAACGTAACGCCGTGCGACGCGAAGGTATGCAATGTATCGCTTGCGCCCGGCACGTCCAACTTCGTCTACGCGGACATCTCCGGGGTGCAGTTCAAGTACGAGGTCCGCATCGCGAGACCGGTTCGCAACCGCAACCTCGTCCTGAACGTCTGGGGCCTCAGCTCCGAGCCGCTGACCCCGCAGATCGGCAACAACGTGCTGCAGCATCAGCTGTTTCGCGTCAAGGCGGACGCCTTTCACCCCGGCTGCGGCTGCCGGTAACAAGGGCAGGTACGAACTGTAAACACGAACATGTATTCCCATTATAACCGAACGCCGGCGATTTTCAACCGATTGCTTCCAAGCAAAAAGACTCCGGCTCCATCCCGAAGATAGAGCCGGAGTCTGGAAGCGTCAGCGCTAAGCCGACGCCATGTTACGAACCTCCCGTCAAGCGGGCGCCTCGCCTACGCCTTGACCGGGAACGCCGCCTCGATGCGCGCCACATCCTCGGCGTCCAGCTCCCAGCCGATCGCCCGGATGTTGTCTTCGATGTGCGCGCGGCTCGCGGCTTTCGGAATCGTGATGAGCCGTTCCGGCCGCAGCACCCAGTTCAGCGCCACTTGGTAGACGGTTTTGCCGTGCTTGGCGCCGATAGCGTCCAGAACCTGGCGCTGCTCCGTGCCCGGCTCCGGGAAGCCCTGCCCGCCGAACACCTGCGGCGCGTACCCGAACGGCGAATACCCCATGACGGTGATTCCGTTCGCCTCGCAATACGGCAAAATCTCGCGCTCGATGCTCCGATCGTTCAGATGGTACGGCACCTGGTTGCACGCGAGCGGCACGTCGCCGAGCCCGCGCTGCGCCTCTGCCATGAGCGCGGCCGAGAAATTGCTGACGCCGATATGCTTGACCATGCCGCGCTTGACCAGCTCGGCCATTCCCGACATCGTCTCGGCGACCTCGTGCCGGTCGCTCGGCCAATGCTGCAGCAGCAGGTCGATATGGCTCGTGCCGAGCCGCTCGAGACTCGACTCCGCCGCCTGCAGCACGCCCTCGTACGAACAGTTGCGCGCCGCGACCTTCGTCACGAGAAACACCCGGTCGCGCACGTCGCCGATCGCCCGTCCGACGACCCGCTCGGAGCCGCCGCTCGCATAATCCTCGGCCGTATCGATCACCGTCAGCCCCTGCTCGATGCCGAAGCGCAGTGCTTCGATCTCTTCCCGCTCCCGCTGCGGATCCTCGCCGAGTTTCCACGTCCCTTGCCCGATAGCCGGAATGTCGATTCCGGTCTTGCCTAATTTTCGCTGCAGCATAAGATGCCTCCTCCTCTTCATTCACCGCGTTAAAAAATCGCCTTCGCGTCCGGCGGCAGGCTGCGGACCCGCTCCAGATAAGCCGTCATGCCGGCGTCGTCGGCGTCCGGGTAGACGAACGAGCCGTGCGCCGCGACCTCGATGCCCAGCTTGCGGAACAGCTCGCACGCCGCGAAGAGCGCGTCCCAGAAGCCCTCCCGGCCGCCGCCCGGCAGCGTCCGCTCGTACAGCCGCCAATCGTCATCGCGCAGATACGTCTTGAAATACTTGCCCATCTTGCCCGCGGACAGCCGGTACCCGTGCCGCATGCCGATCCACCACTCGGCCATCCGGTCGAGCTCCTGGCGGCTCGTCAGCTCGAACATGCTCCGGGCGTACGGAAGCTCGTCCCGCCACAGCCCTTTGGCCGCGTTCTGCAGGCACCACCAGAATTCGTTCGTGCAAAACTCGAACATCCCCGCCGTCGGACGCTGCACATGGTAGTCCTCGTCCGAGGGCGCGGGGATGGCCGGCAGCAGGCCGTCCTTGTCCAGCAGCGGGACGGTCAGCTTGTCCTGAACATAGCTCTCCCGCGTGACCTCAACCGGCTGAAGCGTCAGGTCGATCCGGTTGCCGTCGGCCAGCAGCATCAGGTACGCGTAGCCGCGGTCGAAGTCCGCCGGATTGCCGAGCGCCAGATCGAGCCTGTCCGGCTCCTGCATGATGAGGCGCTCCCCGAATACGTCCACCCAGCCGGGCTCCCGCAGGAACGACGCCGTCTCCGTCACCGCGTACACGATGTCGTAATCTTGAAATAGATCCCGCGGCGCGTTCGGATTCGTGCGCGAGCCGTTCATATAGACGGCCCGGATCCGCTCGTCGCCCTTCGCGACCCCGAGGATCAGGTCGAACATCTCCCGTTCTTCTCTCAAGCCGTCGTCACCTCGCAGATGTAGTCGTGCGGCCCGTTAGCCCATTAGCCCGTTAGGGCGAAACGCACGGCGCGCGGCAATTCCGCAAGCGCTTGCAGCCCTACGTTCCGCCTAGGGCAGCGCCGCGCTTCCGGCGCATGTAATGTCATCCGTTCCACAACTCTATCGTACCATTAATTGGGGGGATGGGAACTGTTTTTTTACCGTACGGACAAGCCAAAAAACCGCACGGGGGCCGTAGCCGCCGCGCGGTCTTCATACTTCCAGGCCGAATCAGGCCCCGCCGGGCCGCAGCTTCCGCTTCCACGCCTTCTCCCGCTCCCCGACGAGCGGGAACTCGCCGATGCGCAGACGGGCGCTGCCGTACGGCACGAGCGTCAGCTCCTCCGTCTCCTGCCCTTTGACGTCCGGGTAGATCGGCGGCGTGCCGGCGTTGTTGCCCTCCATCTTCCAGCCGGGCACGAGCTTGCCGGACGCCTTGAGCTTCACCGGCGCCCGCTCCGCGTCGAACGGCTGGTACGGGACGTCGCTCTCCTCTACGTCGAAGCCGCTTTCCGCGAGCAGTCCATATTTCCAGGCGGAGCCCGGGTAGAGCTCCCAATCGTGGAACCGTTCGCGCTTGATCAGCCGCTGCCAGTTCTCGCGGATCGGCAGCGCGTAGACGAGCGGACCGCGCTCGACGCTGACCGCATACAGGTTGCGCGAGACCGTCTTCACGGCCATCGGCAGGACGAGCGTCAAGCGGTCCCCGTCGCTCCACGCGCGCTCGACCTTGGCATACCCGTTCACGACGTGAAGCGCTGCCGGAGCGCCGTTAATCGTCAGCGCCGGCGCCTCGCACCAGCCCGGAATGCGGAGCGAGAGCGCGAACGTCTCGCTTTCCCGGTCGAGCCCGATGTCGATCGTCACCGCGTCGCGGAACGGATACGCCCCGCCGACGGCAATCGTCGCGGACGCGCCGCCGCCGACCTCGGCCGTCACCACGCACGGCGCGTAGGACACCGCGGCCAGGCCGCCGCCGCCGTCGCCCATCCACAGATGCGAGGCGAATTTCGGCCAGCCCTGGTGCATGTTCGCCGTGCAGCAGCCGAAGTTCGGCTGCAGCCCGAACAGATTCGCGTCCGGCCCGTTGCTCCAATTGCGCGGCGCGACGTTGCATAGAATCTGGTTCACCTGCTGGTCGTATTGGTGCGAGCTCCAATCCTTGGCAATCGTGGCCGGCAGCGCGTTGAAGGCGACCTTCTCCAGGATATCCCCGAAGCGTCCTTCGCCGAACACCCGGGTCAGCTGCTCCATGGAGAACATGTACTCGACGACCGCGCACAGCTCGACGCCTTGGCTCGGGCTCGTCCCGGACAGCCATTCGTCCCCGGAAAACATGCCGTGCGCCTGGCCGTGATACGTCATCAGGCTGTCGATGCCGCGGTGCACCGCATCCCGCTGGGCGTCCTCGCCGCTCAGCTCGTAGCGGATGCCCGGCGCCTTGATACCCATCGCCACGTTGACGACGTGCGTGGTCCAGTCCCACTCCTCGACCTTGCGCCAATACGGGAAGTCGTGGAAGATATCCGTCCAGTCCGTCGTCTGCTCCGCCACGATGCCGGCCAGCGCCAGCAAGGCGTCGTCGCCCGTCCTGCGATGCAGCCAGAGGATGCTGAGCACGAGCTCCGCGCCGCGGGCCTTCGCCCAGCCCTGCAGCGGATGCCCTTCGATGGAACGGGCCGCGTAGCCGAAAAATTTCGTCAGGAACGGCACGATCCGCGGATCGCCCGTCGCTTCCCCGTACTGCGTGATCGCCTTCAGCATGATCATGTAGTGCCACCAATCCTGCTGCTTGTTCAGGTCGTTGTTCACCGTCTGGATCGGTCCCGCCGGACCGAAATTACCGTCCTCGCGCTGGCTGGCCAGCGACCATTCGATCCAGCGCTGCGCCTTGGCGATCAGCCGTTCGTCGCCGAGCGTGTAGGCAAGCGGCAGCAGGCCGTCGAGATAATACGGCCCCCGCTCCCAGCTCTCGCCCGACCCGCCGATCCAGCCGTTATCCGGCCCCCACGTCGGCCCAGTGCTCCTCCAGGTGGCCGGTCAGGCCGTCGGCCTGAATCCGCAGCTGGTCGCGCAGCCAGCCGGCCGGCTTGACCGCGCCGAGCGGCAGCTCCCGGAACGCGGTCCTGGTCCGCTTGTTTGTCGTCGTGTGCATGTCGTCCTCGTCTCCCCTCGCGCTTCGTGCTATTGCCTTGCCCATGCCCCGAATATAACATGCGAAGGCAGCTCGGGCCGATAGCCGATGACAACGCCGAATTGACCGATCACAACTTATGAAGGGACGGGCAGCGGCTGGCGGGATACCTGCTATACCCGTATACTGGAGGGGAATCAACATAAAGGAGCGGCAGCATAATGTTCCGATTCACTTCTCCCCCGATGCCGCATTACATCGCGTCGGGGCAGGACACGTACCCGGCCGGCGGCGGCCACGCGGCCCGGACCGGCATCGGCGTGTTCGACCTGCTCGCGGCGACGCGCGGCTGCCTGTACCTCGAGGAGGAAGGCTTGCCGCTGCCGGTGCCCGCCGGCGGCTACGCCATCCTGCGCCCCGACCGCGCCCATCGGACACTGAAGCCGTGCGACGCGGAAACGCATTTTTATTGGCTGCATTTTCAGACGCTGGGCAGCTGGAGCGAGGTCACGGAGCGGGAGCCGTACGTCGTTCCCGACTATGCCTCGCCGTACTTGCAGATCGAGACGTTCGTCTACCACGTGCCGCGCGCGGGCATGCTGCCTGTTAAGGAAGAGGCATACGCCTGGCTCGAGGAGCTGATGCGGCTGCAGGCGACGCCCGGGGCGGGCGCCCGGTTCCGGCAGCAAGGGCTGTTCCAGCAGCTCCTCGGGCGGCTGCAGGAGGAAGGCGGCGCGTCCGCCAAAGACCCGCAGCTCGCGCTGGCGGACGAGGCTGCCGCGTACTTGCGGCGCTGCTACCGGGAACCGGTCAGCTATAAGACGCTGGCGGAGCAGCTGCATTTTCACCCCAACTACATCGCGGTCTGCATGAAGAAGGCGTTCGGCTGCACGCCGCTCGATTACTTGACCCGCTACCGGATCGAGCAGGCCAAGCAGCTGCTCATCCACACCGGCGAGCCGATCGGCAAAATCGCGGAGGATACGGGGTTCGTCACGTTCTCGTATTTCGTCCGCTGCTTCGGCAAGCATACGGGGACGCGGCCGAAGGCATTCCGCCAGCGGTATCGAACGTGAGGGACGGCCGGCGCCCCGCGGTAGCGGCCCGTTCAAAAATCCGCGCCGCACATGAGCCGGTTCCATGCCGCAAGCGCCGGAATCGAGCCGGGCGCGCGTCCCGCCGGCGTTACGGCGCAGACCTGGCGGGGCTTGCCGCCCCGGCCGAAGGTGAGGATCGCCTCCGTGTCGAGCGTTCGTCCGTCCAGCTCCCAGGTCAGCCGCGCATGCCCCGTGTTATACCCGCCGTCGTCGTATTCGGCACTGACCTGCCGGTAAGCGGCCAGGCGCAGTCCCATTCGACGTATCTCCGCCATGCGCCGTTCCCATTCCGGCTCGTGCTCGGACGCATCGATCGACCGCGCCGCGGCTTGGTCGCGCTGGCTCTGGACTTGATGCAAAAAAGCCTTCGTCCTCCGCTCCGCGGAATACCCGTCCCAACGGACGACCGCCCCGTAGGCCGCTAGCAGCAACGCATACCCGGCTACCGCGGTCAAACCGATCAGAATGCCGATTTTCGTCGCTTTCACCCTTTCACCTCCGAGAGGAAGCGCGGCGCTTCCTCTTGTCTACAGCGTATCCGCGCGGTTAACGGCGCAAACCAATAACCGCATGAAGGATCATGCGGTTAAGGATCATGCGGTCAATCGTGAATCGCGTTAATGATCGGCGGGGCGAAGCGTGCCGTACGCCGGCCGAATGAACGCGCGAGCCCGCCGCCGGCTGCACGCCAACGCGCGCTCCTGTTGCCGGATCCGTCCCCCGCTTACCGCATACGCGCCGGCGCGCCTTTGTCCTGCCGGAGCAGCAGCGCATAATAAACGATGTAATAAGCGAACATGATCAGCATGAGCCCGGACGCCCAGCCGCTGCCGCCCGCGGCGAAGCTCGCGCTGCTCCAGCCGCCGTCGCCGGAAGCCGTCATCATCTCGTAGACGCGGTACCCCAAGCGCCCGATGAACAGCACGGTCACGATGCCGCCGATCCACGCGTTGCCTTTGTAGTACAAGACCGCCCCGCGCCGTTCGTACGCCGTCATGGCCGCGCCGACGATGCCGAGCGCCGCGCCGATCAGAATGCCCAGTATATCCGAGACGACGCCGACCGCGCTGAACCCGCCCTCCGCCAGGAAAATCACGCCGACAGCCGCAAGCAGAAGCATCCGCGCCCCCATGCGGCCCGGCCGGATCGCGCGCCACGTGAAATTGCCCTTCACCCGGCGAACGATCCGATACCCCACGAAACCAACCAATACTAAAATGATAAGCTGCTGCATTGAAATGCCGCCTCCTCGTATCAACGTTACCGAACAGGTACCATCATAGCGCGAACCGGCTTGTCCGCTCGACCGACGGCGGATAGAACCCGGCGAGACCGCTCCTCTATCCATGGATAGAGACAGCCGGCGTCGATCGATAGCCGCGTTGCGTTCCGGCCGGCGGCGCGGCTACAATGAACGTATCGCGTACGTACGATTACGGCCGGCGCAAGAGCGCGCGGCGGATGGGGGCGACACTCATATGGACTTGCAGGACCAGCGCTTCGTCATCCGCGCGGCCACCGTTACGGTATTCATCGCCCTGCTGATGCACCTGAACGGATTCTTCGCGGGTTCGCCCGTCAAAATCGCGCTGAACGTCCTCATCTGGGCGACGTTCGTCAGCCGGTTCGTCCTGCGGGCGTTCTGGCAGCCCCGCGCGATGTCGCTCGCGTTCGTCGGACTGGTCGCGCTGGAAACCGCGGCGGGCATGATCTGGTTCAAGGAAAACGTCCTGATTTATTTTCTCGCGGCGATCATGGTCACGACGGCCATCCGACTGTTTCTCGGCCCCAAGCGCGTGCCGCTGCTCGCCGCGATGATCGCGGTCACTTTGCTGTACACGGCGTTCGGGGAAGTGAACCTGACCAGCTTCGCCTCGTTCGTCATCATCGCGGCCTTCTTCTATGTCAACGTGCGGAGCCGCCGCGAGCGCGACAGCGCGTACGAGGCGAACAAGCAGCATTTGGCGGAGCTGCAGGAGGCGTACGCCCATCTGCAGGAGGCTTCCGCGGCGTCGATGCGCAACGCGGTGCTGGACGAACGGGCGCGGATCGCCCGCGACATCCACGACGCGGTCGGCCACAGCCTGACCTCGCTGATCGTGCAGATGCAGGCGCTGCGCTACATGATCGCGAAGGATCCCGCGCAGGCGGAGCAGTCGCTGTCCGGCATGCTGGACGTGGCCCGGCAGGGGCTGCAGGACATCCGGACGTCGGTTCACGCGCTCGCCGACGATCGGGCGGTGTCCGGCTTGGCGCCGCTTCGAGCGCTGCTTGCCCGGATGGAGGCGACGGCCGGCGTCGGCTACGCGTTTCTGTCGGAGCTGGCGGAGGACGAAGCCGGGGAAGCGGACGGCGCGCTGCTCTTCGGCGTGCTGCAGGAGGCAATCACCAACCTCGTCCGCCATTCGGGGGCGACGCGCGCCGACGTGCGGTTGTATCGCGAGGATGGACGGATCGTCCTGCTTGTCCGGGACGACGGACTAACCGGGGCGGACGGCGACGTGCGGGAAGGCTTCGGGCTGAGAACGATGCGGGCGCGGCTCGAGGAACGCGGCGGACGGCTGACGTGGAGGGCGGCGGAGCCGCACGGGTTCGAGATCAAAGCGGAGCTGCCGGACGGCTCCGGCGACGAAACGGGGGATTGCGATGGCGACGACGGACGGTAAAATCAAGGTGCTGCTGGCGGACGACCAGAAGATGATCCGGCAGGGCTTCGGCTACGTCATCGGGCTGCAGGAGGACATGGCGCTCGCGGGCGAGGCGGCCGACGGGCGGGAAGCGGTCGCGCAGGCGCTGGCGCTGCGGCCGGACATCGTGCTGATGGACATCCAGATGCCGGAGATGTCGGGGATCGAAGCCGCGAGAGCGATTATGGCGCTGCTGCCGGACGTGAAAATCGTCGTGCTGACGACGTTCAACGACCCGGATTACATCTACGAGGTCATCCGCGCGGGCGCCGTCGGGTATTTGCTGAAGGACGCAGACGTGGAGGACATGCTCGAGGCGGTCCGTTCCGCGTACCGCGGCGAAGCGGTGTACCGGACGGACCTCGCGGCGGGCGCGCTGTCGCGCGCGGTGTCTTCCGCCTGCCTCGTGCCGGACGCGGGCGCGGCGCCCCCGCTGCTGGAGCCGCTGACGGAGCGGGAGCGGGAGATTTTGCAGGAGATGGCGTACGGACTGCGCAACGACCGCATCGCCCGGAAGCTGTTCATTACCGAAGGCACGGTCAAGTCCCATGTGCACCGGATATTGCAGAAATTCGGCTGCGAGGACCGGACGCAGGTCGTCGTGGCGGCGCTGCGGCACGGGATGGTGAAGTAGCGCTTCCGACTTTCCAATTCGAAATTTACTTACTATTCTTGAGAAACTTTCCGATATTGCGTACACTGGAGAAAAAGGAGGGGGCGCTCACATGGCAGAATTGGCAAAACCGATGGAAATCGGGATCAGTACGTTTTTGGAAGCGACGCCGGATCCGGAGACGGGCGCGGTCATCAGTCACGCCGAGCGGCTGCGGCAGGCGGTGGAAGAGATCGTCGTCGCCGACCGCGCCGGCCTGGACGTGTACGGTATCGGCGAGCATCACCGCCCCGATTACGCGGGGACCGCGCCTGCCGTCGTGCTGGCGGCAGCCGCCGGCCTGACGCAGCGCATCCGGCTGACGAGCGCCGTGACCGTGCTGTCCTCGGACGACCCGGTACGGGTCTACCAGTCGTTCGCGACGCTGGACGGCATCTCGAACGGACGGGCGGAAATCATGGCTGGCCGCGGCTCGTTCATCGAATCGTTCCCGCTGTTCGGCTACAGCCTGGACGATTACGACGAGCTGTTCGAAGAGAAGCTGGAGCTGCTGCTCCAGATCCGGGCTTCGGAAAAGGTGACCTGGCGCGGCGGGCACCGCCCGGCGATTCAGAATCTCGGCGTCTACCCGCGTTCCGTCCAGGATCCGCTCCCAGTCTGGATCGCCAGCGGCGGCAACGCGCAGTCCGCCATCCGCGCGGGGCTGCTCGGCCTGCCGATCGCCTTCGCGATCATCGGCGGCATGCCGGAGCAATTCGCGCCGCTCGTCGACCTGTACAAGCGGGCGGCCGCGCAGGCGGGGCACGATCCGGAGAAGCTGCCGATCGCGACGCATTCGCACGGTTTCGTCGGCGACGACACGAACGCCACGGCGGAGCTGTTCTTCAAGCCGACACAGGCGCAGATGAACAAAATCGGCCGCGAGCGCGGCTGGAACCAGCCGTACACGCGCGCCACGTACGATGACGCGCGCAGCCTTCGCGGCGCCCTCTACCTCGGCGACCCCGAGTACGTCGCGGAGAAAATCGTTCTGCTGCGCAAGAACCTCGGCATCACGCGCTTCTTCCTGCACGTGAACGTCGGCACGATGCCGCATCAGGACGTGCTCCGCGCCATCGAGCTGCTCGGCACGAAGGTGAAGCCGCTCGTGCTGGAGGAGCTGGCACGGATCGAAGGCACGAAGTAATTGGCAAAAGGCTAGTCCGCTCACGGCGCGGGCTAGCCTTTTTGGATTGTTGACCGCAAGAAACGGTACCTCGTACCGCTCTTGCGGCGGTTTCGCCAATTTCGGCCTGATGTACCGTACCTCGTACCGCTCATTTGGCGATTCCGCCAATTTCGGCCTCATGTGCCGTACCTCGTACCGCTCTTTCGCCAATTCCGGCATTTTCGGCCTCATGTTCGCCGGCAAACAACCCCCACCCCTCAACTTTATTTGTAAACTTTACGAAAAAGCATTGACGCCCGAATGGCACCGTGCCTATAATGGCGTCATGCCTTTAAATCGTAAATATTACGAATAAAAATAAGGAGAGATAAAACCATGAACAAACGACTGATTCACAAGCGTGCCATGAAACGGAGCGCCGCGGCGGTCCTGCTGGGTACCCTGCTCGTGCTGGCCAGCGGCTGCGGAGCCGGCGGCGAAGGCTCGGACAGTAGCAGCGCAACCAGCGGCGGCACCGAGAACAGCGCCTCAAGCGCAAACGGCAACTCTAGCGCAAACGGCAGCGCGGCGGACGCCGGCAAGATCCGCATCGTCGCGGCAGAGAACTTTTACGGCGAGGTCGCGGAGGCGGTCGGCGGCGCGTACGTCGACGTGACGTCCCTGCTGACGAGCCCGGACGCCGACCCGCACGATTACGAGCCGACGCCGGACGCGTCCAAGGCGGTCGACGAGGCGGCCGTCGTGATTTTCAACGGCATCGGCTACGACGAATGGGCGCAGAAGCTGATCGACGCCTCCGGCAAGGCTGCGGACAAGACGGTCATCCGCGTCGCGAGCGACGTCATGGCGCGGCAGGACGGCGACAACGAGCATGTGTGGTACAACCCGGACACGATGGGCCGCTACGCGGATTATTTGGCCGACCGGCTCGGACGGCTGGATCCGGACCATAAGGCGGACTACGCGAAGCAGGCTGCCGACTACAAGCAATCGCTGGCGCCGCTGACCGAAGCGGTCTCGGAGCTCAAGCAAGCAGAGCCGCTCCCGGTCGCCGTCTCCGAGCCCGTATTCGATTACATGGCGCAGGCGCTGAACCTCCGCATCACGGACGATACGTTCAAAAGGGCCGCCGAGGAAGAAACCGACCCGGCCCCGCAGGACGTCGCGCAGCTCCAGGACGAAATCAAGGGCAAGAAGATCGCCTTCTTCGTCAATAACACGCAGGCCACCAGCCCGACCGTGCAGCATCTCGTCGACCTCGCCGGGCAAAGCGGCGTTCCCGTCGTCGAGGTGACCGAAACGCTGCCCGCCGGCAAGGACTACGTCGCGTGGATGACGGACATTCTCGATCAGATCAAAGCCGCGCTCGGCTGATGCCTGGCTCCGGCCGATTATGCACGAAGGAGGAACCGACATGAATCCCTTGACCGTCAACTCACCCGATCCCGTGCCTGCACCCGCTTCGCCGTCCCCGCCTGCGCCGGCTCCCGATCCCGCGCCGTCCTTGACGAATGGCGCCGGCGATGCCGCACTCGCGGTCAAGCAGCTCAGCGTGCATCTGAACGGAAGACCGATCCTGAACGATCTCTCGTTCCAAGTGAACCCGGGCGAATTCCTGGGCATTCTCGGCCCAAACGGCGCCGGCAAAACGACGCTGTTCCGCGCCTTGCTCGGCCTCGTCAAGCCGCAGGCAGGCAGCATCGTCCTCCCCCGGCCGACGGGAGCCGGCCAAACGGCGGTCGGCTACGTCCCGCAATTCCGGCAGATCGACCCGGAACTGCCGATGCACGCCTGGGACTTCGTCTGCCTCGGTCTGCCGCACGCCATCCGGCCGTGGCTGAACCGCGCGGAGAAGCGCACTGTGCAGGAGGCGCTGGAGCTGACCGGATCCGCGCGGCTCGCCCGCGCGTCCGTCGGCCGGCTCTCCGGCGGCGAACGCCAGCGGATCTACCTGGCGCAGGCGCTCGTCCGCAATCCGCGGCTACTCCTGCTTGACGAGCCGACGTCCAACCTGGACCCCGGCGCGCAGGAGGACATGGCCGCCGTCATCGACCGCGTCCGCCGCGAGCGGAACGCCGCCGTGCTGCTGATCAGCCACGACGTGAACCTCGTGAACCGCTACGCCGACCGGATCTTGTACCTCACGCCGCGCCGGCATGCCGTCGGCACCGTCGACGAGGTCATGCGAACCGAGGTGCTGCAGCGGCTATACGGCGGCAAGGTCGACGTCCTGCGCGCCGACGGCAAGCTGCTCGTGACCATTACCGGCGAGCCGGCCCCCGGCATTTGCCGGCATTAACCATTTGTATCGGTGAATGTTGCATTCCCTGGCCTTCGCCAGTGAACGCAAACCAATCACCTTTGTACCGGTGAATGCTGCATTCCCTGGCCTTCGCCAGTGAACGCAAACCAATCACCTTTGTACCGGTGAATGCTGCATTCCCTGGCCTTCGCCAGTGAACGCAAACCAATCACCTTTGCCGCTGTTAACGTTTAACGCTCGGTTAGGAGGGTTACCATGCTTCATTACGCGTTCATGCAGCACGCGCTGCTGGCGGGCACGCTCGTGGCCGTCATGGCCGGCGTCATCGGGGTATTCGTCATTGCCCGCCAATTGTCGTTCATCACCCATACGTTCTCGCATATCGGCTTCTCCGGGGCGGCCTTCTCCGTGTACGCAGGGTGGAATCCCATCGGCGGACTCCTGCTGTTCTCGGTCGCGAGCGCATTCGCCATCGGCAGCCTCGGCGTCAAGGTGTTCCGGCGGGAGGTGACGATCAGCGTCGTGCTGAGCCTGTTCCTCGGCCTCGGCCTGCTCTTTCTCTCGCTGTCGGCGAAGAAGGCGGCGGCCATGACCGCGCTGCTGTTCGGCAACGTCGTCGGCATCAGCTGGGACAACGTGCTCGAAATCGTCTACTTGTCGGCCGCCGTGCTCGCGGCGCTCGCGCTCCTCTATAAGCCGCTGAAATTCGACTCGTTCGACCCCGCCGGCGCCCAGGCGGCGCGGCTGCCGGTCCGCCTCCTGTCCATCGGCTTCCTGCTGCTGCTCGCGGTCGCCGTGTCCGAGGCGATCCTGATCGTCGGCGCGCTGCTCGTCTTCACGCTGATGACCGCCCCGGCCGCGGCCGCGCGGCAGATGTCGCACGCGGTCTCCCGCATGATCGCCTGGTCCGTCGCCTTCGGCGTGCTCGGCGTCTGGGGCGGCCTGGCGCTCAGCTACTACACGAACGCGCCGGTGAGCTTCTATATTACGGCGCTGGAGGCGCTGTTTTACTTCGGGGCGCTGGCTTGGCGTCGGCTCCGGGAGCGGCGCGCGGCCGCGCCGGACGCCATGCTCGAGGCGGCCGAGGCCGGCGGGGCATGAATCGCGAATCCAATAAAAGCCGGTCCTTCCCGTAGGGGAGGGGCCGGCTTTTTGCATCTCTTTCTATCTTGCTATCAAAGTGAAACGAACGCGAATCGGCGTTCAATCCGTTCCCGTCATCCTGCGGCCTTCGGTCAAAACAATCCCCTGCGAATCAAATTCGCCGTCACGGGAACTTTGCCGATCTCCCTCGACCACACCGACAATTGGCCGATATGATGGATTTCATGGGCGATGACGTGCCGCATGATTTCGCCGTGCTTGAAGGAGACGGGTTCGCCTCCCGGGGCGATCTCCGACAGCACCCGGTCTTCCATCTCGCCGGTCCACGCCATGACGAACGGACGCACCTCCTCATGAAAGCGCGCCGACAATTCCGTCACGCGCCGCAAGCCGGCATAGTTGTCGAACGGCTCCGTGAACTCCGGCTTCCCTTGCAGCACGGACAGCCAGCTGTATTCCACATCGGCAATGTGGAACAGCGTATGCAGGATCCCGCCGATCCCGCCCGTCCGCTGGCGGAGCAGCTCTTCTTCGGGAACGTCCTGGCACCAAGCGAACCAATCCTGCCGAACCTGCCAGTTATATTCGAATAATTTCAACATTCGTTCAGCCTCCTGCTCAAGCAAATTAGGAAAAAACAAAAAGACCACGGGCAATCTGCCCGTGGCCGGCATCTACGCGAACGCGCGCGGCGCGTCCTAGATAGACATCCGATCCGTAAGGGGGGCGAATTGCGACACCGATGCTTTGCGATTGGTCTTCATTGCCCTCACCTCCTTTGTCGTTGTCATCATCTTACCTAAACGGCCCACGGGGCGTCAACCCTAATTTTTCCTTTTCGCGCGCGGCGGCCCGCCGCCCGGTCCGCACCCCTTTCAAACCGTCGAAAGGGAAGGTATACTTGAGCCGACGAACTATCGCATGCAGGCACCCGGGGCATGCGAGACCTGAATGCGAACCCCGGACCTGATCGGCAAACCAAGGAGGCGACCGACGCATGTCCCACTCCCTCACGCTGTCCGCCATCCAATCCATGTGCGGCCGGCTTTCCTATAAGCGCGGCGAGGCCGCGTTCCGCGCCGGCAAGGTCGCGGTCACGTACTACGACGCCGCGGCCGGCCGGTGCGAGGCGACCGTCGAACAGCAGGACGCGTTCGACGTGGCGCTGCGCATCGGCGAGGACGGCGACGTCACGGCCCGCTGCAGCTGCCCGTCGCTGTCGTCCTACGATAAATACTGCTCGCATATCGCCGCGGTGCTGCTGCTGATCCACGACGCGCGGCAGGCGGGCCGCACGCCGGGCGCGCCCGCGGCGGAAGGCCGCCCGGCGACGGAGGCAGGCCGCCGCGGCTCCGGCGCCGACGCGGACGCCGCCGCCGCGCG
>NZ_JBHSHY010000052.1:0-33285 GCF_042653205.1 Paenibacillus sp. GCM10023250 | reverse complement strand
TAGCTTGTTCTCCTTAATGAATGCTCGCAGCTGCTCTTTCGTCCATAATCCCATGTGTGCTCCCCAACCTTTCTATTACTTTCATTTTAGTAGGTTTGAGAGTTTACACAAAGTATTTTACAGACTCTATGGAGATGGGGCGGGGTTCGATACCCGTTAAGTTTTTTATAACAGCTCATGAATCATTGGGAAGCGCCCGGCCGATCCGGAAGCGCGCCGACCTTCGCGAAGCCTTATCCATTCAAAAGCCCGTCCGTGCCGTATCGGCCACAAACGGGCTTTCGCGCCTCCAGCGCCGCGCCGTCCCACGCTACGAGCCGAACTTCTCCGCCGCGTCCACCGTATGCTTCAGCAGCGTCGCGATCGTGACCGGCCCGACGCCAGCCGGCACCGGCGTGGTGGCGGAGGCGTTACCCGCGCACGCCTCGTAGTCGACGTCCCCGACGTTGCCGGGATTATAGCCGGCGTCGAGCACGACGGCGCCCGGCTTGATCCAGTCGCCCCGCACGAACTTCGGCTTGCCGACGGCGGCGACCACGATATCCGCGATTCGGACGATGGCCGGCAGATCCGCCGTGCGCGAATGGCAGGTCGTAACCGTCGCGTCCGCGTTCAGCAGCATCGCCGACACGGGCTTGCCGAGGATCGGGCTGCGGCCGATGACGACGGCATGGCGGCCGCTTACGGGCAGCTCGTAGTGCGCGAGGATCGCCATGATCGCCGCCGGCGTGCAGCACGGGAAGTCCGCCAGGCCGAACGCGGTCCGCGCGTAGCCGAGCGTCGTCACGCCGTCGACGTCCTTCTCGATGGCGATCGCTTCGAACGCCGCCCGCTCGTCGATATGCGGCGGCACCGGATGCTGCAGCAGAATGCCGTGCACCGCGGCATCGCCGTTCAAGCCCCGGATGGCCGCGACCAATTCCTCCGTCGTCGTCGCCGCGGGCAGCTCCACGCGGATCGACGCGATGCCGAGCCGCTTGCACGCGTTGCCCTTCATCCGCACGTACGTGGCGGATGCCGGGTCGTCCCCGACCAGCACGGTCGCGAGACACGGGACGATGCCCCGCTCCTTCAGCCGCGCGATGCGCGGCGCGAGCCCTTCCTTGATGCGGTCCGCGACCGCGTTTCCGTCCAATACCAACGTTTCTTTATGCGTCATGCTCCCTCATCCTCTCGCGTAATGGTCCGAAATAAACAGAAAGAGGCAAGGGGACGAATCCCCTTACCTCTGCCCAGGCGTACGGCCGTATCGCGTCGTGCTCCCCCGCGGTTCGCCGCGTTACGCCAGTCACACGCGCTTTTGAATCGATGGTTATAGTATACCGTTCCGTGCGCGCGGCGGGCAACCCGAATCGGAGTCGAAAGGCACAGCCGGTCCCGCCCGAAGCCCGGCGGCGGGAACCCGCCCGAGGTCCGGCGGCGGGCGCCCCGCGAAGCCGGACTAGGCGCGCCGCGTCTGCCGCCCGGGCCCGAGGCCCCGTCCCGCTTCCGGCACGCACCCGCTCCGGGCGACGCCCCCGCTGCCGCCGCCGCTTCGGTCTACTTCGCGAACGTCACCATTTTCGCGTAGGCGTCCGGGTGCATGTAGGTCTGCGCCAGCTCGATCTTGTTCGACTGGAGGAACATCCGCACGAGCGAGCTGCTCGTCTGGATGTCCTTGAGGTACGGCGACAGGTAGACGGTGTCCGCCTTGGTCGCGGTCCGCATGTATTGCTCCAGCTGCAGCTCGTACTCGAGGTCCGTCGAATTGCGGATGCCCCGGATGACGGCCTTCACGGCGTTCGCATTGACATAGTCCGCCACGATGCCTTCGAACGGCACGACGACCGCGTTCGTCACGTGAGCCGCCGACAGCTCCACGAGCTTCGTGCGCTGCGCGAGGTCGAAGTAATGCTGCTTGCTCCGGTTGTTCGCGATGAGGACATGCACCTCGTCGAACAAGGTGCCGGCCCGCTCGATGACCGAGATATGCCCGAGCGTGATGGGGTCGAAGCTGCCCGCGTACACGACCCTCATGCCTGCTCCTCGCCCGGCACGACGGCATCGCGGATCTGCTCGAACGTGAGCGGCGCGTAATCCCAGTGCTCGACGCAGACGTTGAAATGGTGCGCGCCTTCGTATTTTTGCCCGTGGATGTGACCGTGGACGTTGACGTACGGCATGTGCCGGTTCATGTACATCGGCTCGTGCGACAGGAAGAAGAAATCCTGATAGATGATCGGATGCTCGCTCACTTCGTCGAAGCCGGCGTCCAGCCACCACTGCCGCCCGCGCCCCCGGTCGTGATTGCCGAGGATGAGGTGCTTGTACCCGTTCAGCCGCTCCACGATCGCCCGGGTCCGGTCCCGGTTCAGGAACGAGAAGTCCCCTAGGTGAAATACCTTGTCCCCTTCGCCGACGACCGCGTTCCACTTCGCGATCATCGTCTCGTCCATCTCCTCGGCGTTCTTGAATGGCCGCGACTCGAAATCGATGATGTGCGTATGGCCGAAGTGATGGTCCGAGATGAAAAAGGTCTTGCCCATGCGGTTCACGCTCCTTGTCTGCCTTACTCGCCGCCCGTGATCGTCTCGAGCAGATCCTCCCGAAGCGGCGTGAACGTCTCGACGACGACCGTGTCCGCGAGCGCCGTCACTTCGTGCACCGCGCCGCCGGGAATGACGAACTGCCCGCCCGCCCCGGCGACCGACAGCGCGCCGTTCATCTCCAGCTGCAGCCGCCCGCTGACGACGAACGTCAGCTGCTCGTGCGGGTGCGCGTGCGCCGCGCCGACCGCGCCGGCGCGCAGCTTCACCATCATGCTCATGATCGTCTCGCCCGGCGGGAAGATCTTGCGCTCGATCCCCGGCCCGGACGCATGCCATTCGTCAAAACGCGGCATCAGGCTTCGCCTCCCGGCACCAATAAGACTTTCGATACGTGGCCCGGCGCCTTCAGCAGCGTCTCGAACCAGTGCCCGCCTTCGCGCAGCGGAGCTTCGACCACGCCGTCGGCCAGGCCGATGCGGCCCTCCTCGATCCATCGGAGCGCCGTCCGGAAGTTGGCCGCGGAATAGGCGAACGCGCCCGTCATCGTCACTTCGTTTCGGATCGCGACGTTCACCGGGAGCGCGGATTCCTCCTCGTGCAGCCCCGTGAATACCGTGCGGCCGCCGCCCCTGCACGCGAGCACGCACTGCCGGCGCGTCAGGCTCGCGCCGACCGCGTCGATCGCGGCGTCCACGCCGGCGCCGCCGGTCAGCCGCCTCGCTTCCTCCAGCGTATCCGTACCGGACGCCGGGCATACGGTATGCGCCGCCCCCAGCTTGGCGGCGATCGCGAGCCGCTCCGCGTTCATGTCGGCGGCGATGACGCGGCGCACGCCATGCTGCAGGACCGCCTGCAGCGTGAGCAGCCCGATCGGCCCCATCCCGACGATGAGCACCGTATCGGACGGATTCGGCGCGGCCAGCTCCGCCGCGCGGATCGCGCAGGCGGCCGGCTCCGTCATCGCCGCCTGCCGCAGCGTCACCGCGTCCGGCACGGGATAGACGAAGGCGGCCGGCAGCTTCACGTACTCCGCGTTGCTGCCGGGCAGCGCGGCGGACAGCAGCTTCCGCGACGCGCACAGCTGCTGGCGCCCCGTGATGCATGGCTCGCATTGCCCGCACGTGACGAGCGGATTGGCCGTGACGCGCTGGCCGAGCACCCAGCGTCCGTCCGCCGCGGCGCGGCTGCCGATGGCGGCGATCGTGCCGGAAAATTCATGGCCGAATATCATCGGCGGCTTGCGGAGCGAGTTTTTCCCCAAGTACCCGCTGAGCTCCGACCCGCAAATGCCGGAGTACGCCACGCGTATGAGCAGCTCGGCCTCGCCCGGGACCGGCTCGTCCGTCTCCCGGAGCACCATCTCCTGCGGTCCTTCGTAAATCAATGCCTGCATGCGTGTTCCCCTCTCCGCGATCGATTCGCTTTCGTAAAGGTTTGGCAATATTCGGCTTCATTCCTCTTCATGGTAGCACTCCGCCCGCGAAGGCGAAAGCCCTAATCGGGGAGCGCGGGAGAACGCGGGCGGCTCGGTGCGGCAAGCGTCCCGCGGCGGTCCCCCGCCCTCCGGCTCCTTAAAAAAACATTTAAAATCCCCGACAGGAAACGCCACCTCTCGCCGACGGCTTGCCTTACACTGAAGCTAGCTTTTACGAACGCGGGAGGGAAACGATGTTGACTACATACGATGTCATTCTCATTGGAAGCGGCCATAACGCATTGATCGCGGCCGCTTATTTGACGCGCGCGGGGCGAAGCGTCCTCGTGCTGGAGAAGAACGACCGGCCCGGCGGATTTCTGCGCACGGAGGAACTGACTTTGCCCGGCTTCAAGCACGACGTCTATGCCGCCGCCCACCCGCTGTTCCTGACCGGCCCCGCCTATGCGGACTTCAAAGAGGCGCTCGAGGCTCGCGGCCTAAGCTACGTGAACACGGAGCTGCCGACCGGCGTCTCGATGGAGAACGGCGGCACGGCCGTCTTCGCCCGCTCGGGCGAAGACTTGGCCGCCGAGGCCGAGCGGCTCTCCCCCGGCGACGGCGCCGTGCTGGGGCGCATGTTCGAGGAGCTCGCCCCCTATGCGGGGCAGGTGTTCGAGCTGTTCAATCTCGATCTGTCGGGCCCTCGGGCGACCGGGATCATCCGGGAGCTGTTGGCGGCAGCTCCCGGCGCGAAAGGCTATTCGCCGTTCGCCGCATCCGTGTTCTCTACCGCCCGCCAGGCGGTGAGCGGGTTCCGCTCCCCGGTGACGCGCGCCATGCTGGCGTCCTGGGTCACGCATCTCGGCCGCACGCCGGACGAAGTCGGCAGCGGCGTCTGGGTGCCGCTGACGGCGATGGCGCTCATGGGCGGCGGAATGCCGATCCCCGAGGGCGGCAGCGAGCGGCTCGCGCAGGCGCTGGCTCGGCTCGTGCAGGACCAGGGCGGCACGATTGTGACCGGCACGCAGGCGCAACGGATCGTCGTCCGCGGCGGCAAGGCCGTCGCCGTGCGCACGACGGGCGGCGAGGAATACCAGGCGGCGCAGGCGGTCGTCGCCTCCACCGGCCCGGATCAGCTCTATCTGTCGCTCCTCGCGGACGCGCCGGTCGGCGCCGAGCTTCGCGCCCAAGCCCGAAGGTTCCGCTACGGCAGAGGCTGCGTGCAGATCCATCTGGCGCTGAGCGAGGCGCCTCGCTGGCCGGACGCCCGGTTCGCCCGCGTCGGCCAGCCGCATCTGACCGACGGGCTCGACGGCTTCACCCAAGCCATCGCGCAGGGCATGTCCGATCTGCTGCCCGCGAAGCCGACCTTCACGGTCGATTGCCCGACCAATCTCGATCCGAGCCGGGCGCCGGCCGGCAAGGCGATCATGCGGCTCCAAGTGCTGGAGGTACCGTGCCGCCCCCGCGGCGACGCGGCCGGCAGCATCGACGTCGGCGACGGCGCCTGGACGGCCGAACTGACCGAGCGCTTCGCGGAGCGCGTCATCGGCATCGTCGGCAAGCATATTCCGAACGTCCCGGACGCGATCGTCGGCAAATTCGTGGTCACGCCCGACGTCATCGCCCGCTTCAACCCGAATTCCGGCCCCGGCGATCCGTACGGCGGCGCGCATGATCTCGCGCAGAGCTACTTGTTCCGGCCGCTGCCGGCCCAACCGGGCCACCGGACGGAAATTCCGAACCTCTACATGCTGGGCGCGGCTACTTGGCCGGGGCATGGCATCAACGGCGGATCGGGCTACATCGTGGCGCAGCAGCTGCTGGCCGGCGACTCGTAACCGGCCCTTAGGCCGGATCAAGGTTCTTGTCCCCGCTTAAAATATCCCCTCCCGCAGCGCGCGGCTCTCGGCGGCTCTGCTGGAGGGGATTTTGGTATCCCGACTTGCGGTGTCGCGATCAACCGCCGCGGTCAGCCCATGAACCGGCGAAGCAGCGCGGCCAGCCGTTCGGGCCGTTCCAGGGCGAGACAATGTCCGCAATCGAGCATGGCCGGCGTGACCCGCTCCGCGACCAAGCCGGCCACGCGGTGAACGTCCGCGCCCATGAAATACGCGCCGGCGACCGCGATGACGGGCATCGGCAGCTTGCGCCGCATGTGCTTCCGCACGAACGCGACGTTCTCGAAGTCGCTCCGGTAGACGTCGAAGATCGGACGCAGCCCGCCGGGACCGGCGCTGCCGCGCACGACCGCGTCGAGGAGCGGCTCCGTGATCGCGCTCGGATCCTGGCACTCGTCGCGCATCAGCCGCCCCCAAAACTCGCGTTCCTTGCCCGTGATCAGCAGCTCGGGCACGTCCGGCACCGCGAAGAACACGATATGCCAGAACCAGTGATGGGAGTGGACGTTTTCCGGCATCAGGGTCGACCAGTCCTCCAATCCGAGCCCCGGCAGCAGCATTTCGGAGAAGGACAGCTTCTTGACCCGGTCTGGATGCTTGGCCGCCAGCGCGTACCCGAATGCCGCCCCCCAGTCTTCGCCGTGCACGTAATACGATTCGCAGCCCAAGGCAGCCATGAGCTCGGCCAGATCCTCCGCGATCGTCTCCATGCCGTAGCCGCTCCGCGGCTTGTCGGAATCCCCGAACCCGCGAATATCCGGCGCGATGACCGCGAAGCGGTCCGTCAGCAGGGGGAACAGCTTATGCCAGTAGAAGGACGTTTTCGGCGCGCCATGCAGCAGGAGCAGCGGCTCGCCGCGGCCGGCGGTCACGAAGTGCAGGCGGACGCCATTGACCGTTTCCCGCCAATGGACGGCTTTCTTCCCGGCGTGATCGTAGATCGCGCCGGGGTCGAACGGCTCGGCCTGCTGCTCGATGGCGACATGAAGCGTCTGTGCGTGCGCGAAGCGTTCGAACGTCTCGTTCATCGTCTCGCTCTCGAGGCGCAGCCGCTCCCATGCCGCGGGCGTGTGAGCGGACGCCATATAGCGCTTCGCCTGATCCGCCAATCGGCGAAACGCCTCTTCCCAGGCGTCCAGCGACCGCGCGCGCTCCTCCGGCAGCCCGTCCGCGCATCGCAGCGCCGCGATTCGCCGGATGCCGTCGGAGCAGCCGTCCAGGACGCCGAGGCCGATTTGAACGGGATCCCGGTCGGGATAGCGGTCCTGATCCTTCAATGCCGTGCCTCCTTTCGCGAACGATGCTGTCTCTAACCCTATGCGGGGAACAGCCGGGAAATGTAAGCGGCGGCGGCTCACGGGAGGCGCGGGAGCTGGAGCGGGGCGAAGATGATGCGGCGAACGAGGCGCCTCGGCGCAAATTCAGCCGAGTTCCTGTATAATGGTCTCTGGGCATGCGTCGCGCCCCGGAACGCCGCGCGTCCGAGTTGAAGCAGAAGAAGGAGCGGTGAACGAATGCATTATACGTATTTGGGAAAATCGGGATTGAAGGTCAGCCGGCTGTGCCTCGGCACGATGAATTTCGGATGGACGACGGAGGAGCCAGAAGCGTTCCGCATCATGGACGCGGCGCTCGACGCGGGGATCAACTTCTTCGATACGGCGAACCAGTACGCCCTGGGCCGCACAGAGGAAATCATCGGCCGCTGGTTCAAGCAGGGCGGCGGCCGCCGTGAGCGCACCGTGCTCGCCACGAAAGTATACAACGACATGCACGACGACCACGACGGGCCGAACCGCGAAGCGGGCTTGTCCGCTTACAAAATCCGCCGGCATCTGGAAGGCTCGCTGCGCCGTCTGCAGACGGACCATATCGAGCTGTACCAGATGCATCATATCGACCGGAACGCAAGCTGGGCCGAGCTGTGGAACGCCTTCGAAATCGCCGCGGCCCAAGGCAAAATCGGCTACGTCGGCTCGAGCAACTTCGCCGGCTGGGACATCGCGGTTGCCCAGGGCGAGGCGAAGGCGCGCGGGCAGCTCGGCCTCGTATCCGAGCAGCACAAGTACAATTTGCTCTGCCGCCTGCCGGAGCTGGAAGTGCTGCCGGCATCGCGGAGCCTTGGCCTCGGCGTCCTGCCTTGGAGTCCGCTGGACGGCGGCCTGCTGGCCGGCGCGCCGAGCGGCGGGACCGCCCGGCGCAGCGGCGATGCCGAGCGAATCGAGCGGCACCGGACGCAGCTCGACGCGTTCGCCGGGCTGTGCGCCGAGCTCGGGGAGCACGAGGACGTCGTGGCGCTGGCTTGGCTGCTGGCCAACCCGGCCGTAACCGCGCCGGTGATCGGCGTCCGCACGCTGGCGCAATTCGAGCGCTCGCTGCGCGCGGTCGAGCTGCAGTTGGACGAGCCGGCGCTGAAGCGGCTGGATGAAATCTTTCCCGGTCCGGGCGGGGATGCGCCGCGCGCCTACGCGTGGTAACCGCTGGAATAGGGAACAGCCCGCAGGATTGCACCTGCGGGCCGTTTGTTCGTGCCGTATTGCCGCATTTGCGGCTTTCTCGTTCCATCCGCAAGCCGGACGCTGCCTGCCACTTCGCTTGCCGTTTCACCTAACCGTTTCGCCTAACCGTTTCTCCTGGCCGTTTGGACTACACGTCTCCCGGCCGTCCCGCCGTTGCCGAGCTCGCGGGGGCAGCCGGCCGTTTTAGGACGCCGCCACGGTCTTCTCCATGACGAAGTCGTCCATGACGTAGCCGTTCCCGATATCCGCGACTTGTTCCCGCACGGTCCGAAAGCCTTTCTTCTCGTAGACCGCGATGCTGGAGGCGTTGTGCCGGTTGACCGTCAGCCAGATCGCGCTTAAGGACCGGTCACGGCAGAGCCGTTCCAGGAACGCCATCGCTTGGCTGGCGCAGCCCTGCCCCCGATGCTCCTTGGCGACATAGAGCTTGCTCAGGAAGAGCTTGCCCGCCTCCGGCTTGACCGCCAGATAACCGACCGGCGCCCCTTCATGCCGGATCTGGTAATACTCGTAACCTTGCCGCTCGATCTGCTCCGTCATCGCCGGGACGGATTGGAATTTCTCGAGCATGTAGGCGATCTGCTCCATCGAGATGATGGACACATAATATTCCTGCCAGATCCGAGCGCCCAATTGCGCCGTTGCGGCGATATCCTCCGTCGTATTGACGCGTGAAAAGCTAACTGCCATAAGTCCTGCCCGCCTTTGCTAGATTACTTGCTCCGTGCTTTCCTTAAGCTTAACATAAACGGACGGGCGGAGGTTAGCCGGCGCCATTGCCGATCGGCTTGAGGACGCGGGCCGGATTGCCGCCGGCCACCACGTTACCGGGCACATCCTTCGTCACGACCGTCCCGGAGGCGATGACCGCGTTGTCGCCGATCCTGACGCCCGGATTAATGACCGCGCGCCCGCCGATCCACACGTTATGGCCGATGAACACCGGCTTCCCGTATTCCGCGCCGGAGATGCGCGCCTCGGCCTCCAAGGGATGCGTCGCGGTATAGATATGCACGCCGGGAGCAAGGAAGCAATTGTCCCCGATGCGAATCTCGCATACATCCAGGAACACGCAATCGAAATTGGCGTAGAAATTGTCCCCGACATGGAGATTATAGCCGTAATCGCAGCGAATCGCCGGTTCGATATAGATGCCGCGCCCCGTGGAGCCGAACAGCTCCCGGAGGATCCGCTCCCGCTCCTCGTGCTCCGTTTCGAGCGTTTGATTATACAGCCGCGTCAGCCGGCGGGCGTTCAGCCGGTCCTTCGTCAGCTGCGGATCGGCCGCCAGATACAGTTCGCCGCTCAGCATCTTTTCTTTCTCGGTTTTCGGTTGCATCGCGTACTTCCTTTCGTCGATATACATTCGGCCGTTCGGCGCGCCGATAACGTCAGCATGCCCCTTACAGCCATTTCGCAAAAGGTTTGTGAGCGTTATGCAGCCCTCATCGCTGCTTATCCTTCAACAACGCTTGAAGGGTCAGATAAATCGCCCGCAAATAACTGATGATGCATATAAGACCAATGATAAGAACAAAAGTGAGAACTCCCATCGACTCACTCCTTCTGCCGCTTTGTCATTATCTAACGATCTTAAAATCTAGGGGAAGACGATCCTTGCATAGGTTGAGCCGCTCCGAAGATTCGGTCTATCCGTTATCCATGCACTTGCGAAATCGCCACTAATTGGGTACTATTTCCACATAATGAACCATGCGGGAGGGAAGCCGATGCAGCCCAAGCACGTACCCCGTTAAGCCCGCGGCCCTCCATTTGCGCGCTGTGACGATGCCCCCAACTCATAATATAGGGAGATGACCGCGCATGCACACGAATGGACCGCTCGCGATTACGCGTAACGAAAGACTTCAAATCTGCCGGGAGCTAGCTTCCCGGTTACACGAGGTGTATGGAGACCAGCTGCTAGCCGTCGGGGTTTACGGTTCCGTTTCGCGAGGAACGGACAGCCCGTTTTCGGACATCGAGATGTTCGGCGTCCTGCATGACTCCGGCGAGGATGTCGATCTGTCCTACGAATGGTCGGCGGGACCGTGGAAAGCGGAAGTGGACGTCCGCAGCGCGAGCGTGCTTCTCGCGTCCGCCGCTCGGGTCGAAGGCAGATGGCCGCTCACGCACGGACCGTTCTTTTCCCCGCTTTCCTTATATGATCCGCACGGCTTCTTCCCGAGGTTAAGGGAAGCGGCCCAATCGCCCCGGCAGGAAGCGTTCAAGCGCGCCATCGAGGAAGTGCTGGTCGGGGAGATGTACGAATACGCGGGGAAGCTCCGCAATGCCCATCACATCGGCTCGCACGCCTATCTGCCATACTTGGCGATGGAATTCGCCCACTACGGGGCGATGCTGATCGGGCTGCACCACCGGCGTCTGTTCACGACCGGCGCGCTGGTGCTATCGGAGGCGCTGGAGCTCCCCGAGCGCCCGGAGGGATTCGACCGCGTCGCCCGACTGGCGATGTCCGGCGAGCTGAACGATCCCGCTGCGGTCGTGAACGCCTGCGAGGCGTTCTGGGACGGGCTTGTACAGTGGGCCGCGGCACACGATTATACGATCCATAGCACGCGCATCCCGTTTTAATCCTACGGACGCCTCCATGCGCTGACTTAGGTGTACCGAGAGAACAGCCGGTCGTGTGGCCGGCTGTCCTTCCGTGTCGCCAGCCCGCTCCTCATCCCCATTGCTGCACGATCACGCTCACGACCAGGATGATCGCGAACACCACGAACGCCCCTAAGAAAAAATACCCGAACAAACGCAGCGGCTTCGGCATGCTGTTCAGGTCGACCGGCTTATCCGGCACGCCCAGGACGGTGCGGTAATGCTCGGTCACGTCGTTGAATGAGCCGCCCGGCTTCGTTTGCGCGATCGCCGCCTCGCGCCGCTCGCGTTCCTCCTGCTCTTGCTCCTCCGGCATCCGGATTCCTCCTCGTATTCAACGCTTCGCGGTACCGCACGAGCCCTTCGGCCGCCAATGTCGCGTACCCTTTGCCCCGATGGGCGCCGGACAGGCCGTACACGATTTCCCGGTTCGGCGGCGGAAGTGCTTCCTTCATGAAGGCCGCAGTCAATGCCAAACTCGTTCCGCATCGCCGGTCATCCTTCCGTCTCGCTGTCGTGACCGCTTGTACGGCGCGGGACGATCCGCACGCCCGAAGGCGCCCGCTCGGCGGACATGGCCGCATGATCGGCCGGGCTGGCCCTTTCCTCTCCTTTTCTCCCCGAACCGCATAATATCCTCTATTTTCCATTTATTTTTTGGCAAGCGCAACCAGCTCATTTCATAATCGCGGGTCCGGTGTGGTAAAGTTGAAGTAAGAGTGGATTGAACGAGGAGGCTGCTGGATCATGAAGGAGCGACTATTCGAGCTGCGCTGCCGGGACGGCTCTCTGCGCCATGCGGCGGAATGGGAACCGGACGGCGAGGAGCGCGGCATCCGCGGCGTGATCGCGCTCGTGCACGGCATGGGCGAGCACGTCGGGCGCTACGAGCACGTTGCGGAGATGTTCACGAGTGCTGGCTACGCCGTCATCGGCTTCGATCAGGTCGGCCACGGACGGACGACGGGCAAGCGCGGCCATACCAAATCCTACCCGGCTCTGCTCGACGGCGTCGACGCGATGCTGGCCGAGGCGAAGAAGCGATATCCCGGCACGCCGGTTTTCTTGTATGGACACAGCATGGGCGGCAATGTCACGCTGAACTACGTGCTGCGGCGCAAACCCGGCATCTGCGGCGCGATCGTGACCGGACCGTGGCTGAGGCTCGCCTTCAACCCGCCCCCGTTGCAGCTCATCATCGCGCGCGTCGTGAACCGGCTGTTTCCCGCTTATACGAACGAACGGCCGATGGTCGGCGACCATTTGACCTCCGACCCGGTCATGATCAAGCGCTACCAGGAGGACCCGCTCGGCCACGGCTCCATCACGGCGCGCTTCTTCCTGAGCGTGCAGGGCGCCGGCCTCTGGGCATTGAAGCACGCGTCGGAATGGCGCTTGCCGCTGCTGCTCATGCACGGCGGCTCGGACAAAGTCACCTCGATCCAAGCGAGCCGCCAGTTCGCCGACGACGCCGGCGACCTCTGCACGTTCATGGAGTGGCCCGGCTACAAGCACGAGCTGCACAACGAGCTGGACCGCGAGGAAGTATTCGACGTCATGCGGGACTGGCTGGACGAGCGGCTGAAGGCGCTCTGATCGGGAGAAAGAACTGGTTATTCGCGAACACGCCCCGTGGTGCGAAGGCTAGTGCGACGATCTACAACATCATCGAGACGGCGAAGGAAAAACGGCCATGGTCATCTTCGCATCCGATTACTTGTCGTGTGATGGATAGGCATTAATCTAGTTGGAGGTTAAGTGACGCATACTTTGATCATATAAAAGCTCTGTTTCAGGGCTTTTTTTGTGACGGAATAGAATACAGCACACATGTGGTGTGTGTGGTGGAAGGACAAAGCAATAAAGCAATTATCGGCAAAACGGGGGAAATTTCGTTAAAACCATGCTGAAATCGGCTCCGTAACGAGAAAGGCGTCCTGCGCCTTGTCCGAGGTACTCGGCATTGGCGCATTAGCCCAATGTGGGGTCTTCCATCTGTTTAGCAAGTTGAGCAACGGTTATTCGTGATAACTCCACCTCTAACACGGTTTGGATCTGATCAAAGACATTGGGCAGAAGGAATGGAATTTTACTGCCGATTGGACATTCAGGATTTGGATCACGATGCAGTGTGAACAGTTCCTCCTTCTTGCCTTCATAGATAGCGCGGTAGATGTCAAGTAACGAGATTTGTTCAGCTCCAATAGAGAGCATAATATTAGCATTGGTACCTAAGGTGGATTTTATTAATCCAGCTTTATTAAGTTTACTCATAATTTTTCGAATAATCGCCGAATTAGCTCCTATGCTGACCGCGAGACGCTCCGAAGTTATTCTGATGTTTTTTCTTAACTCAAGAAAACAAAGAAGATGTATCGCAACGGAAAATTGACTATTTGCAGACAAGCTACATGCAACCCTTTCTTATGAACTACTTTATTTAACATTGTAGTTGCTGTTCGATGGCAAATCAATTCTGCGTCTAGTTAATTGACAGGCGTTATGATTATAGATACATTTGTAATTGTAACACGTACAATTACATTTAAAATATAGGAGAGAGAAAGCGATGATCTAAAATGAGCTGAGTAACTATTCAGATAATTCGGTGGTTTCTTCTTCATACAGACTAAGCAATCTGATTGGATAAAGCAACATGTTACAGCAAATAATCAAACATAATCCGATTTTAAGAAGGGAGTGCATTTCGCTGATGAATACACAAAGCACTGCAGAAATGTCTGTTCAATCGCTGTTTAACCTTTTTCGATGGAGGATTTGACTTTACCTAATCGAATCGTCATGGCACCAATGACTCGAAGCTTTTCACCAGAAGGAGTTCCCGGCACAAATGTTGCGGATTATTATCGTAGAAGAGCTGAAAATGGGGTTGGCTTGATCATAACGGAAGGAACTCTTATTAACCATCCCTCTTCATCTGCTAAACCGAACAGACCAAACTTTTATGGCAAGGATGCATTAAACGGATGGTCTGAGGTGGCAGCAGCAGTACACGCAGCCGGAGGACGAATTTTTCCGCAGTTATGGCACGTAGGCATGGAACGGCAAATCGGTGCTCTGCCTAACCCTGAGGCATTACCAATTGGCCCATCAGGCCTTGACTCTTCAGGGGCTGAAGTAACTAAACCCATGAGCGAGTCCGAAATAGCTGATTTAATACAAGCCTACGCACAGGCAGCATCCGATGCAAAGAAGTTAGGATTTGATGGTATTGAGCTTCATGGCGGGCACGGATACCTCATTGATCAGTTTTTCTGGGATAGAACCAATAAACGGACAGATAAGTACGGCGGTAATCTCGTAAAGCGAACGCAATTTGCAGTGGAAATCATTAAAGCATGCCGAAAAATGGTAGGAACTTCTTTCCCCATTTCATTCCGCTTTTCACAATGGAAAGTTGCGGATTACTCAGCAAAATTAGCAACAAACCCCAACGAACTTGAGCAATTCTTGACCCCGCTAACAGATGCAGGTGTAGATATTTTTCATTGTTCTACACGTAGATTCTGGGAGTCCGAGTTTGAAGGGTCGGAACATAGCCTATCAGGATGGACAAAAAAACTGACAGGGAAACCTTCCATTGCTGTTGGGTCAGTAAGCCTGGATACAGATTTTACAAGTAGTCTGTTCGAAAATATAGACGCATCTCACAAACCAAATCTTGAAACGCTTGTTCGCATGTTTGAAAATGAAGAGTTTGACTTAATTGCAGTTGGACGTGCTCTAATAATGGATCCTGCTTGGACAAAGAAAGTCAAAGAAGGTCGGTTTGATGAGATCATGTCTTTTTCAACTGATGCATTAAAATCCTTAATCTAAGACATAATACCGTTTGTTGGCGGGACTTATGTTGCCCCGGCAAGGTTTAAGAAACGTCATCTAATTTAACTTTCTTTACCTTAATGAGAATGATTGTTCTCATTAATCATTGTTAAATTCAACAAGCACAAGGGGAGAACATCCATGTCTAATTACACTGCAGCTAACTTGACGGTCACTTCAAGCAACCAAACTACTTTTACTTACCGCCGTTTCGGCAAAACCGGTACGATTCCAGTTGTATTCCTACAGCATTTTCGCGGAAATATCGATAACTGGGATCCAGCGCTGGTTGATGATATCGCAGTTGAACGTGAAGTCATCCTCTTTGACAACGTAGGAGTCGGAGGTACGACAGGAACAACACAGCGCACCGTTACTGAAATGGCTCATGGCGTTTTGGAGTTCATTGACGCGCTTGGACTGACAAGTTTCGATTTGTTCGGCTTCTCATTGGGAGGCTTTGTTGCTCAAGAAGTCGTACTCCTTCGACCCTATATGGTGCGACGTCTAATTCTTGCCGGAACTGGTCCGCAGGGCGGCCGAGATATGCATAGCTGGAACAACGAAATAAGGAGTCATGCTTATAAGGATGTCCAAGGGGCTGAAGACGTATTGTACTTGTTCTTTGCTCCAACACCGAGTAGTCAAGCAAAAGGTCTTGAATTCGTTGGACGAATCTTCACCCGGACAGACGATCGTGACGAGATGCCTTCGTTGCAAGTGCGCGATGCTCAAGCACAAGCCATTATCGATTGGGGCATTCCGGATCCGAGCAAACTGGCGCGTCTTGCAGGAATTCGTCAGCCTACGCTTGTCGCGAACGGGAACAATGACATTATGGTACCAACGGTCAACTCCTACCTGCTTGCTGGACACATTCCAAATGCAGAATTGATTATTTACCCGGATGCAAATCACGGCTTCCTATTCCAGTATCCGCGCGAATTCGCCGCGGAAGTTAATACCTTCCTGAATCATAATTGATTTGGACTGGGTATCGATTACTCCAGTCATGAGGAGCACTCCAAGCAGCAGAAGCAAGATTAACGCATGGTGGATCGTTCGGCTGGCGACCAATTTCTTACTAAGGGAATCGGTCGCCGTTTCTTTTAAGGTCTTTTTGCCCTTTAGCATTATAAGCTGTGCAGCTTGACGTGGGAGCTAGAGGGCCAGAGGGAGGCATGAAACGCTGTTAATTCAACGGATCCAGTATCCAGGCATTGTACTGTTCGTAAACTTAATGTCTCCTTATTTTTGGCTGCGAAGATGCGCTCCCTGTTAGAAGGGCTTCATTCTGCTTCGATGCTTATTGTGACAGCGAAAAATGGAACACGTCTTGCAGCAGCACCGACGCCGCGCCGATCAACTTCGCCTCTTGGCCCAGCGTCGACGTTAGAATTTGTAGTTTATCCGACAACACGCACAGGGCGTGCTTAGCCACATAGGCTTTGATTTTCTCTAACAGCACGTCTGATTCAACGATAAGCTCACCGCCAAGGATAATTACCTCGGGATTAAGCAGGTTGATAAGATTAACGATACCCGCGCCTAGATGGGCCGTGGTTTCGTCGGCGATGTCGGTGGCTAGCGCATCGCCTTCATTTAGCGCTTTATTAAATACCAGTGGCGATATTGCATTTCGGTCGCCTCCAGCCATCTCAATCATGGACGTCGTTCTTCCCCTTGAGATGAGCGTAAGTATCCGCCAGTAAATAGCAGGCCAGCTTACGTAGTTTTCAAGACATCCGACGTTCCCGCATTCGCACCGGATACCGCTTCGATCCACGCTCGTATGACCGAATTCCCCGGCTCCTCCTCGCGCTCCGCTTAGCAGCGTATCGTCGATAATAATTCCGGCACCTACCCCATCCCCGATCGTCACGTACAATAGATCCCGGTATCCCTCATAGTTGCCATTCTTCTTCTCTGCGAGCACCATCGCATTCGTATCATTCTCCACCCATACCTTCTGTCCGTATCGTTCCTCCATCATCCGCTTCAGGTTGACGTTCGACAGATTCAGTTTGGCGTTGTAATGGATCATTCCGGTATGCTTGTCGACGATGCCCGGGGTGACGACGGATATCCCGATAAAGTTAGTCATCTCACCTCCGTCTGCGATCATCTGGTCGATTATACCCAAGGTCGTAGCAATCACCTTGTCACCTGCAGGTTCGTGAATCGCCATGGTCTGTTTCTCAGTAATTTCAAGAGCAAGGTTCATGCGCGCCACTTCAATGAGCGAGTTGGAAATGGATGCGCAGATCATAAAATGATTGTCGGGGGAGAAGCGTAGTAAAATTGGCTTTCGTCCTCCGTTCGACATGCCGACGCCGATCTCACTAACGAATCCTTCCTTGATCAGCTCATGGACGGCAGAGGCAACCGTGGTGGGACTGATTTTATTTCTCTTCGCAATTTCACTCCGTGAAATAGGCCCATGATCGCGAATCATATTCAAAATAATGGAACGATTTAACTCCTGAATCAGTTTTAAATCGCCCGTACGGATTTTCCTCAAGCGTCATAACCTCCGAAATAAATTTCATAATGCCGCATGAAACGGATGTACTACTTATTTTTCACTAACATAATACATCGAATGGAGTAACCATAACAATACTGCACCATTGCGATAGGGGCATGTTGGCGGTAAAGCACGGGTTCCAATTCTTGCAAAGCACTAATTTCACTTTAATATTACATAATATGATATATGTGTGTTAGATAATTATCAAAAATCGGGTTAATACAGTGGGTATTATGCAGATCTACCAACATTTTTTTATAGATGTTGACGCATAATTTGGAAGAGAGCTATAATGAATTACATATCACGTTACCTTAGGCTCTCTCATCCATATGAATCACCCCTTCCTAAGTTACGATTCTCAGAGCGACTTTCTCCAACGGGAAGAATAATGTTAAAATTATTATTCTGTTAAGGAGGTGGCAATCGGCGTTCCACAAGTTCGAAAATGGCTTGTGTACGCAGTAACTGCAAGGAAAGGGTCATTCGTTCAAAATCCTATTATTCAATCGGAGGTTTGAAAGATGAGCAGAAGATTATTTATGGTTTCGGCAATTGTTATCGTGCTTAGTCTTCTTATTACCGCATGTGGCGGCAGCAACTCGTCAGGCGGGAATGCGACCGGTTCTGGCAGTTCGGGCGACAAAAAAACCCTTAACGTTGCGCTATGGGATGAAAATGCCAAAGACTTCCTGGATAAGACCATCGCGATCTATAAGAAAGATCACCCCAATGTGGACGTGAAGGTAACCTATACGCCATGGGCCGATTACTGGACGAAACTCAAGACCAGCCTTGCTGGAAAAAGCGGTCCGGATGTATTCTGGATGAACGGGCCAAACTTCTATGCCTACTCCTCTGCAGGTCTAATCAAGGACCTACAACCTCTCATCGACAAAGACAGTCTTGACACCTCCCTTTATACGCCTGCCCTTGTGGATCTCTACACCTATAATCACGATCTGTACGGCATTCCTTACTTCCTTGATTCCATTGGACTCTACTATAACAAAGAAATATTTGATAAAGCAGGCGTCAAATATCCAGACGACACTTGGACATGGGATACGGTCACGGAGAATGCTATGAAGCTTACCGACAAGAACAATGGTGTATACGGCTTCATCGCCCCGGCTGCCAACCAGAATGGTTACTATAACTTCATCTACCAAGCCGGCGGTTATGTGATTAACCCGGACAAGACGAATTCGGGCTTCGATTCCCCAGAAGCGCTATCCGCCTTCGAATGGATGGATGCCTTCATGAAGAACGGATATTCACCAAACCAGCAGCAGCAGCTCGAAACAGAACCGCGCCAACTCTTCGGCTCCGGCAAAGCCGCGATGTTCCCGGGCATTTCCGTCAACAGTCCGGAGCTGTATAAGATGCTTGGCGATAAACTGGGAGTCGCGCCACTTCCGGCCGGCAAGCAGAAGGCCGCCATCGTACATGGCTTGAGCTGGACGATTAACAACAATACAAAAAATGAGCAAGAAGCGTGGGATCTGGTCAAAGTGCTTACCGGCCAGGAAGGGAACAAGAATCTTGCCGACTCCGGCTTCAGCATCCCGGCTTACAAAGGAACGGAGGAAGGCTGGCTCAAATCGATTCCTTCTCTGAATCTTCAAGTATTCGTGGACGCCCTTACATACGGCGTGCCTTATCCGGTATCGGAAAAAACAGCTGAATGGCAAGCAGTCGAGACGAAGGAAATTCAGGATGCGTTCCTCGGCAAGATACCGTTCGCGGACGCACTAAAGACGACGGCAACCGAAATGAACAACATTCTTGCAGGAGAAAAGAATAACTGACTCTTTTCAGAAACAGGTGAAAAGTTAGCTTTCACCTGTTTCGCAAACAAGAAGGGTGGCGTACCTATGCTCGAAATGAACGCACGTGTTGCGGATCGGAAACGGATGGGAGTATTGCCGCTGCGCAAAATGTCCAAGCTGGCATGGAATGAGGCTATGTGGGCGTATTTGTTCATCGCGCCGGTTGTCCTGGGGCTCGGCATCTTCTATATCGCGCCTTCCGTCGTATCGTTATACCTTTCCTTCACGCAGTGGGACGGTTTATCCGCACCTACCTTCATCGGCCTTGACAACTTCGTACAACTCTTCAATGATGATGTATTCACCCGTTCCATGTGGAATACGCTGCTGTACACGATCGGAACGGTTCCGCTGACCTGCGCGTTCGCGCTTGTTTTAGCCGAGCTGCTGAATACTTCGATCAAAGGCATGGTTGTGTACCGGACGATTTATTTCATTCCCGCCATTACGATGCCGATCGCAGTCGGGATGGTATGGAAATGGCTGTACAATTCCGAGTACGGTTTGATCAATCATATACTCGGCTCCCTTCATCTTCCGCAGCCCAACTGGCTGTTCGATGAGAAAATCGCAATGTTCTCAATCATCTTGATTAGTGTATGGAGTGGTGTAGGCTACAGCGCGGTCATTCTGCTGGCCGGGCTGCAAGGTATTTCCGCCTCTTACTATGAAGCGGCTTCTCTTGACGGAGCGAGCAAAGTCTATCAATTTTTCCGGATTACGATACCGCTGCTCGGGCCAAGTCTCTTCTTCGTCACCGTCATTTCGTTCATCAACTCGTTCCAGGTATTCGACCTGATCTTCATCATGGTCGGCAAAAACGATTCCCTGCTTGATTCGACTCGGACAATCGTATACAACATCTGGGAGAACGGTTTCAAATATTTCAATATGGGCTATGCGTCAGCCGAAGCATTTGTCCTCTTCATCGTAATCTTAATCTTTACGATGATCCAGATGGTACTTCAGAAGAAATGGGTTCACTATCAATAAAGAGGAGGGATCGATATGGCTCAATTGGCTCCCGCCGCAAAGAAACGAAACACCTGGAATCTTGGAGTGCATGTCGCGCTTATCATCGGAGCAGTGTTCATGCTCATCCCTTTTCTTTGGATGCTGTCCACCTCCGTCAAGTCGTTCGCCGAATCGATGCAGGTGCCGCCTGTTTTGCTGCCTTCCTCATGGCATTTCGAAAACTACGCGAACGTACTAGATAAGATCAACTTCAGCCGCTACTATCTGAATACATTACTGATGACGGCGGGACGAACCGTCGGACAGCTTATTCTGTGCTCGCTAGCAGCTTATGCCTTCGCCTGCATGCGCTTCCCTGGGAAGTCGTTCCTCTTTGTCGCCATGTTATCCGTCCTTATGATTCCGTCACAGGTCATCATGATCCCTAGTTTCGTTATCATGCGTGACCTGAATTGGCTTGACACCTTCTATGTGCTGATTATTCCTGGCATGTTCAGCGCCTTCGGCACATTTCTGCTCCGACAGTTTTTTATGGGACTGCCTAAGGAGTTAGAAGAGGCTGCAAAGATTGACGGCTGCAGTTACTTCGGCATCTTTTCCAAAGTGTATCTGCCCTTGTCCAAATCGGCGCTTGTATCGCTCGCGATATTTACGATTCTCGCTGCATGGAACGACCTGCAATGGCCGCTCATTATGACAAGTCAGGACGACTTACGGGTGTTATCAATCGGCATCTCGAGTTTCCAGGGACAGCACGCCACCGATTACCCGTTACTCATGGCCGCTGCGGTGATGGCGACAATCCCCATCATCGTGATCTTTATTTTCTTCCAACGGTATTTTATTGAAGGAATTGCCATGAGCGGCATCAAGGGATAAACCACTCGGATTATAAAGGAGACGAAGCGACTATGACTCATGTATTGGTAATCGGAGCTGGCTCGATGGGCGGTACCCATGCACTCTGTTATGCCCAGATGGAAGGCGTCAAGCTGGCCGGCATCGTCGATATTCGGGCGGACAAAGGCCAAGAGGTCGCAGCGCGTGCCGGATGCCCTGCCTTCTCTTCGTTCGAGGAGGCGATGGCAATGGCCGGGAAGGTTGATGTGATCGACGTCTGCGTACCGACATTCCTGCATCAGAAATATGTCATGAAAGCCGCAGACGCCGGTAAACATGTTATTTGCGAGAAGCCGTTGTCGGGCACGCTAGAGAATGCCCGCGCGATGATCGACTATTGTTGCGCCAAGGGTGTACGTCTGTTTGTCGGGCATGTGCTGCGCTTCTTTCATGAATACGAGCGTACGAAAGAGCTTCTGGACGCGGGCGCGATCGGTCCAGTTTCCATGGCCCGCACGAGCCGGGGTGGCGGATTTCCGGTCGCCTGGAACAATTGGTACAACGATTTTGCTTCAAGCGGAGGACTGACACTCGATATGATCATTCACGACTTTGATATTCTCCGTTGGTACTTCGGCGAAGTGGAGCGGGTGTACGCGAGGGGGCTCTATCCCCAAGATCCGGACCGACTCGACTATTCGCTCGTAACGCTTCGCTTTAAGAATGGCACAATCGCCCATGTAGAGGGCACTTGGGCGCATGGAGACTTCGCGATGAAATTCGAGATCGCGGGCAGAACGGGCGTTCTCGACTACGACAGTTCCAGAGATAAGTCGCTAATCGTTGTGAACCGCCGTGCAGCCGAAGGGTTTGTCGGCGTTCCGGTTCCGGAAAGTCCTGTCAAGGAAAGTCCTTACTTCAAGGAACTGAGGCATTTCATCACCTGCATCGAGAACAACGTTGAACCGCTCGTGACGGCCGAGGATGCCTATAAAGCGATGGAAATTGCTTTGGCCGCCATCACTTCGATGAAATCCAGCAAACCAGTCACGCTTGAAGCAGTCAAAGTCCAGAGATGAGATGAGGAGGATTAATATGAAAATCGGGATTATCAGTTTCGCGCATATGCATGCCTACAGCTACGCACAAGCGTTACGCAGGCTTGATGGCATTGAGCTTGCCGGCATTGCGGACGACGCCAGGGAACGCGGCCAGAAATATGCGGCAGAATTCGGAACGGCTTACTACGAGGATTACAACGAGCTGCTCGCACAAGAATTAGACGGGGTCATCGTGACCTCTGAGAACTTCCGCCACAAAGAGCATGTACTGGCGGCCGCAGTGGCTGGCAAGCATGTGCTTTGCGAGAAGCCTCTGGCGATTAACCTACAGGATGCGCAAGATATGATCGCCGCTTGCGGTACTCGCGGCGTCATGCTCCAGACGGCCTTCCCGGTCCGCTTCAATTCGTCCGTTATCAGAGCTAAACAGATCGTGGATTCGGGCCAGCTGGGCCGAATTTTAGCCATGAAGGGAACGAACCGCGGACAGAATCCCGGCGGATGGTTCGTCGATCCGGCACAGTCCGGCGGTGGCGCCGTCATCGACCACACCGTGCATGTCGTTGATATCATGCGCTGGTTCACCGGCGCGGAAATAGCTGACGTCTATGCCGAGATCGGCAACCTGGTCTATGAGGACACGCCGATCGATGACACCGGGGTCATTTCCATGACATTCGACAACGGTATTTTTGCCACGCTTGACTGCAGCTGGAACCGGAATCGGACGTACCCGACCTGGGGCGATGTGACACTGGAGATCATTGGCACGGCAGGTACGCTGTCGATTGACGCGTTCAACCAGAAGATTAATGTATACTCAGACGACAAGGGCTTTCATTATTCCTATTGGGGTGACGATATGGATACTAGATTGGTCCAAGATTTCGTCACCAGTATTCGCGATGGCAGAAAACAGGCATCCGTTACTGGAGAGGACGGCATGCGGGCCGTCGAGGTCGCGCTTGCCGCCTACGCTTCCGCGAAGCAGCAGAATACCGTGAGCCTGATCGTAGGATCTGCGCAACTTGAGCATAGCTCTTGAAAGGAGATACGGGGAAGGTACTTCGTTTGAGCACATCAGTATCGTATTCGGCATCATGAACGGCTGCAGCCTGATGATATGAAGCAGCAACATACGGTGAAACCTTGGTCTTGGGAGTGAGAGCGAGTTTGGATTACGAGGACTCGCTCTTTCGCGACCATTCTGCACCTGGCCTCTATTATCTGAAAGGGATTGTCTAACACAAAGGATTATACGCCTGCATACCTAGTGTGCAGGTTTGGAATAAAAAAGCCACATGGAGCTGTGTACAGTAACCCGTAAGATCTTACGAGGTTACAGCTCGTACACACGCATAAGGTGGTAAATGACAATCATGAAATAAACAAACTGACGCCGATAGAATACCGCCGCCAGCCTCTATATTATTGCTCGGTTTTGCCCATCCCATTTGACCGGCGTCTTTGAATATATTACTTGCTTCTACAATGGGAAAAGGATCCATTCTTCCATAGGGTATCTCTCGCCCAATCAATACGAACGTACATTCCTAACAAGGCGTAATTCTCTCGATTTGTTGTGTCTAATTTATTGACAGAGGTCCAGTTGCTCTATACGGCTAAAATAAAGGCATTCTGATATTTACCCAAGCCGCCCACCTTTAGACTGTGCCACTCATGCTCTCTCGGCAGTTATTTGTATTCTGTATCGTGCTAGGAGAACAAAAAGAAACCACATGGAGTTACACTCGCATGTGGCGTAAAAATATATTCCGAGTTCTAAATTCCCATCATGGCACTATAAGTAGCAATCAATGCAAATATAAATATAGCACAACAAATTAATAAATAAGATAGATTAATGGAAATTGATATAAGGAATAATCGTTTGTTTATTTCTTGTTTTTTTCGTTGGTTAAAAGATTTAATTATTGCCACTATGGATAAAAGAAAACAAATACATAATACAAAAACATGAACTAGTACAATAAATTTCAAACTATTTGAAGTCTTATTTGAAATGATCCTATCAGAGTAAAGTATTAAGGTAATAGTTATACTAAGAAGAACCAACCAACTAATGACTCCTATAACAATGATTGATCTACTTTTCAATTAATATCCTTCCTCCTTTAAATTTCGCATTATTTCCCTTGGACTTTCAGAACAAGTGCTTTTAAAGTAACCCAAAACTTGTCCCCACCCGATGTTGAATCACTTGATCCATTTCCAAGTAAATAGTAAGGCAGGACATCGTAGATCATATGATTCAATTTATCGTCAGTTGGGGAAGCAAAATTATAAGTACCAACATTTCTAATATCCCTTACAAGAGTGCCATCTGAATAGTATACAGCTTCCAACTTCCCATCGGGAGAAACATACTTTGAATTGTTTTCATTTCCACTTCCAAGTTGATGATACACCGAGTCTGACGCCTTTAATTGTGTCCATCCTGCATCGATAGCTTCTTGTTGAGTTTTTGGAGCATTATTTAATACATTCCTTGAATAATGAATTGCAATTAAATATTGTAATGGATCATCCATATTCATATAGAGCTCTACCAGGACATCATCCCGATATTGAGAGCTTGCATAATAATCATATGTTATATATGAGGACCCATCATAAGAGGCTCACCTTTATTTACTATCACAGCTCCGTCCATTTCTTTATCAGGTCTCCATCTGTCATCCCTTTTCCCATCAGAACATTCACCTGGGTGTGAATACTTCCCATCAGTCGATGTGCACCAATGTCCAGTAGGATCATCATAGATTAATGGATTATTATGCACATACGTATAAAGATTCAAACTCAGTGGATTATCAATCTGCCCCTCATACGTATCCTAGTTAATAAAGCCTTACTATTCGTAGGAAGCGGGATGGCAGTCGCCACCACCAGCATTTGTTTCCATTATATCAGCCAGCGTCCTTCTCCGGCACCACCGGCATCACATATGCCGCCTTTGTTCGCATCAGGTAGTGGACCACGTTGACGAGCTTCCGCATGATGCAGACGATGGCTTGCTGCTTCGTCTTCCCCGCCGCCAGTTTCTGCTCGTAATACGAATAGAAATACGGGTTACGCGGCTCCTTCTTCGTTCTCGTCACCGCGATCTGCCGAATAGCCAGCGCCTTCAAAATGTCGTGTAGTTCCCGATTGCCCTGCTTACTCTTGTAGTTGCGGTGCTTGTTGCCCGAACCTACCGCTATCGGAGCGATTCCCGCGAACCGCGCCAGCTTATCCGACGTAGCGAAGCGGTGAATGTCCCCGATCTCTGCGACAAGCTCCGCAGCTGTTACGAGGTCGATTCCCGTCATCGTCTCCAACTGGAACCCCAGTTGCACCATCAGGCTCCCGATCTCTTGCTCAATCCGGCTGATCTCCCGCTCGTAGAAGCGGATGTTCCGCACCAGTCCTCGCACGATAAAATCACGCTTCTCCTGGAAGTCTCGCGTCGTATCGCCGTCAGCCGCCACGAGCGTTAGAATCTGTTCCGCTTTCTTCGTTGATAGCCCGTTATGACTTAAAACGCGTAGAAACGCCGCCAGTTCACCGGTAGTCATACCGTTCAGGTGAATCGGTGAAGGGAACCGATGCCAGAAAGCTAACGCCGTCTTCCCGTCGATCTGGGAGAAGAACGCTTTGTAGCTCGGATAATGGTATCCAAGTTGCTGATGAAGCCGCTTCACCATGCCCGTCAGGCTCTTCGCTTGCCATTTCCGTTGGGTGACAAGTTGGCTAATCGCCCAGTACAGATCAATCGGCTTTGCATCGGGCAGGTGGGGCAGTTCGTCTTTAAGCACCCGCGCTACACATTCTGCATCCCAGCTGTCCGACTTCTGAACGGTGACGTGGCTCTTCCGGCGATTATTCGCCAGCTTCGCATTCACTTCCTTTACGGTACAGCCGCTTTCGGTTAGGTAGACGGCCAGCGCTCGCCCGAATCCGCCGACGTCCTCCAAGCCATACACGACGGACATGCCCTTCTTCGTATACTTCTTCGCTTCCTTCACGAGCAAAGGGAAGGATGACGGCTTATTGTCGAACTTGATCTCACCTAGCTTCTTATTCCAGCAATCAATCATCACGGCGGTATGATGCTGTTTGTGCAGGTCAACGCCGACGTAAATCATTTTATCCGGTTGAACCAACTTCGCTTCACTCCTTTATCTCGGATGGGACAGCTGCTCATAGGTTGGAGAGGCATCCTCAACTCAAGTAGACACGCTACAACGACACGTAAGCCAACTTCGAGCCCATGAGTAACCGTCCCATTGGACGGCTAGGAACGTTCAGGTATCATGAGTTTGCATCCTCAGTTCGAGCGGACGAGCCGCAAAGACACGTTAGCAAAATCTCATATCCATCCTGTTCCATCAATTAGCCTTGTGGCTTGCATGGGTTTAGCGCATAAGCGAGGTACGCCTTCTCCAATCTCAGGTGAAGCAGTTCCAGCCGTACAATCGTCTCTATCTCATGGATCGCAAGCAGCGTCTCCATGACCGCATCCCGGTCGAATCGTTCTCCGTAGCGGTAGATGTGGTCGAATACCGAATACAGACAAGATTCCAGTGTTCTCAGTCGTTCTAGTGCGCGGTCTTCCTGCTCAACGTAGCAGTTATAGCGCTCCATCTCCGTCATCTACGCCACCGCCTCACAGAATCGCTTCGTGCAGACCGGCTGCCTTCACGTTACCGTAACTCACCTTGCCTTCGTACAGCGCTTTCCGGTCAAGGATTCGCTTCACCTGCACCTTCGTGAACGGCTTCCCTTGCTGGGTCGTATAGCCATCGGCATTCAGCCGTCGCGCCGTCTCCGCCAGCGTCATGCTCGGATTACGCTTTCGTATTTCGAACAGACGCCTCACAGCCGACGCTTGAAGCGCGTTTACTTTGATCACTTTCTGCCCTTTCTTCGCCGTATAGCCGAACGCGGCGCGTCCACCAGCGTAACCGCCTTGCTGGGCTTTCTTTATCCTTCCGCGCCCAAGCTTCAAAGCGATCTCCAGCCGCTGGTACTGATCGAGCAGTTCCATCAGCCCGTTAATCAGGAAGTCGCTCGGGTCTTTCCGGTGGATGCTGTATGTCGGTTGCTCAATGCTCTTGATGTCTACGCCATAGCGCTTCAACTCACGATGAACGAGTACCTTTACGATGTCACTACGCCATAAGCGATTCGTATTCAGCACGAGCACGTAGCTCACACCGCCATCCGCAAGTGCTTCAAGCATGTCTCGGAAGCCTTCTCGCTCGACTTCGAGCGCTTCTTCGTCTACTTCCGCACCACTAATCCCGGCATCTTCATAGACGTGAACGAGATTCCATCCCTGCGCCTTGCAGTACGCTTCAACCTCATCCCGCTGGTACGCGAGACTATACCCTTCCTTCGCTCGCCCTTGTGTCGAAACACGAATATAACCAATTACGTTCAAGCTTTCCTCACCCCATCGCAACGTAAATTACCGTAACGGAGCCTCAACTTTATACTCCTAATAACTGGTAAACCCTGCTCTGCGGCAAGCATATTACGCGCAGATGGGGGAGTTCAAGCATCGATTTTAAGATTGTGCGGATTAAAGTTTTAAGTCGTTATCACGTTTAAACAGCAGTTCCACAGCGGCTTCAGGGCTTATCGAACAACTATAGCACTTTACTCTATTAAAGTTATTCTTGCTTCGTTAGCCGGTACGTCCCGAGCTGGATCGTCCCTAAGAACTCTGTCTCGAAGCTATAGGAATCCATTAGTTTCGGGACATAGCCATTCGCTTTCAAGCGTTCCATCAGTTCGTCGAAGTGACCTTTAATCGTCGGCGGGACGATGAGGTTCTTGCTCTGTAGGAACAGGCGCTTCCCATACGATCTCTCGTCCGCCTTGAAGTTCCGCAGGTTCTTGAGCAGATCGAGCTTCAGCTTGTTCCGCCGTTCCACCATCGGCAGGCTGTATATCCGCTTGACCAGAACGCTTCCATGCCCCCAGATATCCCGAAACGTCCCATCCGCCAACTCCGCTCTTGGAATCGTCGGCAGATCAGCGAGCAGGTGATAGTGAATCGTCCCGCGCTTCTGGAAGGAACGGACGGCGAGATACTTAAAGTCTCCGTAGCGCTCGCGCATCCGCTTCACCCAATTCTCGAAGTCTCTGGCCGATTCATCCAACGTTACGTCTTCCTTCTCGTAGGTCAGCGTAATGAACTTATGACCCTCGCTGAAGTTCCGATCCATCAGGCGACAGAAGCGTTCACGCTCGGAGAGCGTCAGTCACCCCGGCTTCGGCGTTCGGTCAGGAAGCTTCCCGGCACGCTCATCCTTATTCGGCGGCTCCAGAATCGCCGTATGGATGAGCTTATTCAAGTTCGACAACGACGGGTCTTGCACTATGGCTTGAATCTCCGCGTTCCGCTCCTCCTTCGATTTCCGAGGATTCTTCCCACCCTCGTAGATCGGACGTCCGTAGCGTTTCGTACGCAGGCAATTACCGATCTTCGTTATCTGGCAGTTGTATCCGCTCATTCGGCTTGCTCCTCCTTCGGGATTTCTGAAACACGTAGGTTAGTCCGGCAGACTCCGTATTAACTGGCGGTATTAGCTCCACATACCTCCCATAGTAGCCATTCGCTTTCGCCAGCTTTCCCGCAATGTTTGACCAGATAAAGAGAACCATTGACTCCGCGTCATCGGACGATACCGTCACATGGAAATGCTCATCTCCAACGCGCTCCATCTTAACCCTAGCTTCGTGAATCATCTTTCGTTCCTCCTTCGTTCGATACGTTTTGTACTATTTCAATCTAGAAACGTTTCTGTTCCATTCGTCACGCATTTCTAGGCAACATCGTGCCAGAAATCTAGAAATGGTCAGACTACTCCTTGTCGCAGCAACCATTGGGGTTCCCCCCTTTCCCATAGATGGTCTAAATAAACCAGCGCTCATAGAAAACACTCCGGGTTGTGCTCATGGAGATCATCCTTTTTTCTTCGATAAACGCGCAAGCCAACGTAGGAGAGGCATGAACAGCACATAACACAAAGAAAACCCCGTCAGCGACATGGGGACGATAATCGTCCATTCAGTCGCCAGCGGGGTAACATGAGCCTATCGTCATCGCGGCTCCACGAAGAGACGCGTGACGTATGGAACTCGTAGCAATTCTCGATTGATTAGACACAAAACGTATCATTCACGGTCATAATCACCCCAAAAATCGCGAAGGGTGGTCAGGAGATTCGAGAGGTAAGTACAGCAGACTTATACAAATCGTATCAGTAATTCGAGGAAGGCTTAACTATACGAAAAGCCCCCATCAGCGACTTCGGACGATTATCGTCCATTCAGTCGCCAGTGGGGGCAGGTAAGGCTATTCACTTCCAGAGAACAGGGAATCTCCAGCGCATTTCCAATTCAATCATTTACCTCGAAACCATCTCGTAAAACTTCGATGGACGAGCGAAGCGAAGTCCTCTCCGAGCGATAGCGAGGAGTGGAGCTCATCCAATTCCTTGAAGCTTCCCATACGCGAAGCGGCTCAGGCTCCATTGGGCAGACCCTGCCCACAGATATTCAGGCGACTTCACGTTCTTCCTCTTTCTCGCTCAACCTTTCTTCGCTTCGCTCGAAAGACTCCGCTTCGCTCCGTCGCCTTCTTACCTTCGGTCTTCGGGAAGAGCAGGAGGTGTGAACCCCAGTTCATATCTTAATATCGCCGACACTTTTATTCGTCGTATACCACAACTCCCTACATCCCCATCCCGCTTGGAGAAGACCATATTCCCCATAGCAACGCAGTCGATTCCTGTATTCCCCACATAGGAGCACACGGCACGATCTCCATAGAATCAGCCCATAGCACTGTCGATCGATGGTATATTCTTTCGCTACTCGGTATAGATATACCACAATATTACAGTTTCCTATCGCGATTACGGGGGCGATAGGAAAGTTCTATCAGGATTTTTTAGCGCGTCGTTACTTTTCACGCTCGCCGTTCTCGTCATCTTTCTCCGGTTTAACCCACGTCCCATTCTCTAGCAACGAGCGGAGCACATCCGCCTCCGATCTTCCAGCAGGATCATACACCACAGGCTTCCGCTGACGATTTTCCAAGCGAATAAGCTTCCGTCTTAGCGCTGCTTCTAGAGAATCTTCCACGTTCATTCCTCCGCTCATTTCGATCATCGTGGATACAGACGCCATAAAGCGCCCTCTCGTCCATTCTACCATCACTCCCAAGTAAAGACTTAAGGAGACGTAAAGAAGCCCGTCATCCACGCTTTCTGGACGTCTTACGTCCATTTCGCGTAGGCGGGCTTCGTTCGTTTCGCTAACGATTAGCGTATAGGGGCGTTTCGCTCATAGTACAACGTCCTTCTGGCTAACTCATTCTGTCCAAAGGTCATTACGCCGTCCATCCGAACACGGGTCAGATAGCCCCTCTCGTACAGCCAGACGGTCAAACTCTGCAAGGACATGAGGATCATCAAGGTCGGACGGATCATCAGCGGCTACCGTCAGTTTCAAGCAGAGGCTCGAATCCAGTACGTGCCAATATGGCTCCGGCTGAACGGGAGGGGCTTTCAGTTCGGTGAGCAGTTCAGTTAAAACTTTCCGAATCGAATTCTCCAGATTCGCGTCGCCGCTTCCACGATCTCGGTTAATCAGATCGACGACGTAACTTCTCGCATTAGGAAGCCCGTCTAGAAAAGCCTTGATGTCCTTGGGAAAGCTTATGGATTTGTTAGCCATTAGCCGTCTCCTCATTTCAGCTAAATACAATTCAATTCGTTTCGGATAAGTACTTCTTAGTGCTTGATGATTCTCCAATTCCACGCACGATAAGACATACGGGCGACTGGTATCGCTTGAGTTCTGTTTCCGAGAGAACTGGCTATGAATTATTAAGATAAAGGGGTTATAACTTAGCCGTCATATTCATTCGGCACTCGGAAGCCCCACCTAAAAAAGAAACCTTGAAGGGCATAAGCCAATCAAGGTCATCAAATTTCTTACGTTCCTTGCGTATCTGCCTGTAGAAGGAGGCATGACTTGCAAAAATAATAGTAAAGAAATATTTCTCCTAAATTGAAAGTAAAGCCATCATGAACCAAGCCCTCAGAATCATAATCCTCACTACAAATTGTTGCTACGTACTCCATATCTTCATTACAATGATAACATTTGTTTTGGATAGCTTCTGTTGCGAATAATGGCTCTCCGAGAATCCTACAAACATACTCTGAACCAAAATCTGCAAAAGCTATGTCAGTATCCTCCTCATTTGATGGAGTATCCGTCTCATGCAATTCTTCTAAAGTCAAGCTAGAGAATGGCAGTGGATAAGGAAACTGGTCCTCGTCTTCACTAATCCAATGTTCCTCATCAGTTTGTTTAATAATTGTAATAGTGCCTGTTTGAGGTTCGATTTTAAAAACTTGAGTCGACCAGTATGAAGAACAATTTAAGCACGAAATTAATGGAATTCTATTTAATTGTCCATTTTGTAGTTTTTCCAATCTACTGTCATTCAGGTCAAAATTAAAGATTAAGTGTAAGTTGGTACCACAATTTGGACAGATCGGTGTATTCCAAGAATCGCCACCAAAGGTATGAAGATGCGTATCATAACCTTTAATAACTCTATAGCCTTCTACCCTCATACAGGTTACTCCTTTTGATAAATTTTTTGACCATAACGAACCGCCTGCCTAAGGCCTTGGTTATATTTAGTTCCAAAATTCTTCTTTACATCCCAAACATCCTTAGCCATTCGTTGCCGCCCATTTAGTCCAGCATCAACTCTCATTGCAGCTTTACCTTTACCTTTATAGGTTCTAGTTTCCGCATGATCAGCTATACTCATTAAGACGGCAGGTCCATCATCTCGACTTATACCTTGAGTTTTATTATAAGCATTTTGTGCAATGTGATGACCGACCTCATCTGATCCTTTAGTAGCATTTACCGCTTTAAAACTTCCGCCCGTAATTTTACCGGATACCTTCGCTGCTTCAGCAGCATGAACGCCTTCTGCTACTGCATGTGCTCCTTTAGCTACATGTGCAGCAGTAGAAGCTGCTCCAGTTGGGTCTGCAAAGGATGCTACATCTCCAGCTATCCATGCTGCATTTGCGAGTGATGGATTCTTTACAAATGATACAACATCCGCCGCAAGGAAAATAGCATCAATGAGCCAATGTCCTGATGGATCAGTATGCGTTAGCGGATTATTCTCTACGTACGTGTAAAGGTTCAAACTATTCGGATTCTTAAGCTCTCCCTCATACGTATCCTCACTTATAAACCTAGCTGTCTCTGGATTATACCATCTCGCCCGAAGATACTGTAACCCAGTCTTCTTATCCCAATATTCGGATGAGTACCAGAATGGGTTATCGACCGTTTCACTTACACTTAACGGTTTACCCCAGATATCGTAGGTATACTTATTTAACACTGCGCCTGAATTATCTCTTAACTCGACAACATCTTGATGTCCATTAAGAAGATAAGTCGCTCTTGTTAGATTGCTGCCATCGATGCGTTCCAGTAAACCATTGCCATACACATAAGAAGCTTTCGGAGTAACCGTTGTACCACTAACAGTCGCTTCTCCTATCAAGCGCTGGTCATCCCAGTAGTACCGGGTTTTAGTACCCCCAGCAGTCCGTTCATAAAGCAGACCATCGCCATTATACGTGTAACTGACAGTGGCAGCATCTTTGTCAGTGACCTTCGTTAATTGATTCCATTCATCATAGGTGTAGTTAAAATTATCAATCGAAGGTGTCGCATCTGAAATCAGACTCGTACGATTACCTCTTGCATCGTAACCGTAGGTCTCATGAAATTGAGTATTCGTCAACACTTGCCCTAACGGATCATAGGTATAATTGTTAACCGTACCGTTTTCTGTACGTTTTGTTACATTGCCGCTCCAATCGCTTTCGTAGTCGTAGGCGTTAACTACCGCTCCGTCTGTTTTTTTATGTTGGAGTGATTTGAGGTCCAACCCGTCATATACATAATTGCTAGTAAAGTTATTTCCATGTGTAATTGTTTTGACTTTATCATTTCGGTAATATGCATAGTGGAGTGCTACGATAAAAATGCAGTCGAAAAACACCCTCGTATGAAATAAAATGAAAGCTGACGAGGGGACGAGAGAAATGAATCGATACGACAAAGCATTCAAAGAAGAAGCCGTAAGATTGAGCG